>NZ_JAHLEM010000251.1 GCF_018883605.1 Streptomyces niphimycinicus | reverse complement strand
CCCGGCGGGGACGCGGGCTCGGGCGGGGACGCGGGCTCGGGCGGGGACGCGGGTGGCGCGGAAGTCCCCGAGCCGGTGCCGGTGACCGCGATCCCGTACTACGCGTGGGCGAACCGCGAGCCCGGCGCGATGCGGGTGTGGACCCCGCTCCGGCCCCTGACCGGCTGATCTTCACCTGACCCCGGCACGTCCCCCGCGGTGTCCACCGGAACTCGGCGGACACCCCATGCGTTCATCGCTCGAGGAACACGCTCTTGTGCCCGAGCGGCACCATGGCAACGGGAGGTGCCCCTTGAGCACCGGATCCACACCCCGCGGGGACGACGACGCCGACGGCTGGGACGACGTCACCCTCGACGAGGACTTCATACGGGGCGCGGAGGTCGCCGAGCCCGCGGCGCGCACCCGGATGCTGACCGCGCGGTGGCGGCGCGGCGCGCCCGAGCCCCAGCCCTGGCGGGCGGACGAGCCGCCGGCCGGCTGGTTCTGGAGCAAGCGCCGCAAGCGGCGCCGGCGGCGCTGACCTCGCCTCTCCGTTATCCGGTCGCAATTGCGCGCGTAAAGACACCGCGGCGTATCCGGTGGGAGGATTCGGCCCGACTCACTGATCATCGAGGTCCGTGGTCGTTCGCCGACCCTGTCCCGGAGGTGCCGTGTCCGCTCGCTCCGCGTTGCCCGTCATAGCCGTCGCCGCCGTATCCGCCCTCCTGGCCGGGTGCACCAGCACCAAGTCGTCGGGGTCCGGCGGCGGCGACATCAGCCTGGTGAATTCCGGGAAGCTCACCACCTGCACCCATCTGCCCTATCCGCCCTTCCAGTCCAAGCAGGGCAAGAAGATCGTCGGCTTCGATGTGGACATCGTCGACCTCGTGGCCTCGGCACTCGATGTGAAGCAGGAGATCGTGGACACGCCCTTCGAGGGCATCCAGTCCGGGGAGGACCTCAACACCAACCAGTGCGACGTGGCCGCCGCCGGGATGACCATCACCGACGTACGCGAGAAGAACCTGGACTTCTCCGCCCCGTACTTCGAAGCCACGCAGGCGCTGCTCACCACCAAGGGCAAGCCCTACAAGACCCTCGCCGACCTCAAGGGCAAGAAGCTCGCGGTCCAGCAGGGCACCACCGGTGAGAGTTATGCCCAGAAGCACGCCAAGGGCGCCAAGCTGGTCCAGTTCGAGGATCTCGCGCTGCTGCTGACCGCCGTCAAGACCGGGCAGACCGACGCGGGCATCAATGACAACGGGGTGCTCTACGACTACGTCAAGGACAACGCCGACACCACGGTGACGGCCGAGTTCGACACCGGCGAGCAGTACGGCATCGCCGTGCGGACCGGCAATGACGCACTGCGCAAGAAGATCGACGCGGTGCTGAAGGACGCCCGGGCGGACGGCTCCTACGACCGTATCTACAAGAAGTGGTTCGGCACCGCGCCCAAGAAGTGAAGCCCGCCGACGGCCATCGGAGCTGAGGAGTCCGCACACTTATGGCAATGACCCGCCGGCAGCGGGTGCGGGCGATACGAGCGGTGCAGTACGCCGTGCTCATCGCCCTGCTGCTCGCCATCGTCCTGGCCGCGGACTGGGGTGAACTGCGGCGCGCGTTCTTCGACGCCGAGGTCGCCCGGTCCCTGTTCCCCGACATCATCACCACCGCCCTGGTCAACACCGTCGTCTACACCCTGCTCGGCTTCGGCTTCGGCCTTGTCCTGGGGGTGGTGCTGGCGCTGATGCGGCTCTCGCAGGTGCCGCCGTACCGCTGGCTGGCGGTCGCCTACATCGAGTTCTTCCGCGGGGTGCCCGCGCTGCTGGTGTTCATCGCGCTGGGCTTCGGGGTGCCACTCGCCTTCCAGGTGGCGCTGGACCGGCATGTCACGGTGATGCTGGCATTGGGGCTGGTCGGGGCCGCCTACATCGCGGAGACGATGCGGGCGGGCATCCAGGCGGTGCCCAAGGGGCAGATGGAGGCGGCGCGTTCGCTGGGCATGTCCCACGGCCGGGCGATGGCCTCGATCATCATCCCGCAGGCGTTCCGCATCGTCCTGCCGCCGCTCACCAATGAACTGGTGCTGCTGACCAAGGACTCGTCCCTGGTCTATCTGCTGGGGCTCTCCCTGGACCAGTACGAGCTGTCCAAGTTCGGCCGGGACGCGCTGAATCAGCACCGCAGCCTCACCCCGATCCTGGTCGCCGGGGTGTGCTACCTGATCATCACCGTTCCGCTCGGCCAGTTGGTGCGCCGGCTCGAGGCCCGTTCGGCGAAGGCGAGGTGACCGGTGTGAAGGAGACGACGGTGGCGAAGGAGACCGGCGCGGCGGACGGCATCGCCATCCAGGTGGCGGGGCTGCACAAGTCCTTCGGCGCGCTGGAGGTGCTCAAGGGCATCGATCTCACCGTCCGGCGGGGCGAGGTGGTCTGTGTCATCGGCCCGTCGGGATCCGGCAAGTCGACGCTGCTGCGCTGTGTGAACCTCCTGGAGGAACCGACCTCGGGCTCGGTCACCGTGGCGGGCACCGAGGTCACCGACCCGGACGTGGACATCGACCGGGTGCGGCGGCGGATCGGCATGGTGTTCCAGGCGTTCAACCTCTTTCCGCATCTCACCGCCCTGGAGAACCTCACCATCGCCCAGCGGCGGGTGCTGCGCCGCGACAAGGCGGAGGCGGTACGGATCGGGCGGGACACGCTGCGCCGGGTCGGGCTGAGCGACAAGGAGTCGGCCTATCCGGCGCAGCTCTCGGGTGGCCAGCAGCAACGGGTGGCCATCGCCCGGGCGCTGTCCATGGACCCGGAGTTGATGCTCTTCGACGAGCCGACCTCGGCGCTCGATCCGGAGCTGGTCGGCGATGTGCTCGCCGTGATGCGCGCCCTGGCGGACGAGGGGATGACGATGCTGGTCGTCACCCATGAGATGAGCTTCGCGCGGGAGGTCGCCGACCGGGTCGTGTTCATGGACGACGGGGCGATCGTGGAGGAGGGCGGACCGGAGCAGGTGGTGTCCGATCCGGTTCACCCGCGCACCCGGGCCTTTCTCACCAGGGTGCTCAACCCGGCCGCGGCGCGGGTCGGGGAGGTGCCGGACACGGGCCCGCACGGAGCGCGGATCGACCGCTGAGCTCCGTGCGGGCGGTTGAGCTTCTTTGACTGGCGCAGGTCGCGCGGGTCGTTCGCCTCGCACCCGGACGCGGACGGCGTGGCCGCCGACGCTGGTGTGCACCACATCGCGGATCGACTGACCGGGCAGGGCGGGACCGTCCCGGAGGCGGCGGCCTCCCAGGTGCCCGTCCAGCCATGGCCGGGGGCGGAGCGCGGGCAACGTTTCGGCGGGCGGTGGCGACAAGGAGGCGTGGGGCGTCCCCCCTCGACTCCCGGGTCTTCCCGGTGACTTGGGGCGGCCTTAGGGTAGAAACCGATTGCTGCCCGGTCAGGGTTCCACGTGGGCGGTTAGGGAAGGGAGTCTCGATGGCTCGTTCCTCGGGATCGACGGGGCCCACGCTGGCGGTCGTCGCCCGTGAGGCGGGTGTGTCGGTGCCGACCGCTTCGAAGGTGGTCAACGGCCGGGAGGACGTGGCCCCCGAGACCCGTCGCCGGGTCACCGAGGTCCTGGACCGCCTGGGGTACATCCGCAGGCCGCGCTGTGAGACGCCCAGACCGGCCGCGATGGTCGACCTGGTGGTGCACTCACTCGACAGCCCCTGGTCGGGGGCGGTGCTGCACGGCGCGGCTCAGGCCGCGCACGAGGCGGGACTCGAGGTGGTGGTCTCGGCCGCGGCCCCCCGTGGCCGGGGCGGCCCGAGCGAGCACGGCTGGCCGGACAAGCTGTACGCCCGGGGCAGCTCGGGTGTGCTGTTCCATCTCACGAAGCTCGCGCCCGCCCAGTACTCCTGGCTCGATGAGCACCGGATCCCGTTTGTGCTGATCGACCCCGCGCAGGACCCGCCGCCCGGGGTGCCGTCCGTGGCCGCCGCCAACTGGCAGGGCGGGATGGCCGCGACCGAGCACCTCATCGAGCTGGGGCACCGCCGGATCGCGGTGCTCGGCGGCCTGGGGCGGGCGGTGCGCGACGGTGGCCGGGTCGCCGATTACCGGTCGGCGATGGCGGCGGCGCTGCGCAAGCTGCTGCGGCTGATGACCGGCGAGATACCGGAGGCGATCCGGACCGAGCTGTCCACCCGGCTCATGGTCCGGTCCAGTACCGCTCCCCCACTTCGCGCTCTCTTATGACCGAGGGATCGAACACTGCACGGCTGTCCGGACGGGGCCGTATCACCAATCCCCTCCCGCACATCCGATATGTCATCCCGCACCGCACCGATCGCTACGGAGGTCCGCCCACCGTGTTCATCGACCTGCCCCTGGAGCAGTTGCGCACCTATCAGCCCCCGCTGCCCGAGCCGGACGGCTTCGACGCCTTCTGGACGCGGACCCTCGCCGAGGCCCGTGCCTGCGAGCTGAACGCGGTGTTCACCGAAGAGGACACCGGAATGGCCCGAGTGCAGAGCTACGACGTGGAGTTCTCCGGCTTCGGCGGGCACCGGATACGTGGCTGGCTGCTGGCCCCGCGGGAGGTGGCGGGCCCGCTGCCGTGCGTGGTGCAGTACCTCGGCTACAGCGGCGGCCGGGGGCTGCCGCACAACTGGCTGCTGTGGCCGTCGGTGGGCTATGCGGTCTTCGTGATGGACAGCCGGGGCCAGGGATGGGTGCAGCACTCCCCCGGCGTCACCCCCGATCCGGTCGGCGGCACCGGGCCCGAGGCCCCGGGCAAGCTGACCCAGGGCGTTCTCTCCCCGGACGACCACTACTACCGCCGGCTGTACACGGACGCGGTACGGGCGGTGGAGGCCGCCCGTGAGCATCCGCTGGTGGATTCCGCGCGCATCGTGGTCAGCGGCGGCAGTCAGGGCGGTGCGCTGGCGCTGGCGGCGGCCGGTCTGGTGCCGGATCTGACGGCGGCCCTGGTGGATGTGCCGTTCCTGACCCACATCCGGCGCGCGGTCGAGATCACCGATGCGGAACCCTACGGTGAACTGGTCCGGTTCTGCGCCGGACAGCGCCACCTGGCCGAGCGGGTGTTCGCCACGCTCGACCACTTCGACGGGCTCAACTTCGCGGCCCGCGCGGGCGCCCCGGCGCTGTTCTCGACCGCCCTTCGCGATGAGGTCACCCCGACCTCCTGCGGCTTCGCCGCCCATCACCACTACGCCGGTGAGAAGGACCTCAAGGTGTGGTCCTTCAACGGCCACGAGGGCGGGGGCACGCATCAGCAGGCCGAGCAGATCCGCTTTCTGCGCGGGCTGCTGGGCTGAACCCGGCGTGCCGGGCGGCGTTCGACCGCCGTCCGGATCGGGTTCGACCGCCGCCCGGCACCGGGTAGACAGGGGCTACCCGCACCGAAGGAGCCGCCCGTGCCCGCGCAACCGCTGGAAGGCATCACCGTCGTCGCCCTGGAGCAGGCCGTCGCCGCCCCGTTCGCCACCCGTCAGCTCGCCGATCTGGGCGCCAGGGTCATCAAGGTGGAGCGGCCTGGGCGCGGGGACTTCGCCCGCGACTACGACCGCGAGGTCAAGGGCGCGTCGGCCTACTTCGTCTGGATCAACCGCGGTAAGGAGAGCGTCGTCCTCGACGTCAAGGACGACACCGACCGGGCGCTGCTCGATGCGATGCTCGCCCGCGCCGATGTCTTCGTGCACAATCTGGCGCCCGGCGCCGTGGACCGGCTGGGCCTGGGAGCGCGGACGCTGCGGCCCGCCCATCCCCGCCTGATCACCTGCGCGCTCTCCGGCTACGGGGACAGTGGCCCGTACCGCGAGAAGAAGGCGTACGACCTGCTCATCCAGTGCGAGGCGGGGCTGCTGTCGATCACCGGCAGCCCGGCGGCCCCGGCCCGCCCCGGGATCTCGATCGCCGATATCGCGGGCGGGATGTACGCCTACACCGGCATTCTCACCGCGCTGTACGAGCGGGAGCGCACCGGTGCGGGGACGGACCTGAGCGTGAGCCTGCTCGATGCGCTGGGCGAGTGGATGGGCCACCCCTATTTCGCCCAGGCGTACGGCGGTGCCGGGGTCGTGCGCAGTGGCGCGCGCCATCCGTCGATCTCGCCGTACGGCGCCTACCGCTGTGGGGACGGCGGTCAGGTGTTCCTGAGTGTGCAGAGCGACCGTGAATGGGCCGCCCTGTGCGAGCGGGTGCTCCGCCGCCCGGAGCTGATCGGGGATCCGCGCTTCGCGGACAATCCCCTGCGCCGTACCCATGACGAGGCGCTGACGGCCGAGTTGGAGTCGTGCTTCGCGGAGCACACCGCCGAGGGGCTGATCGCGCTGCTGGACGGGGCCGGTATCGCCAATGCCCGGCTGCGCGACATCGCGGAGTTCGGCGCCCACCCCCAGTTCGACGCCCGCGACCGCTGGGGCGAGTTCGGCTCCCCGGTCGGGCCGCTGCGCGGTCTGCTGCCGCCGGTGGAGGTGGCGGGCCGCAGGGCGCCGATGCGGCCGGTGCCGGGGCTCGGCGAGCACACGGAGGCGGTGCGCGCCGAGTTCTCCTGAGCACGTCGCGCGCCCCGGGACTCCGGGACCCGGCCGACGGGTGGCTCGGCTCCTGTGCTAGGACGCCGGCATGGAGATCGAGCCGATCACGCTGTCCACGCCACGGCCCGTGCGGCGGCCGACACTGGTCCAGCGCTGGGATGAACTCACCTTCCTGCACTGGCCGGTGGAGCCGGAGCGCGTCGCCCCGCTGCTGCCCGCCGGTACCCGCCCCGACATCTTCGACGGTGTCACCTATGTCGGGCTGGTCCCGTTCCTGATGCGCGGTGTGGGCTTCGGGCCGGGGCCCGGCCTGCCGTATCTGGGCACGTTCTGCGAGACGAACGTCCGGCTGTACTCGGTGGACCGGCAGGGCCGGCGCGGTGTGGTGTTCCGGTCCCTCGACGCGGCCCGGCTGCTCCCGGTGCTGGTGGGCCGGCTCACCGTCCGGCTGCCCTATCGGTGGTCCACGATGCGCCTGCGCCGCGAGAACGACGTGCTCACCTATAGCTGCGGCCTGCGGCGGCGCCCGGCGGCCGGGGGCCGCACGAGCCGGGCCGTGGTGAGGATAGGCGGGTCCATCGCCGAGCCGACACCGCTGGAGCTCTTCCTGACCGCCCGGTGGGGTCTGCACGTCTCCTGGCACGGCCGCACGGTCCACCTGCCGAACGACCACGCACCGTGGCCGCTGCACCGGGCCGAGCTGCTCGATCTCGACGACGGCCTGATCACCACCGCGGGCCTGCCGCCCATGGCGGGCCCGCCGGTGAGTCTGTTGTACTCCCCCGGGGTCGCCGTTCGCTTCGGGACCCCGCAACGCGCATGAGCCAGCGGCACAGACGTCTGACTCACCAACGCCACCAGTCCGGGAGACCCGGTCGCGCATCACTCCGGATGGGCTACCGCATCATCCCGTAGTTGCACCGCCGCCGGCAGACTCAGCCCCGGCTCTGCCCCGCGCAGCGCCTTTACCGCCGCGACCGACGTGAGATCCCCGGAGAGGCCGACGTCGGCCAACCGGGAGCGGACCCAATGACCACGCACCTGGGTTTCGGTGGCGGCAGCGGTGGATTCGACGATCGTGACCGCGCGTTCCAGACCCGGGCGCGTCTCGGCCGAGGCCCCGTCCATGTCCGGCATCACGTCGAGTCCACCCTTGCTGGCCGGCTTACCGGGGACGGCAAACCAGATCGCCATCAGGACGACCCCCGCCAGACAGACGATTGGCGTTGGAAGCGTGCCGAGTCCGGTCCTGGGCAGCGCGGTGAAGGCGATGGCCGCCAGGATCGTCGTGGCGGCCGAGACGAACCACCACCCGACAGCCCGGCGCCGGGCGCCTGACCGCGGCCCGTGCGCCGCGACGCGCAGTGCTGCCCCACTTCGTTCAGCACCGTGTCGGCGGTTTCCCGCGGCACCGACCACGCGGCAGGCAGTTGGCCGCTTCTCCCGAGCCGGTCCCCCGGTGTCGCGCGCATGGTGCGCCTGGGCGGCCCGGCACCCGGCTGATCTGCGGTTTCCCGCAGGGCGAGCGCTGCGGAGAACACCACCGGGTTGGGCGGCAATCCTCATGTCCTCGCTGGTCCGCGGTTTCTAGATTGACAGGCGTCGGGGCCGCACAGCGCTCCGGCGCCTGACCGCCATGTTGGAGACCACGCATGCACTTGATGACCCTGGCTCTGCCCCAGGAACCCTCCGACGGCTTCGCCGGCTGGGCCGCGGACCTCGTGGACGCGATGGGCGGGCCGGGAGCCGGTCTGGCCATCGCGCTGGAGAACCTCTTCCCGCCGCTGCCCAGCGAGGTGATCCTGCCGCTGACCGGGTTCGCGGCCGGGCAGGGGGTGCTCAGCCTGGCCTCGGCGCTGTTCTGGACCACGCTCGGTTCGGTGGTGGGCGCGCTGGTGCTGTACTGGATCGGCATGCTCGTCGGCCGCAAGCGCATGCACGCCATCTGGGCGAAGCTGCCGCTGGTGAAGGCGTCCGACCTGGACCGTACGGAGCAATGGTTCGAGCGGCACGGCACCAAGGCGGTCTTCATCGGCCGCATGGTCCCGATCTTCCGCAGCCTCATCTCCATTCCGGCCGGGGTCGAGCGGATGCCGCTGCCGGTCTTCGCCCTGCTGACCACGCTGGGCAGCCTGGTCTGGAACACGGTGCTGGTGATGGCCGGCTACTGGCTGGGCGATCAGTGGGACGAGGTGGAGACCTACGTCGGTGTGCTCTCCAAGGTGGTCCTGGTCGCGGTGGTGGTGGCCATCGTGGTCTACCTGGTCGTGCGCTTCCGCGGTCGCGGCAGGCAGCGCCCCGCTTCATGAGCCATGACGGGCGCCCCGGCGCCTCCGCGCTGCTCGCGCCACAGCCCGGACGATCTTGCCCGGGGTGTGCGGCCGGGCTAGGCTTGGCCCCCGTGCAGGGGGATTTGACGAATTTCGCCACCCATCACCTGTTTCTCGGCTCGCCCGGTCAGGACGACGGCGGGAGGGGGGCGGCGGAACCCTCGTGGCCGCGCAAGATTCCGGGAGCGCTCCTCGGCTGTTGCACGGCCATGCTCGGATTTCTCTACTTGCTGATCGTCGGCACGGCTTTGGCGCCCTTTCTGCTGGGGCCGCGCACCCGGCCCGGCGCCCTGGCCGCGCTCGCCTCCGGGGCCCGTCGGCTCGCGGGGCTGGACCGGGCGCGCCGCTTCGTCTTCTTCGGCGATCGTTTCCCCGAGCACTACAAGTCGTCCGACCAGAAGGTCCTGCGCTATCTGGCGATCCGCAGCTATACGGGGCTGCTGTGCACCATCGTCATCGGTCTGCTGGGGTTCGGTGCCATCCTCGCCGCGGTGCTGGCCATGCGACTGGTCCAAGGCCGCCTGGACCTCCAGGAACTCCTCACCCAGGCGCTGCTCGGCGGGGTGCTGCTCTTCCTCGACGTGCAGGGCATCTACTCTCTCGCGGTCCTGGACGCCCGGCTGGCCCGTGAGTGCTTCGGGCCGTCCGAGCGGGAGTTGCTGCGGCAGCGCATCGACGAGCTGGCCACCAGCCGGGCCGCGGTCCTCCAGGCCGTCGACGCCGAGCGCCGCCGCATCGAGCGCGATCTCCACGACGGCATCCAGCAGCGCCTGGTGGCGCTCGCCATGCTGCTCGGCCGGGCGCGCCGCAGCCGCGGCCGCAATCCCGAGCAGGTGGATGCCTTGCTGCACCAGGCTCACCAGGAGTCCCAGGAGGTCATCACCGAACTCCGGGAGGCCACCTGGCGGATCTATCCCTCCGCTCTGGACAGCCTGGGGCTGAAGGAAGCGCTCAGCGGGGTCTCCGAGCGGTGCTCCATCCCCATCCGCATGGACTTCGAGGTCGATGGTGCGCTGCCACACACGGTGGAGACCGCCGCGTACTTCGTGGTCTCGGAGTGCGTCACCAACGCCGCCAAGCACTCCGGCGCCACGGCCATCGGCATCCGACTCGCGCTGCACGGAGCGGTGCTGGTGGTCCGGGTGGAGGACAATGGCACCGGCGGAGCGGATCCATCGGGCAGCGGCCTCACCGGGCTGCGCAGCCGGGTGAGCGCGCTCGACGGTCTGCTGCACATCGACAGCCCCCTCGGGGGACCCACGACCATTACCGCGGAGCTTCCATGCGCGTGATCCTCGCCGAGGACTCGACCTTGCTACGGGAAGGACTGGTACGTCTGCTGGTCGAGGAGGGCCATGAGGTCGTCGCGGCGGTGGGTGACGCGGTGTCCCTCATGAAGGAGGTCGAGGAGCGGATGCCCGACATGGTCGTCGTCGACATCCGGATGCCTCCGACGCACACCGACGACGGGCTGCGGGCCGCGCTGGACATCCGTAAGCGCTGGCCCTGGATAAGCCTGCTCGTGCTGTCGCAGCATGTGGAGCGCAACTACGCGGCCCAGCTTCTGGCGTCCAACGCGGAGCGGGTCGGGTATCTCCTGAAGGACCGGGTCGCCCAGGTCGAGGAGTTCCTGGACGCGCTGGAGCGGATCCACGCCGGTGGCGCGGCCATCGACCCGGAGGTCGTACGCCAGTTGGTCATCCGTACCACACACGGTGACCCGCTCGCCCGGCTCACCCCGCGCGAGCGCAGTGTGCTGGAGACGCTGGCGCAGGGTCACACCAACACGGCCATCGCGCAGAAGCTGCATATCTCGCTGAGCTCGGTGGAGAAGAACCTCAACACCATTTTCGACAAGCTCGACCTGTCGCATACCGCCGGCTACAGCCGGCGGATCCTGGCGGTCCTGCGGTATCTGGAGTCCTGAGGCCCGCGCCGGGCGAGGCCACGGGTATCGAGGTGCTCGACGACGTGTTCCCACACGTCGTCGAGATCCGCTCGGCTTCCAAGGCGCCACCGGGCTGTCTGCGGCCCCACGTCCGGGCGGGCACAGCCCGGTGCCGTCACTGGAAGGAGTACGGGTTGAGCGCGTCCTCCGGCAGGTGTTCGAGCTGCACCCGGTCGCCGATCCCGGCCTCCTCGGCGAGTTCGAGGAGCACATCGAAGGCGACGTGATCCTCCAGGGCGAATCCGGTCGAGTCGAAGACGGTCACCTGCTCCCGCCGTCCCTCGGCGAGCGCCGGGTCGACGCACAGCGCGGGCAGCTCCGGGCCCAGCTCGCTCTGGTCGAGCTGCTGGCACTCACCCTCGCGCAGCGCCTGCCCCTGGTGGTCGGGGGTGACGAAGGCGGACTTGAGCACGGACAGCGGCACCTCGAACTTGCCGATCAGATCGGCGCCTATGGCGTTGATGTGGACGTGCGGGCGCAGCCGCTCGCCGTGGAGGACCGGGCCGTCCCCGACCCCGACCGAGGTGACGGTGCAGATGATGTCCGACGCCGCCTCGATCTCCGCGACGGATGCCACCTCCACGTCGATACCGAGGAATTCCGCGCGCTCGGCGAACGACTCGGCGTGGGCGGGCTCGATGTCGTGGACGAGGATCCGGTCCAGCCGGAAGACCCGGCTGAGGGCATGGGCCTGGGTCACCGCCTGGGCACCGGCGCCCACCAGGCCGAGGACCCGGCTGTCGGGACGGGCCAGCAGACGGCTGGCGATGGCGGAGGCGGCGCCGGTGCGGACGGCGGTGGGCAGGATGCCGTCGCCGACGGCCAGCAGACGGCCGGTCACGTCGTCGTAGCGGGCCATCGTGCCGATGATGGTGGGAAGTTGGTGGGTGGACGGATTCGTGGGGGTGTACGCCACGGTCTTGATGGTGATCGAGTCGCCGGGCTGGTGGTGCGGCATCCATTCGAGGACGGCCGTGTTCCGAGGACCGCGCAGGAATCCGTCCCGAGCCGGGGTGATACCCCATCTGTTTTCCGCACGGAACGCCTCATCGAGCCGGTCGATCATCCGGTCCATGAAAAGGTCCAATCCCTTTCCCTGGACGATCTTGGCAACATGTTGCCGAGTGAGGACCGTGGTTTCCATTGTTTCCCCTTGATTCGCATCACGGTGCGGCATTTACCTGCCAATGGAATTTTTACTCCACTGGAAAGGACGAACCGGAATATGAAACTAATGGCTGCGGAATCCTCCGGTCAAGCTTCCGCCTGGGCGAGTACGGTTTCCCGCAACTGGCACCCTGCGGAGAACCACAGGGTGACAGTTGCGGGAAACAATGACTACCGAGGCGGTTTACCCCGTGTCGACGTCCGGGACATGGAACTAGCGTTTTAGCGTCATAAGCCCGGCAGCCGCCACTACGGTTCGGCACCATTGGGAGGACGCTGACAGTGCGAAAGAAACCGGCGACGTTACGGGTTGCCCGATGGAGCGCCACACATCCGTGGTCCGCGATCGGACTGTGGGTCGTGTTCGTCGCCCTGTGCCTCTTCCTCGGCGGCGCCGCCGGTACCAACAAGCTCGACTCCGAGGAGTCCGGGGTCCGGGAGTCGGGCCGGGCGGGCAAGATCGTTTCTTCCGGGGACTTCCCCGAACGGGCCGAGGAGAACGTGCTCATCACCGCCGAGTCGGGCGGGAAGCTGGACCGGCGGGCGGCGCAGCGGGCGGCCCAGGACATCACCGGCCGGATGAAGGCACTGTCCGAGGTGCGGAGCGTCGGTGAGCCGGTGCCCGCGCCGAACGGCAAGGCCCTGCTCGTACCGGTGACGATGAACGGTGACAAGGACGACGCCATCAACCGGGTCGGCCCGCTGCTCGATGTGAGCGCCGAGGCCGACCGCACCCACGACGGGCTCAACATCGAGCAGGTGGGCACCGGTTCGACGGCGAAGGGCATGTCGGACACCATCGGCGAGGACTTCAAGAGGGCCGAGCTGATCAGCGTTCCGCTGACCCTGCTGATCCTGCTGGTGGTCTTCGGCGCGATCATCGCCGCCGGAGTGCCCGTACTGCTCGCCCTGTCCTGTGTGGTCACCGCGATGGGGCTGTCGACCCTGGCGTCCCATGTGCTGCCGGAGACCAGCGCGGTGAGCAATGTCATCCTCCTCATGGGCATGGCCGTCGGCGTCGACTACTCGCTCTTCTACCTCAAGCGGGAGCGGGAGGAGCGCCGTAAGGGCAAGTCCCACCTCGACGCCATCGACATCGCCGCGGAGACGTCGGGACATACGGTCGTGGTGTCCGGCACCACCGTGATCGTGGCGATGGCCGGGCTCTATCTGGCCCAGGAGGCCACCTTCGCCTCCCTGGCCACCGGTTCCATCATCGTCGTGGCGGTCGCGGTGCTCGGCTCGGTGACCGTGCTGCCCGCCCTCCTCGCCAAGCTGGGCCGCTGGGTGGACCGTCCCCGGGTGCCGTTCCTGTGGCGGCTGACGATGCGCTCCGGCGAATCGCGCCTGTGGCCGGTGCTGCTGCGCCCGGCGCTGCTCAAGCCGGCCCTCACGCTGGTGGTGTCGATCGGCGCGCTGCTGCTGCTCGCCCTGCCCGCCCTGGACATGAAGCTCAAGCAGCCCGGCCAGGACGACCTGTCACGGGACATCCCGGTCGTCCGGGCGACCGACCGGCTCACCGACGCCTTCCCGAGCGAGGGCACCGTGCACAAGGTGGCGGTACGGGCCCCGGCCGACGAGGCCGGCCAGGTCAAGGCCGCGCTGCGGAGGCTGATCGACCGCACCGAGGGCAACAGCCTCTTCGCCCACGACCAGACGCCGGTGATCCGCGAGTCCGCGGACCACCGGGTGCACACCGTCGAGGTGGGCACGCCGTACCCGCCGAAGAACCCCAAGGCCACCGAGTCGCTGAAGGTGCTGCGCGGATGGGTGCCCGAGGCGCTGGACGAGGTCCCGGACGCCGAGAGCGGCGTCGGCGGCGCGGTGGCCCAGGGCATCGACTTCACCGACCACCTGGAGGAGCGCATGCCCTGGGTGGTGGGCTTCGTACTGCTGCTGACCTTCGGCACCATGGCGGTGATCTTTCGCTCTCTGGCCGTGGCGCTGTCGGCGGTGCTGCTGAACCTGCTCTCCGCGGCCGCCTCGTTCGGTGTCCTGGTGGCGGTCTTCCAGCACACCTGGGCGGAGGGGCTGCTCGACTTCGACAGCTCGGGCACGGTGGTGTCCTGGCTTCCGCTCTTCCTGTTCGTGGTGCTCTTCGGACTGTCCATGGATTACCACGTGTTCGTGGTCAGCCGGATCCGGGAGATGGCCGAGGACGGCGCGTCCGTGAGGGACTCGGTGCGTGAGGGCATCGTTCGCTCGGCGGGCGTCGTGACGAGTGCCGCGATCGTCATGGTGGCGGTGTTCTCGATCTTCGGCACGCTCAACGCGGTCGAGTTCAAGCAGCTCGGCGTGGGACTCGCGGCGGCGATCATGCTGGACGCGGTGGTCATCCGGATCTTCGTGCTGCCGGCGCTGATGACGGCGCTCGGCCCGTGGAACTGGTGGCCCGGCGGCACGTCCAGGACCGGCAGGGAGCCTTCCGCCGTGCCGGTCCCGGCCGGGACCGGTGAGCCGACGGGCCCGGCGGCCCCGTACGTACAGTCCCTCGTGCCCGGGACGGACCAGGCACCGTCGCCGGGCCGGCCGCGGCCGTAGCGGTCAGGCGGCCCCTTTGACGAGGGGGGAGGGCCGTCCGGTACCCCCGGCCGGGCGCCTCCCCCCTCTTCACGTTCCGGTGCCGCTCGCCGTCCCATGGCGGTCAGCGGGCGGCCGCCCCGGTGAGGAACTCCACCATCACCTTGTTCACCGTCGCGGGGTCTTCCAGATAGCCGTAGTGCCCACAGCCCTCGATGAGTTCGTACTCGGCGCCCGGGATGGCGTCGGCGACCTCGCGCGCCAGATGCGCGGGGGTGATCAGGTCGTCCGCGAAGGCGATGACCTGGCAGGGGACGCGGATGCCCCGGTATGCCTCGAGCCGGTGGCCCAGCGTGCTCAGTTCCATCTGCGCTCGCTGTCCGGGACCGGCCGCGGGCGACAGTTCGAACAGATCGAGCCAGTCGGCCATCGCCGCGCCGTCGTCGAGGGTGCGCGGGGACAGCGACTTCAGGGCCCGGACCACGGCGGCGTACCGGACCGGGATTTCCACCCCGGCGTCGTGCAGCTCGATCTCGGCACGGGTGATCGCGGCGCGCAGCGCATCGGTGCGGCCCCGGGTGGCGATGAGGACGGCCTGGCGTACGAGATCGGGCCGGGCCAGCGCGAGTTCCTGCGTGACGAAGGCGCCCAGGGACGTGCCGACGACCCGGCAGGGACCGATCCCGAGGTGCTCGATGAGCCCGGCCACATCGCCGACCATGTCCTGGAGGGTGAACCCCCCGGGACACTCCGAGGTCGGCGGTATGCCCCGGTTGTCGAGGGTGATCACGCGGAATCCGGCGGCGGTGAGGGCGGGCACCTGGTGCAGTTGCCACACGGTGCCGCCGGCGCCGGTCCCCTGGATCATCACGACCGGCTCGCCCTCGCCGGCTTCCTCGTAGTGGAGCTGTATTCCGTTGACGTGAACGACCGGCATCTCGCTCCATCCTCCTTGGTATGACGGGTGCACGGGCATGGGTGTGGCCCGCCCCTCGGGTACGACGCGTCGGACGCGTCCCGGCGGGGCGGGCCACACGGCGGTCCAGCGGGTGCGGCGCTCAGGCCGCGTCGGCGCCTTCCATGGCCTTGATCAGGCTCTTGGGGCGCATATCGGTCCAGTGGGCGTTCACGTATTCGAGCGCCGCGTCCCGGGTGGCGTCGGCGAGGACCGTGCGCCAGCCCTGAGGAACCTCGACGAACGCCGGCCACAAGGAGTGCTGCCCCTCATCGTTGACGAGCACGAGATACGTGCCCTCGGGGTCCTCGAAGGGGTTGGTGCTCATGAGATCGCTCCTTCTGGAAGAAATTCTTTCACTTGACGCTTGACGCTTGACATACATTCACGGTTCACAGCCGGTCGGCGAGAAAACGTCCGATACGCGCCGCGTGACGGGCGTCGGTCATCAGATCTCCGTGGTTCGAGTCTATGGGGCAGATCTCGATCGACCCGCCGGTCAGCGGTTGCCACAAGTTGACATTCAGGATGGTTTCCCGCTCGGCGGGTTTCCGCTCCGCGGAGATGAAAAGCATGTCCCCGTCGAAGAACTGGGGCTCATAGGACCGCATGATCCGGACATTGTTCACGTAGACGTCCTTGAGGGCCAGCACATCCTGGGCCTCGAGGTGGTCGAGGTGGGCCATGGGGTGATTTCCCCCTTGCAGGAATTCCCGGAAGCGCATCAGAACCCGCTCCTGGTCTGCTATGAGCTCGGCCATGTCGACGGTGAATCCCATGGCCTGAAGGTTGTTCGCGACGACTTCGTGCTCCACCGGCTCCGAGTGGTCGCTGTGCTCCCCCGGCGGGTAGGAGTCGAGCACCGCGAGCATCCCGACCTCCTCGCCCGCCGCGCGCATCCGGACGGCCAGCGCCTGCGCGGTCAGTCCGCCGAAGGACCAGCCGGCGAGCCGGTAGGGGCCGTGCGGCTGCACGGAGCGGATCCGCTCGAAATAGTCCTCGACCATTTCCTCCATGGACGCCGGGAGCGGTCCGGTGCCGTCGAGGCCGCGGGCCTGGACGCCATAGACCGGCACCTCGGCGCCGAGATGGCGGACGAGACCGGAGTAGCACCAACTGAAGCCGCCTCCCGGGTGCAGGAAGAACAGCGGGGCGGCCGAGCCGCGGGCGCGCAGGGGCAGCAGTGATCCCGTCGAGTCGCCCTCCACAGGCGCCTCGCCCGTCAGCAGGCGGGCGAGCGCCGCCGGTGACGGGGCGTCGAAGACCGCCCGCACCGGCAGGTCGCCGCCCATCTCGTCGCGGATCCGGCCGACCAGCTTGGCGGCGAGGAAGGAGTGGCCGCCGAGGTCGAAGAACTCGTCGTCGGCTCCGACCTCCGCCACGCCCAGGATCTCGGAGAACAGGGCGCACAGCGCACGCTCCTCGGGTGTCCTCGGCCGTCCCGACGCCGTATCGCCCTGGTACTCGGGCGCCGGCAGGGCGGCCCGGTCGAGCTTGCCGTTGGGCGTCAGCGGCAGCGCGTCCAGGGTGACGAACGCGGCGGGCACCATATGGTCGGGCAGATGCCGGGCGGTGTGCTCGCGCACCCGGCGCGGTGCGGCCTCGGAGCCGGGCGCCGCGACCACGTAGCCGACGAGCCGCCGGTCCCCCGGCCGGTCCTCCCGCACGACCACGGCTGCCCGCACCACCTCCGGGGCGGTGGTGAGCACCGCCTCGATCTCACCCGGTTCGATGCGGAACCCGCGGATCTTGACCTGGGTGTCGGTGCGCCCCAGGTACGTCAGCTCCCCGTCGCGGGTGAGACGGGCCAGGTCGCCGGTGCGGTACATCCGCGCGC
>NZ_JAHLEM010000250.1 GCF_018883605.1 Streptomyces niphimycinicus | reverse complement strand
CTCCCGCACGACCACGGCTGCCCGCACCACCTCCGGGGCGGTGGTGAGCACCGCCTCGATCTCACCCGGTTCGATGCGGAACCCGCGGATCTTGACCTGGGTGTCGGTGCGCCCCAGGTACGTCAGCTCCCCGTCGCGGGTGAGACGGGCCAGGTCGCCGGTGCGGTACATCCGCGCGCCCGGCGGGCCGTACGGATCGGCGACGAACCGCTCCCCGGTGCGGTCGGGGCGGGCGGTGTAGCCGCGGGCCAGGGCGGCACCGGTGATGTACAGCTCGCCGGGGACGCCCGGCGGCACCGGGTTGAGCCAGGGGTCGAGCAGCCGTACGGCGGTGTTGTCGACGGGCCGCCCGATGGGGGCGGGGCCGGGTGTCCACGCGTCGGTGTCCGCCGGGAGCGGGCAGGCCGTCACCACGTGGGTCTCGGCGGGCCCGTAGTGGTTGTGCAGCCGTACGCCGGGGCGGGCGGCGCAGAAGGTGCGGATGGCGCCGTGCGGGGTGAGCGCCTCCCCGGCCTGCACGAGGTCGGTGAGGTCCGGCAGCTCCAGCCCCTGGGCGGTGGCGGCCTCGCACACCGCGTCGATGACCAGGTTGGGCGCGTACAGCTCCTGCACACCCGCGTCGTTGAGCCACCGGGCCAGGCGGGCCGGGTCGCGGCGGATGTCCTCGGGGCAGACCACGAGGGTCTTGCCGTGCAGCAGTGCGGAGAGGATCTCCTGGACGGCGACGTCGAAGCTGACCGCGGTGAACTGCGCCACCCGGGTGCCCGGTCCGCCCGGCAACTGCGCCTGGTGCCAGTCCAGCAGGTTGGCGAGGGCGCCCACGGGCATCATCACGCCCTTGGGGCGGCCGGTGGAGCCCGAGGTGTAGATGGCGTACGCCGGGTGGGCGGGGTGGAGCGGCCTGGTGCGCTCGTCGTCGCTGACGTCGGTCGCGGGATACGCGGCGAGCGCCTCGGCGGCCTTCGGGTCGTCGGTGGCGATCGTGCGGCCGGCGAGAGCTTCCGGAAGCGCCGTGGCCAGTTCGCCGGTGGTCAGCACGAAGGCGGGGCGGGCGTCTTCGAGCATGAACCCGATGCGGGCCGCCGGGTACTCGGGGTCGACGGGCAGATACCCGGCACCGGTCTTGAGGACCGCCATGAGGGCGGTGACCAGGTCGGCCGACCGGGGCATGGCGACCGCGACCAGGTCCTCGGGGCCCACTTGGCGGTCGATGAGCAGCCGTGCGAGGCGGTTGGCGCGCGCGTTGAGTTCGGGGTAGCCGACCGCTCCTTCCGGGGTCTCCACGGCCACACCGTGCGGGTTGCCGGCGACGGCCGTCTCGAACCGCTCGGGCAGGGAGGCGTCGTGCGCGGGGCGGGCCGCGCCGCTGCCGCCGCTCAGCACGGCGGCCCGTTCGCCCTCGTCGAGGAGCGGCACCTCGCCGAGTCGCGCCTGCGGATTCGCGGTCATGGCCGCCAGCAGCCGCAGGAGCCGCGCGACGATCCGCTCGGCCGTGTCGCGTTCGAAGAGGTCGGTGCTGAATTCGAGGCCCGCGCTGAGCCCGTCCACGCTGCCGTCGGGGGCGTGCCGTTCGGCGAAGGACAGCAGCAGGTCGAATTTGGCCGTACCGGTGTCCGAGGCCACCCGCTCGACGGTCAGGCCCGGCGCCCCCACGCCGTCCTCGGGGGCGGAGGTGTCCGACGGCAGGTGCCGCTGCTCGGTGTTGTTGAAGGTGAGCATGGTCTGGAACACCGGGTGCCGGGACTGCGAGCGCCTGGGGTTGAGCGCCTCCACCAGCCGTTCGAAGGGCAGGTCCTGATGGGCGTAGGCCGCCAGGTCCGTGTCCCGGACACGGGCGATCAGCTCACGGAAGGTGGGGTTGCCCGAGGTGTCGGTGCGCAGCACCAGCGTGTTGACGAAGAAGCCGACAAGATCCTCGAGGGCGTCGTCGGTGCGGCCGGCCACCGGGGTGCCGAGCGGGATGTCGGTGCCCGCCCCGAGCCGGGTGAGCAGCGCGGCGACCGCGGCCTGGACCACCATGAACGGGCTGGCCTTGGTGGCCCGGGCCAGGGCGCGGACCTGCTCGTACAGCGGTCCGGGCACCTGGTAGGGGATGCGTTCGCCGCGATGGCCGGAGGTGGCGGGGCGCGGCCGGTCGGCGGGCAGCGTGAGTTCGTCCGGCAGTCCGGCCAAAGCCCCCTTCCAGTAGGCGAGTTGCCGGGCGATCAGGCTCTCGTCGTCGTCCTCCGAGCCGAGCACCTCGTGCTGCCACAGGCTGTAGTCGGCGTACTGGACGGGCAACGGCTGCCAGGCCGGGGCGGTGCCGACGCGTCGTGCGGCGTAGGCGGCCACGATGTCGCGGGAGAGCAGCGGCACCGACCAGCCGTCGCCCGCGATGTGGTGGACCAGGAGCAGCAGCACATGCTCCCGCTCTCCGGTCTCGAACAGCCAGACGCGCAGCGGGAGTTCTTCGGACAGGTCGAAGGCGTGTCCGACGGCGGCGGCGATCTCCCGCTCCAGGCGATCTGGCGGCACGCCGGGGACGACGGTCAGCGCGGTGCGGGCCTCCGGGGCGGGCAGCACGACCTGGTACGGCCCCTCGGCGTCCTCGGCGAAGACCGTGCGCAGCGACTCATGGCGCTCCGCGACGTCCACGAGCGCGTCCCGCAGCGCCGTGCGGTCCAGGTCGCCGGTGAGCCTCAGTGCGAAGGGGATGTTGTACGTCGGCGAGGGGCCCTCGAAGCGGTGCAGGAACCACAGCCGGCGCTGGGCGAAGGAGGCCGGGACGCGATCGGGGCGCGGTTCGGCGGGCATCAGCGCGGCACGGGCCGATCCGGCCGTGTCGAGGGCGCGGGCGAGCCCGGCCACGGTGGGCGTGTCGAAGAGCTGTCGCACCGCCATCTCGGCACCGAGCACCGAACGGATGCGCCCGGCGAGCCGGGTGGCGAGCAGCGAGTGTCCCCCGGCGTCGAAGAAGTTGTCGTCGATGCCGACCGACGGCAGGCCGAGGACCTCCGCGAAGAGGCCGCACAGGATCTCCTCCTGGGGGCTGCGCGGGGCACGCCGCGCCCCGGTGGCGGCGGCCGGGCCGGTGTCGGGCACGGGCAGCGCCTTGCGGTCCACCTTGCCGTTGCCGGTCAGCGGCAGCGCGTCGAGGACGACGAACGCGGCGGGCACCATGTAGTCGGGGAGTTCGGCGGCGAGGTGCGCCCGCAGGTCCTCCGGGGACGGGGTGGTGCCGCGCTCGGCGACGAGGTGGGCGACCAGGCGCCGGTCGCCGGGGCGCGGCTCCTGCACGGTGACGACGGTCTGGGCGACGCCCAGGTGGCTGCCCAGCAGCGCCTCGATCTCACCCAGCTCGATGCGGAAGCCGCGCAGCTTCACCTGCTCGTCCGCGCGCCCGAGGTATTCCAGCACGCCTTCGGCGTTCCAGCGCACCAGGTCGCCGGTGCGGTACATACGGGCGCCCGGCGGGCCGTAGGGGTCGGCGACGAAGCGTTCCGCGGTGATCCCGGGGCGCCGCCAGTAGCCGCGGGCCAGCCCGGCCCCGGCGATGTGCAGCTCGCCCGCCGTGCCCGGTGGCACGGGGCGCAGCCCGGTGTCGAGGACCATCAGCCGGGTGTTGTCCAGGGGGCTGCCGATGGGGACGGAGGCCGGGACCTCCGGTCCCCGGGGAAGCCGGTGGCGCACCGCGAACGTGGTCGTCTCGGTGGGCCCGTACACGTCGATGACGGTGGTGTCGGGGCAGGCCCGCATCACCCGGCGGATGGACGCGGCGGGGACCGCCTCGCCGCCGGTCCACACCTCGTGGAGGCCGGCGAAGTGTTCGGGCGCCTCGTCGGCGACGAGCTGGAAGAGACCGGTGGTCAGGAACAGCCCGGTGATCTCGTGCTCGACGAGGAGCTTGCCGAGCCGTTCGGCGTCGAGGTCGCCGGGCGGGGCGACGACGGCGGTGCCGCCGGTCAGCAGCGGCACCCACATCTCGTAGGTGGAGGCGTCGAAGGCGTGCGGCGAGTGGACCAGGATCCGGGTGTGGGCGCCGTTCGCGAACGAGCGGTCATGGGCGAGTTCGAGCACATGGCGATGGGTGGCGGCGACGCCCTTGGGTGTTCCGGTGGAGCCGGAGGTGTGGCTGATGTAGGCGATCTGGCCGGGGTGGACGTGCGGCAGTGGCTCTCCCGGCACGGCATCGGGCTCCGCCTGCGCTCCGTCGTCCACGACGACCACGGGCGGCCCCAGTTCCGCGGCGCGGTCGGCGTTCGCCCGGTCGGTCAGCACCAGACGGACACCGGCGAGGCCGGTGAGCAGACGCAGCCGGTCGGCCGGGTCACGCTGCCGCAGCGGGACGTACGCGCCGCCCGCCTTGAGGATCCCCAGCGCGGACACGATGACGTCCGCCGAGCGCTCCATGAGCAGCCCCACCGGGGTTTCCGGCACCACTTTGAGCCGGGTCAGGCGGTGTGCCAGCGCGTCGGAGCGGGCATCGAGCGCGGCGTAGTCGAGCGTGTCGGCGCCGGTGCGGACGGCGGTGGTGTGCGGGGTGCGGGCGGCCTGGGCGCGGAACGCCTCCGGCAGGCTGAGGTCCGGGATGGCGGTGTCCGCGCCGTGGCCGAGTTCGAGTACGGTGCGGTGTTCCTCCCCGGAGAGCAGCTCGAGCCGGCCGACGGGGCGCAGCGGTTCGGTGGCGACCGAGGTGAGGACGCGGACCACGCGGTCCAGGACGGCGCGGGCCGCTGCCTCGGGGATCAGATCGGGCTGGTGGTCCAGGCGCAGCCGCAGCAGGCCGCCACGGCCGACGGCGACCAGTGCCAGCGGATAGTGGGCGGCGTCGCGGTTGCGGGCGCCGGCGACGGTCAGGCCGCTGGTCCCGCCGGGCCTGTCGTTCCCGGCCGTGAGGTCCACGGGGTAGTTCTCGAACACCATCGTGGTGTCGAAGAGTTCACCGGCTCCGGCGAGCCGCCGCACCTCGGCGAGGTCGATCTGCTGGTGGGGCTGGAGCCGGGTCTGTTCGTCCTGGACCCGGCGCACCAGGTCCACCAGCGGCTCGTCGGCACGCAGCCGTACCCGCACCGGCAGGGTGTTGATGAACAGGCCCACCATCGTCTCGACCCCGGCGAGCTCGGGCGGCCGGCCTGAGACGGTGGCGCCGAAGACCACGTCGTCCCGCCCGGTCAGCCCGCCGAGGACGACCGCCCAGGCGCCCTGCACCAGCGAATTGAGGGTCAGCGCACGCTCCCGGGCCAGGGCGGCGAGCGCCTCGTACACGGCGGGTTCGAGCTCGGTGTCCAGGCGTCCGGGCACGACGGCGGCCCGGTCGCCGCTGCGGGGCGCGACGAGGGTGGGGCCGTCGATTCCGGCCAGCGCCTCGCGCCATGCGGCCACCGAGGCGTCCCGGTCCTGGCCGGCGAGCCAGTGCAGATAGTCCCGGAAGGGCCGGACCCGTGGCAGCCCGCCGTCGTCGCCGCGGGCCGCGTACAGCGCGAGGAGTTCGCGCAGCAGCATCGGGCGTGACCACCCGTCCAGCAGGATGTGGTGGTTGGTCAGGACGAAGCGGTGCCGGCCGTCGCCGAGCCGCAGCAGGGTGAACCGCATCAGCGGCGGCTTGCCGAGGTCGAAACGGCGTCTGCGGTCCGCCTCCAGCACCCGGTCCGCCGCCGCGGTGCGCTCGTCCTCGGTCAGCGCGGCGAGGTCGATCTCCTCCCAGGGCAGGGGGACCTCGTGCGGAATGAACTGGACGGGGCGCCGCAGGCCCGCGTAGCGGAAGCCCGCGCGCAGATTGGCGTGGCGCCGCAGCAGGGTGCGGCACGCGGCGCGCAGCGCCTCGGGGTCGAGGTCGCCCTCCAGGTCCATGGTGTCCTGCACGACATAGACGTCCGGCGCCGCCTCGTCGTACACGCTGTGGAAGAGCAAGCCTTCCTGTAGCGGGGCCAGCGGCAGGATGTCCTGCAATCCGGACTGCGTCGCCATCACATGGTCCTCCAGTCGTCTTCCAGCAACTCGATCTCGTCCTGGCTCAGCAGGCTCAGGGAAACGTCCGAGACGGTGAGCCCGCCCGCGTCGGGGCGTTCCGCGTGCTCGGTGAGGGCGGTCAGGGCCTGGAACCACAGGTCGGCCAGGGTGCCGACCGCGGTCCGGTCGAGGATGCCCTCGGCCCAGGTCCAGGTGGCGGCCAGTTCGGGTCCGCGCGGCCCGTCGTCGGTACGGGCGTTGAGCTCAAGGGGGTGGGCGAGCGGAACCCGGGGGTCGGTGCCGCCGATGCCGGCGGCGCTGGCCAGCACGGTCCAGTCCGGGACGGTGGCGCTGCCCGCCTCCTCGGCGTCCGCGACCTGGAAGCGCCCGAGGTAGTTGAACGCCACCCGCGGCTCGGGCAGGCCGGTGAACCCCGGTGCGGTGTCCGGGTTCAGATGCCGGGCCAGGCCGTAGCCGATGCCCTTGTCGGGCACGGCCCTGAGCTGCTCCTTGATCCGCTTGACGGCCTCGCCCGCGGCCGGGCCGCCCGCGAACGCGTCGGTGAGATCCACCGCGCCGGGGTCGATCCGTACGGGATACAGGCTGGTGAACCAGCCCACGGTGCGGGACAGGTCCACGGCGCCCACGATGTCCTCCTCGCGCCCGTGGCCCTCCAGGTCGAGGAGCGTCCCGGCCGCGCCCGGGCTCCAGGCGTCCCGGCCGCCGCGCCAGCGCGCCCAGGCCAGCGCGAACGCGGTGAGCAGCACGTCGTTGACCTCGGCGCTGAACACCGACGGCACGCGGGTGAGCAGCTTCTCGGTGACCGCGACCGGCAGTGTGACCGTCAGATGCGCCGCGCTCCCGTAGGTGTCCCGGGCCGGGTCCAGGGCCCGGCTGCCCAGGAGCGGGTCCCCGGGCCGCAGCACCTCCTGCCACCAGGCGGCCTCCGCCGCCCGCGCGGGCCTGGCCGCCGCCTCCGTCAGCCGCTGCGCCCAGCGGCGCAGCGAGGTGCCCACGGGCTGGAGTTCCGGCGCCCGCCCGCTACTCACGGCGCGGTACGCCTCCGCCAGGTCGGGTACCAGGATGCGCCAGGACACCCCGTCGACCACCAGGTGGTGGATGAGGAGGAGCAGCAGGCCCGGAGTGTCCGCGCCGCGGTCGAACCAGACCACCTGGACGAGCCGTCCCGCGTCCAGGTCGAGACGCTCCCGGGCGGCTTCGGTCTCCCGCCGCACCAGCTCCCGCTGGGCCGGTTCGTCGAGCCCGGCGGCGGCCACGCGGTGGACCAGGGAGGCGGCGTCCACCGCGCCCGGTTCGCGGATCTCCAGGCGCCGTTCGGGGCCGGCGGTGAGCCGGGCCCGCAGCGCGCCGTGGTGGTCGAGCACCGACCGCACCACGGACCGCAGATGCTCGTGGCGCAGCGCCGCGGGCACCTGGACCAGCCGCGACTGGTTGAACTGGTCGGCCGGGCCGCCTCGTTCGAGGAACCAGCGCATGATCGGGGTCAGCGGTACCTCGCCGACGCCCGCTCCCGGCTCCTCCGCGGCCACCCGGACGGTCTCCGTGGCGATGTCGGCGAGCGCGGCGACCGTGCGGTGTTCGAAGACGTCGCGCACCGCGAGTTCGAGTCCGGCCCGCCGGGCGCGGCTGACGAGCTGGATGGACATGATGCTGTCGCCGCCGAGGTCGAAGAAGCCGTCGTCGATGCCGACCCCGTCGAGCCCCAGCACCTCGGCGAACAGCCCGCACAGCGTCTTCTCCCGCTCGGTGCGCGGGCCGCGCCGATCAGCCTCGGGCGTCCCGCCGTACACGGGCGCGGGCAGTGCCCGCCGGTCGAGCTTGCCGTTCAGGGTGAGCGGAAGCGCGTCCAGGACGACCACGGCCGACGGCACCATGTGCTCGGGCAGGGCGGTGGCGAGGTGGGCGCGCAGCGTGTCCTGCCCGGGAGTCGGGTCGGCGCCGGCGGTCGGCACGGCATAGGCGACGAGGCGTTTGTCGCCGGGCCGGTCCTCGCGCAGGATCACCGCGGCCTGGGAAACGGCGGTATGCGCCTCCAGCGCCGCCTCTATCTCACCGAGCTCGATGCGGAAGCCGCGCAGTTTGACCTGGTCGTCGACGCGGCCGTGGTACTCCAGGCGCCCGTCGGCCAGCCGCCGTCCGGTGTCCCCGGTGCGGTACATGCGGCCCTCGCCGAACGGGTTGGCCACGAAGCGCTCGGCGGTCAGCCCGGCCCGGCCGAGATAGCCACGGGCCAGACCGGCGCCGACGACGTACAGCTCGCCCACGACGCCACTGGGCACCGGCCGGAGCCTCTCGTCCAGCACATACACGCCGAGATCCGGGATCGGTTCGCCGATCACCGAGCCGGAGGAGGCGGCGACGACGGCCTCGTCGAGCGCGATATGCGTGACATGCACGGTGGTCTCCGTGATGCCGTACATGTTCACCAGGGACGGGGCGTCATCGGGGTGCCGGGCGTACCAGTCGGCCAGCCGGCCCAGTTCGAGCGCCTCGCCACCGAAGACGACATGGCGCAGGCGAAGCCGCGCGGCGGTCTCGGGATTGTCCCGGTCGGCCGCCATGAGCTGGTAGAACGCCGACGGGGTCTGGTTCAGCACGGTGACCCGCTCATCCGCCAGCAGCGTCAGGAACCGCTCCGGGGTCCGGCTGATCTCGTAGGAGACGACGACCAGGCGTCCGCCGCGCAGCAGCGGTCCCCACAGTTCCCAGACGGAGAAGTCGAAGGCGTAGGAGTGGAACAGGGTCCATACGTCGTCGGGGCCGAAGCCGAACCAGTGGCCGGTCGCGTCCATCAGGCGTATCGCGTTGCCGTGCGGCACTTCCACGCCCTTGGGCCGTCCCGTGGATCCCGAGGTGTAGATGACGTACGCGGTGTCCAGGGGCGAGAGTGCCACGTCCGGGTCGCCCGCCTGGTAGCGCTGCGACTCGGCGAGCACATCGGGCGTCACGGTGAGGATCGGCCGGGCGTCGTCGACCATGTAGGCGATGCGGTCGGCCGGGTAGGCCGGGTCGATGGGCACATATGCCGCGCCCGACTTCAGCACGCCGAGGACCGCGACGACCAGCTCCTCGGTGCGCGGCATGCTCAAGCCCACATACCGCCGTGGTGCCGCTCCCCGCTCGCGCAGCAGATGGGCCAGCCGGTTCGCCCGCGCGTTCACCTCGGAGTAGCTGAGGGAGGTGGTCTCGTAGGTCACCGCGATGGCGTCCGGAGTGGCGGCCACCTGCCGCTCGAACCGGGACACGATCGTCTCGCCGGGGGCGGAGATGTGCCGCGGCGGCGCCGTCAGCTCGCGCCGCTCGGCCGGGTCGAGGATCTGGAGGTCCTGGATCGGGACGGCCGGGTCGGCGGCCACCTGTTCCAGCACCCGCACGAAGCGGTCGACGATGCTCTGTGCGGTGGCCCGGTCGAACAGGTCCGTACTGAAGTCCAGCGCACAGCCCAGCCCGGCCCCGGCGGTCCCGGCCGTCTCGGCGGTCCCGGCCATCTCGGCCATCTCGGCCATCTCGGCCATCTCGGCCATCTCGAAGGAGAGGTCGAACTTCGCCGAGGGCGACCCGAGCGGTCGCCCGGTGACGGTGAGCCCGGTCTGAGCGGTGAGGGGCCGAGCGGCGTTGTTCAGGTTGAGTACGGTCTGGAAGAGCGGGTGCCGGGCCAGTGAACGCTCCGGGTTGACCACCTCGACCAGCCGCTCGAAGGGCAGGTCCTGATGTGCGTACGCCTCCAGGTCGCGCGCCCGGACACGTTCGACCAGCTCGCTGAAGGTGGGGTTGCCGGAGGTGTCGGCGCGCAGCACCAGCGTGTTGACGAAGAACCCGACGAGGTCGTCCAGCGCGTCGTCGGTACGGCCCGCGACGGGTGTGCCGATGGGGATGTCGCTGCCCGCGCCGAGCCGGGTCAGGAGGGTCGCCAGGGCCGCCTGCAACACCATGTACAGGCTCGCGCGATGCTCACCGGCGACCCGCACCAGCCGCTCGTACAGGCCCGGCGGCAGCTCGAACCCGACCCGGTCGCCCCGGTAGGAGGCGCCCGCCGGCCGCGGCCGGTCGAAGGGCAGGGCCAGTTCCTCCGGGAGCCCGTCCAGCGCCCGGGTCCAGTAGTCGAGCTGACGCGAGATCTCGCTGCCCGAGTCGGACTCGTCGCCGAGGAGGTCACGCTGCCAGAGGCTGTAGTCCGCGTACTGCACCGGCAGCGGCTCCCAGGCGGGGGCACGGCCGGTCGTCGCGCGGGCCGCGTACGCCGCCGTCAGGTCCCGCACCAGGACACCGCGCGACCAGGCGTCGCTCGCGATGTGATGCGTCAGCAGGAGCAGCGTCGAACGGTCGGTTCGCGCACCGTCGGCGCCTCCGGCGACGGCGGGCAGCCGGAACAGCGAGGCGCGGATGGGCATCTCGGTGGAGAGGTCGAAGGCGTACCCGGCGGCGTCACGCATCAGCCGGTCGACGGACGCCTCGTCGGCCACCTTCTCCACGGTCAGCGGCACCTGCGCCTGTTCCGGTGCGAGGACCACCTGGTAGGCGCCGCCGCCCGAGTCGTCCGCGAAGACCGTGCGCAGGCTCTCGTGGCGTACGACCAGGTCGGCCAGGGCCTGACGCAGCGCGTCCTGGTCCAGCGGGCCTGTCAGGTCGAGGGAGATGACCATGTTGTAGGCGTCGCTCGGCCTCTCCAGGTGCTGGAGGAACCACAGGCGTTGCTGCGCATGGGACAGCGGCACCCTGGCGGGCCGCTTCGCGCTCACCACCCGGCCTCGTACGGCGGCGGACTCGTCGAGCGCCGTGGCGAGTTCGGCCACGGTGGGTGCCTCGAAGACGCGGCGTACAGCCAGTTCGGTGTCCAGGACGGTACGGATCCGGCTGACCAGCTTGGTCGCCAGCAGCGAGTGGCCGCCGAGGTGGAAGAAGTCGTCGTCGATCGTGACCGACGCCACGCCCAGGACCTCGGCGAACAGACCGCACAGGATCTCCTCGCGCGGCGAACGCGGCGCCCGGCCGGTGGCGGTGTCGGGGCCGTAGTCGGGCGCGGGCAGCGCACGCCGGTTCAGCTTGCCGTTCGCGGTGAGCGGGAAGGCGTCCAGCGTCACGAACGCCGACGGCACCATATAGCCGGGCAGTTGCCCGGCCACGTGCTCACGCAGGGCCAGGGGCTCCGGTCCGCCCGCCATGGAGGGGATGACATAGGCGACGAGCCGCTTGTCGCCGGGCCGGTCCTCGCGCACGAGGACGGCGGCCTGGGCCACGCCATCCTGCCCGGCCAGCACCGTCTCGATCTCGCCCAGCTCGATCCGGAAGCCACGCAGCTTGACCTGATCGTCGACCCGGGAGAGATACTCCAGCTCACCTTCGGCCGTCCAGCGCACCAGGTCACCGGTGCGATACATCCGCCCACCGCCGACGCGGTCGAACGGATCGGCCACAAAGCGTTCGGACGTCAGCCCCGGGCGTCCGTGATAGCCACGGACCACCCCCTCACCCGCGATATACAGCTCACCCGGCACCC
>NZ_JAHLEM010000025.1 GCF_018883605.1 Streptomyces niphimycinicus | reverse complement strand
CAGAAGGTGGCCGAGGCGACCCGGCAGCCGTTTCTGGTGCTGCACGACCTGAGTTCCGCGAATCTGGCCTCCGCCGTCACGTTCGCCCAGCAGGCAGGCATCAGGAACGTCTACTCCGTCGAGGGCGCCGCCGGGCCCTGGAAGTCGACCGGCCACTACCAGTTCAACAGCAACTTCGGCGGTTCGGACGCCGCCGCGACCCAGATGGTGACGACCGCCGCTGCCGGCGGAGTGCGGGTCGGCGTACACACACTGTCCAACTTCATCGCCTCCAACGACCCCTACGTCGTTCCGGCACCGGCCGACAAGCGGCTCACGACCGGCCGGACGGTGAAGCTGACCCGCCCCCTCGCCGCGACGGACACGATCCTGTACGCCGATGGCGACTCGGGCGGCGGCGGTTACGTCCTCGGTCACCGGCTGCGGCTGGGCGACGAGTTCGTCACGTTCTCCGGTGTGTCCCAGGCCGGCGCCGGCGAGTGGCAGTTCACCGACGTCAAGCGCGCGCAATGGGGATCCGCCGCGGCCTCCTACCCCAAGGGAACCAGCGCCACCCGGATCGCCGAGAACCAGTACGGTGGAGCACGAGGCGACCTGCCGATCATCGACGAGATCGCCACCCGGCTGGCCACGGCGTGCAACACCACCGGCATCAGGAACATCTCGTACGACGGACTGGAGGAGGTGGCCTGGAGCGGCTGGAGCGGGCAGGGTTACGCGCACCTGGTCAACGGCGTCTACCGTCGGCTCAAGTCCCAGGACGGCTTCATCGCCGAAGCCTCCAACCCGTCGTCCAATTCCTGGTGCGCCCAGTCGCGGGTCAGCTGGGGTGGCATCGGTTGGTCCGACTCCAACTACGACCAGGTGGCCAGGAACGTCAACTTCTACCGGGCCAACTACCTTCCCCTCATGGGAGGTTCACTGCCGATCAACGGCGACACGAGCAAGCTCGACGTCGAGACGAATCTGGCGCGGGGCGCGTCGCTGGGCGTGAACTTCGGCTGGTTCGAGACGAACATGAAGAGCTTGTCCAATGGATCCAACACCACGGCGATCCTCGCCGCTATCAAGACCTGGAACTCCGCCATCGCGGCTGGAGCCTTCACGCCCGCTCAACAGAAGCTCATGGCGGACCAGAACAAGCACTGGCACCTGAGCGAGGTGACCGCGGCCGAGCGATGGTCGCTGCAGGAGATGGATGAGGACGGCAACCCGGTCGGCGCGGCGCAGGTGGTGGAGGCGCCCAAGCCCGGCTTCACCACGCCCGAGCCGCCCGATGGTCGCGTGGGTGAATTGTACGCGTTCAAGGTCACCTCGAGCACACCTCGGACGATTCGGTACGAGGTCACATCTGGCAAGTTGCCGGCCGGGCTGAGCTTGAACAAGGACACCGGCGGTATCACCGGCGTCCCCACCGGCGCGGGCGCGAAGAACTTCACCATCACCGCCCGCAACAGCGGCGGCGTCCCCGACGCAGCGGTCCGCTACCGGCTGAACGTCGCCACGAGTCAGACCCCTTGATGACCGAGCCGACCTGACCTGACCGGACGCGAATGGCCGCCCTCTCCATCGGGAGAGGGCGGCCATTGGCATGTCCGGCGACTCACCTACGGCGAAGCACCGTCAGGGTCTCGTTCAGGGCGCGGTCGCCACCCGGTAGGTGATCTTGGCGTCGGCGATGCCCCCACTGTTGCGGGCGGTGATGGTGAACTTGCGGGTGCCCTTGGTGGTGGGCACGCCCGTGATACCGCCGGTGTCCTTGTTGAGGGTGAGTCCGGGCGGAAGGCTGCCTGATGTGACTTCGTAGCCGATGGTCCGCGGCGTGCTCGATGTCACCTTGAACGCATACAATACACCGACCTTGGCATCCGGCGGCTCCGGCGTGGTGAAGCCCGGCGTCGGAGCCTTGACCTGCTGCGGCTCGCCGATCGGCTGACCGGACGAGTCCACCTGCTGCAGCGACCATTCCTGATGCGGTGTCACCTGACTCAAGTGCCAGTGCTTCTCCACATCGCCCAACTGCTTCTTCTGATCGGTGGTGAACGCGCCGACGCTGCGCGCGGACTCCCATGTCCTGACGGCTTGAAGCAAGGCGGCGGTGTTCGCTCCGGACGCGAGAGACTGCACGCTGGTCTCGAAGTTGACGCCGGCGTCCAGGGACGCCGCGCGCGCCATGGTGTCTTCGATCTTCTGCAGATTGTCGTCGCCGGAGATTCCCTGCTGGCCCATCATCCCCGGCAGATAGTTGGCGCGGTAGAACGTGTTGCTCCGAAGGAGCTGGGCGTGGTCCGTCCTGCCGATCTCACCCCAACTGGCCCGGGACTGGGCGTCCCAAGTGTTGGACGAGAGGTTGCTGCACTCGGTGACGAACTCCTTGGAGTCGAGCTGCCGGTAGACGCCGTTGACCAGGTGCGCGAAGCCGTAGCCGCCCCAGCCGGTGTAGCCCGCCGATTCCAACCCGTCATAGGACGTGGCCCGGATGCCGGTGTCGTTGTACGCGGTGGCCAGCCGGGTCGCGATCTCGTCGATGATCGGCAGGCCGCCGATCGCGCCGCCGTAGCCGTTCTCGATGAGGCGGGCGACGCTGGTGGCGGCCGGGTAGGACCGTGCCGTGGATCCCCAGTCCGCGCGCTTCAGGCCGCTGACCTGCCACTCGGAGGCGCTCACCTTCGTCATGGCGCCGTAGGTGAGGAACTCGTCGCCGATACGCAGCCGATGCCCGTCGACGCCGGGCCCCAGCGGGCGGTCGGCGTCCACGTACAAAGTGGTGTCCGCGCTGCCGAGCGGGCGGGTCAGTTTGACGCTCCCTCCCACAGCCAGCCGCGCATCGGCCGGGGCCTTCACATACGGGTCGCGGGCGTCGATGAAGTCGGACAGAGTGTGTACCCCGACCTCGATTCCCTCCTTCGCCGCCGTGGCCACCAACTGGGCCGCCGCCGCGTCGGATCCGCCGAAGTTGCTGTTGAACTGGTAGTGGCCGGTCGACTTCCAGGGCCCGGCGGCGCCCTCGACGGAGTAGACGTTCCTGACCCCGGCCTGCTTGGCGAACTGGCCGGCGGCGGTGACGTTGCTCGTGGCGAGGTCGTGGAACCAGAAGTGGGATTGCGAAGTGCGCTGGGCCGCCTTCTGCCACTGGCCGTCGAGGGTCGGGTACGCCTGGCCGTGCTTCTTGGCGATCTGGCTCAGCACGGTGAGGGACAGCTCCGGAGCACTGCCGAACAGCGCGATCTTCGACCCGACGATCCGGCCTTCCGGCGCGGGCAGCGGCCCGAGCGGGATCTCGTACCCATTGGTGCGCTGCCGGACCCGCACCCGGCTGTAGTCGTAGGTGGCGGCGCGCAGAACGCTGCCCCACTTCGTCTTCGCCGCGACGTTGCCCGCCAGCCATTCATCCTTCTCGCCGGTCTGCAGGCCGTACGGGTTCCAGATGAGATCCGGGCCGAACCCGTAGGCCAGGTGCTCGTTCGGCCACCCGCCAACGGTCTTGTCGTTGAGCGGGCGAACCCCCAAGAGGAAATCGTCGTCACCGACCACGCCGGCGGTCTCACCGATCGTCTGGGTGATGTTCGTCGGCAGCGGGCCCCACAGCAATGTCTGCACATCCACACCGGGAGCGGCTGTCAGACCGACCACCTCGAGTGTGGAGTGGGTCGCGAACTTGACGACCTTCACTTCGATCGTCACCTTCTCGCTGCCGAACACCAGGACTCGCCGGTCGCGCGGCGATACCTTCATCTCAGCAGGAACCTCATGTCTGCCATCGGCCACCACGCTGATCAGCGGCACCGATGTGCCCGGCGCCAGATGGTCGGTGCCGCTGCGCAGATCCACCAGGCTGTTCACCCGGCCGGAGTCGCTGATACCCACCGACAGGAAACCTGCGGTGATCCGCTGCGGCTGGGACCCCCCACCGGCGACTGTCGGCACGGCCTGAGCGGGGGCGCCGGTGAGCCCCATCGTTCCTATCGCCGTGATCGAACTCAGGCCACTGACGGCCAGGAAGCGCCGTCTATCCATATTTCCTCCTGGGTGAAGCGAATCTCGACGAAGCAGGTACGTGCTGATCTTTCGCGCTGGAGCCGCGAGGGAGCGGAATCTCGCGCCGGGAGGTGGATGACGAGCGGCGTCACCTACATAGTTCGCACTCTTCCATGGGAGCTGGGAGGCAGGAGGGATGGCGAGCTGACACTTCCGAAGCCTCACCGGGAAACGGAAATATCTTTCCTCTTCCAGGCAGACGCCCAGCGCAAGTGCGATCTAGGGTGCAGCCGACTGCGGGGTGAGTCAAGGCTTAGTTAAGATCTATCCGGGGAGTCGAGTCGTTTCTTGCGGTCTGGAACGCGTGATCACTTCGCTGACCACACCTTTCACCCATATGGTGCGAGATGACTGGATCTTCCCGGCTCACGTCGGCGGCATCGGGTTCGGAGACGGAGGCTGCCCATTGCCCCGTCTACGAGGTCGCGGCGGAGCGCTGTCGCGGGGCGGAGGTGACGCGGTTGACTCGCCCGTCAGCTCCAGTGGGCCAGTGCGGTCGTGCATTGATGTCTAGCATCTATGTCGCTGTTGCGTGGTAGATAGTTGTGCTTCATCTCTTGACAATGTCGCGGACGGACTTCGATACTCAGAACGCTTTCGACGGAGGAGCGCTCGGGCTGAGCGATCGCCCTCGAGCGCAGTAGGGCTCTCGGAAGAGTCTGAACCATGTGACGGATTCGGCGGACGGTTGGGAGCGTGATCCCCCACCTCGTCAGGGAACGACAAGGCAGCGACATACCACCGCCTCCGACATCGACGGGTAGGGGAAGAAACGCATGACACGCAATCCGACACTTCTGAGGGGCGCCGCTCTCGCGGGTGCACTGATCCTGACCGGATGCACGGCCGGTAGCACCGGTGAGAGTGCGTCATCAGGCGGTAAGGTCACCCTGACCTTCCTCACCTTCGAAACGCCCAACCTCGACGCGAAGTACTGGGATGCGGCGATCGCCCGTGCCTCGGCGAAGGTGCCCGGAGTGACCATCAAGAAGCTCGTGTCACCCAGCGCCGACCGCACCGGATATGCGAAGCAGCTCGACAGTACGGGCCAGTTCCCGGACGTCATGATCGGCTTGAATCCTGCCGGATTCGCCGAGGCGGGCAAGTTGGCGGAATGGTCGGACAACGAGCTCGCGAAGTACGTCGAGCCCCGCGCCAACACGTACGACGGGAAAGTCTACCAGCTTCCCTATTCCGCCCAGGCGACGTTCGTCTATTATAACAAGAGCGCGTTCGCCAAGGCCGGTATCGATGCCCCGCCTCGTACCTACGATGAGCTGCTTGACGACAGTGCCAAATTGAAGGCAAAGGGAATCAATCCGTTTGTGGTCGGCGGTGGCGGCAAGGACTCGTGGGCCGACATGTTCCCGCTGATCTGTACCGTGGCCACCGACGTCTACAAGAAGACGCCGGACTGGTTGTCACAGCGCAGCGCTGGAAAAGTCAAGTTCACCGACCCGGCTTTCGTGGCGGCTGCTCAGAAGGTCGCCGACCTGACGGACAAGGGCTATATAGACCGGGCGGGGCTGTCACGCTCCTACGCGGACACCGAGCAGGCTTTCCGTGACGGCAAGGGCGCCATGTACCCGATGGGCAGTTGGTTCTCCGCCTCGGCCGACGCGAAGAAGCCGAGCTTCGACACGGGTGTGTTCGCGTGGCCCACCGACCAGGGATCGTCGGCGCTTCCGGGTGTCACCGGCGGCGGGATGACGGTGAGCTCCAAGGCGCCGGATGTGAAGCTGGCGAAGAAATGGGCGAAGGCCTTCATGGAGGACGAGAAGAACCTCAACGCCGCCGTCAAGGCCGACGGGCTCTTCATCGACATCAAGGGCTACACACCGCCGGACAATATGGGACCTGTCTACAAAGAGAGCGTGTCAGCGTTTCGGCAGGCACAGAAGTCCGATGGAGTCGTCAACTCGTTCTCTCAGGAGACCGGGGACGGCTCCTTGCCGCCGGGCCTGGCCGACAAGGCTGCGGCAGGCGTTCAGAAACTCCTCAGTGGTGGCATGACAGCCGCGCAGTTCGGCGCCTACATGGACTCGCAGTGGGACAAGGCCACCCGGTAATGCGCATCCGTACCCTCGCCCGACCAGAACGCTCTCCTGTCACGCCCGGAAAGCCGGACGCTCCAGGAGAGCGGCGGTCTCCCACCGTCCCGAGGCGGTCGCCGCAGCGGCCCCGGCGATCACGCTCGCGAGACGGACTGAACCGATTCACCGTCTTTGCGGCGCCTGGTCTGCTGGTCTATCTGGCCCTTGTGCTCGTGCCCATCGGCATCACGATCGGCTACAGCTTCACCAACAAGAATCCCTTCAATCCACCGACCAAGTGGGTGGGGCTGGACAACCTGACCAGCCTCGCCTCCGACGACGAATTCCTCACAGCACTGGGGAACACCGTCCTCATCACCGTCATCGTGACCGTCGTCACCAACGCGGGTGGACTGGCGATCGCCATGCTCCTCGATCGACGGGGCTGGCTGTACAACGCACTCCGCAGCGTGTTCTTCGTCCCGGTCGTCCTCAGCGCCGTGGTGGTCAGCGTCATCTGGCAGGCGATCCTCGTCGACGACGGCCTGCTCAATTCCATGCTGGGTAAGCTGGGGATGAGTGACCCGCCGGGTTGGCTCTCCGACCCGAGTCTCGCCCTCTACACGGTCTCGTGGGTCATCGCCTGGCAAGGGCTCGGATTCTGCGTAGTCATCTACCTGGCCGGGCTTCAAGGAATCCCACAGGAGCTGCACGAGGCGGCAGCGATCGACGGTTGCGGACCAATGATGCGGTTCCGCCATGTCACCTGGCCGATGCTGGCGCCCGCCGTCACCATCAACACGGTGATGTCGCTGATCGGCGGATTCAAGGCATACGACCAGGTCCAGGTCCTCACCAACGGCGGCCCCGGCCCCGGCACCACATCCACCCTCGCTTTTCAGGTGATTCAGACCGCATTCAACGGTAACCACGTCGGCTACGCCTCTGCGATGGCTGTGGCGATGCTGGCCCTGGTCGCGGCTGTTTCGGTGATCGCGCTCGGGCTGTTGCAGAAACGCGAGGTGTCTTCCTGATCATGAAAAAACCCAAGGCTTGGCTTCGTCCGGTTGCCGCGCTGCTCGCAGGCTTCCTGTTCTTCCTGCCGATCTACCTCGTGCTGGTCAACGTGTTCAAGGACGGTTCGGCGATCGTGTCGAACCCGGTGGGTCTCCCGATCCCGCCGACCTTGGACAACATCCAGGGCGTGCTGTCCCGACCGGACCATCTCTTCTGGTACGGGCTGGTCAACAGCACGGAGGTCACCGTGATCTCCATCCTCATCGTCACGGCGATCTCCGCCATGCTCGGGCACTACCTTGCGCGGTCGACCGGCGTCATGGCCAAGGTCGCGATGGTCACGCTGTTGTGCGGCCTCATGGTGCCGCCTGCGGTCATCCTCAGCCCGATCACCGAAGTACTCCGGGCTCTTGGCCTCATGAGCACCGTGCCGGGTCTGATCCTGGCGTACGTCGGCTACTACATGCCGTTCGGAGTCTTCGTTTTCGCCGGCTTCGTCAAGACGATCCCACGTGAAGTCGAAGAGGCAGCGGCCATCGACGGCGCCGGCGCATTCCGTGCCTTCTGGCAGGTGGTCTTCCCCTTGATGCGACCGGCATCGGCCAGCGTGCTGATCTTCCTCGGCGTCTGGATCTGGAACGACTTCCTCAACCCACTGATCATCCTGGGCCCGGCCACCGGCACCACGGTGACTGTCGGAATCTATCGCGCCATCGGCGAACACCAGGCGGACTTCGGCTCGGTCTTCGCCCTCATGTTCTTGGCGACGCTGCCCATCCTCGTGTTCTACCTGGCCTTCCAGAAGCAATTCGTCAAAGGTCTCACCGGTGGAGCGACGAAGGGCTGATGGGCCGAGCGGCTCCGGCCGGGGGACGCCCCGCCCCGGTGTGCCGCCTCCCCATCGAGATGAAGATTCGCAGGAGTGCGGCCGAGGCCCTGAACGAGAGGCAAACCTGAACTCATGCGCAGCACAGCACTCGGGCGCACCGGCACAGCGTTCGGCGAACTGTCGCTGGGCGCCGCTCCCCTCGGGAATCTGTTCCACGCGATCAGTGACGAGGATGCGGCCGCCACCGTCGAAGCCGCCTGGGCCTGCGGGGTCCGCAGTTTCGACACCGCCCCGCACTACGGTCTGGGGCTGTCCGAGCGCCGCCTCGGAGACGCCCTGCGCGCCCGGCCGCGTGACCAGTACACGCTCTCCACCAAGGTCGGTCGCCTGTTGCGCCCATGTACCGGAGCGCATGGTGACGACCGGGCGAACGGCTTCGCCGTCCCGGCCACCCACGAGAGGGTGTGGGACTTCACCGCCCGCGGTGTGCGCGTCGGCGTCGAGGAGAGCCTCATCCGGCTCGGCCTCGACCGGGTGGACATCGTCTACCTGCACGACCCGGACCACCATGAGCGGGAGGCTCTCGACTGCGCCTACCCCGAGCTGGAGCGGATGCGTGCGGAGGGCACGGTCGGGGCGATCGGCATCGGTATGAACCAGACCAAGATGCCGACACGGTTCATCCGCGACACCGACATCGACGTGGTCCTGCTGGCCGGCCGCTACTCCCTGCTCGACCAGACCGGGTTGGTCTCACTCCTGCCACAGGCCGCGCGACGCGGGGTGTCCGTTGTGGTGGGCGGGGTGTTCAACTCGGGTCTGCTGGCCGATCCCAGGCCGGGCGCGACCTTCGACTACGCCCCCGCCCCCCTGCGCATGCTGGAACGCGCGCTGGCGCTGAGAACCCTGTGCAAGGACTTCGAGGTCCCGCTGCGGGCAGCGGCACTGCAGTTCCCGCTCGGCCATCCGGCGGTCGCCGGTGTCCTGCTCGGGGCACGCACCGCCACCGAGATGGTGGACGCCGCCGCGATGATCAGCCATCCCATTCCCCCGGACATGTGGCTCGCACTGCGTTGCCGGGGCCTGCTGCCGTGGAATGTGCCGGTACCCGACCGGCGGCAGGACAACAGCCGCCGCTGATGCCGACCGTGCCGTTCCATACCGGCGACTCGGACCCGCTCATCTGGAAGGCGAAGCGCCCATGACCACCATCGACGCCCACCAGCACGTCTGGGACCTGTCGGTCCGCGAGCAGGACTGGATCACCGGACCTGAACTCGCTCCCCTGCGACGCGACTTCAGTCTCGACGACCTGCGCCCGCAAGCCGCGGCCGCCGATGTCGACGCCACCGTGCTGGTGCAGACCGTCTGCCTGCCCGAGGAGACACCCGAGTACTTGGCCCTGGCTGCCGACGACCGGCTGGTGGCGGGAGTCGTCGGCTGGACCGATCTGACCTCTCCCGCGGTCGCCGACGCTCTGGCCGAACTGCGTGCGCTGTCCGGCGGTGACCGACTGGTCGGCATCCGCCATCAGGTGCAGAGCGAGGACGATCCGAACTGGTTGCTGCGCCCCGAAGCGGACCGCGGCCTGGCCGCCGTCGCATCCGCCGGGCTGGCCTACGACCTGGTGCTGCGCCCGGAGCAACTGCCGTCAGCGGTGGCAGCGGCTCGCGCCCGGCCGGAACTCACCTTCGTCCTCGACCACTTGGGCAAGCCCCCCGTCCGGCCGCGCCGACAGGACACCTGGGCCGCGGATCTGCGAGCCCTGGCCCGCCTTCCCAACACGGTGGCCAAGCTCTCCGGCCTGGTGACCGAGGCCGACTGGGATGCGTGGAGCCTCGCAGATTTGCGACCGTTCGTGTCGGTCGCTCTGGAGACCTTCGGCCCGCGGCGGCTGATGTTCGGGTCGGACTGGCCGGTGTGCACGCTGGCGGCAGACTACGGGCAGGTGGTCGCCGCCAGCCATGAGCTCCTGGCGGACCTGTCGGAGCACGAGCGGAAGGAGGTCTTCGGCGGCACGGCCTCCCGGGCCTACCACCTCTGACAGACAGCAGGCAGGCGGCAACAGGGAGGGGCGGACGCACCTGCGTCCGCCCCTCCCTGTTGCCGCCTGCGACGTCACTCGAAGTGGAAGCCTGCCTCGTCGGCGTCCCGGCCGCCGACGACGCTGTCGAGCGGCCGGCGGCCGGGACGGTGCGGCCTCACCCTTCGCGGATGGCCGGTGGAGGAGTCGTCACCAGCCCGGCTGGTCGAACCCGATGCCGGGGGCCGTCGGTGCCTGGACCAGCCCGTCGGCCCCCACCGCGGGCTCGCGCACCACGGGATTGGTGTACACCAGGGACTCGTAGTAGGTGGTGTTGGGTATCGCCATGCACAGATGGGCGTTGACCACTCCGGTGCCGTGTACCTCGGCCCGCAGCTGGTAGCTGTCGGCCAGATGCGCGATGCGCAGTGCCCCGGTGATCCCGCCCTTGTACTGCGCGCTGGTCCGGACCCGGCCCGCCGCGCCGGCCGCGATGAAGTCGCCGACGTTCATGTGCGCGCCGTCGGAGGTCTCCGCGACCAACAGCGGGACCTGGGCCCGCTCGGCCAGCCAGCGGTAGGCGGTTACGCTGAACTCGCGCATCGGCTCCTCGTACCACAGGTAGCCGGCCTCGGACAGCGCACGGCCCAGGTAGACCGAATCGGCGAGGTCGAACCCGGCCGAACCGTCGTACATCAGCGGGACGTCGTCACCGACATGCGCCCGCAGCTTCCGGCACAGCTCCGCATCCGCCTTCGGGTCGCCCCAGCCGTGCAGCTTGATGGCGACGTAGCCCAACTCCAGGCACTGATCGGCCACATCGAGGTACTCCTCGACGCTGCCGAAGGTGACCGTGCTCGCGTAGGCGGGAATGGCTTCGCGGTAGCTGCCCAGCAACTGGTGGACCGGTTGCCCGGCCGCCTTGCCCGCCAGGTCCCACAATGCCACGTCGACCAGGCCGAGAGCATAGATCGGAAGCTCCTCGATGCGGTCCAGCTCCCACAGCCGTTGCCACAGAAGCTCGCGCATCAGCGGATCGCGACCGGTCAGGTCCGCACGGATCCGCCGGTCAACCAGGTCGGAGACAATCAGTCCGCGCCGCGTGTGTGCCTCGCCGACGAGGCCCTCGTCGGTGTGGACGCGCAGGATTCCGCCCACCACCGCCGGCTCCGATCCCGGCAGCCCGGCCCGCCACCGGAAGGGTGGCTGAGCGGGCAGGTCGACCAGTTCCACAGTCACATCGGTGATTCGCATGGATGTCCTTCACGGCTGGAGGCCCGGGGGCAGGAGTGGGTGTCGTCGCCGGGCTGGAGTCCCGCCCGGACGAGAGGGTTGAGGATGCGTCGGGCTGCGACCTCGTACCCGCGTCCTGGCTGCGGCGCCCCGTCCTATGTTTCCGATACATAATTCGATTCAGGCTCAGTGAATCACATCCAAACTCTTGACGCCAGGATCCGGTAACCCCAGACTTTTCCCCATCCCAGTTGGGCTGTTGTGTCGGGGTGTCGTCGCGGGGCCGTGTTCCAGAGGCCGCCGTCGAACCCCCGAGCCTGAGGCGGACCTCCAGGAAAGTCAGCACAGTTCAGTCTCGTGAGATCTGACATGTGTCAGATCTATCCCCTCTACGTCATGTGCTCGTGACCGAGTAATCGGTCCTGCCCCGCCAGAGGAGTTCTCCGTGCAGAAGCCGCCGAATACCGCTGCAAGAACGGCTACAGCGGCGTTCCCCAAGGCCGTGGCGGCGCGTTTCGCGCCGACGGTCCAGGCGGCCTCGCCGTGCCCACCGGTTGGAAGGCCACGGCCACGGCATCGACGCGGCCCCTTTCCACAGCATCGGCCTGGGCGAGACCGTCACCGTCACCTGGCGGGTCACCCCGCCGACGAGCGTCGCCGCCGGCGACAACCCGCTGATCGCCCCGTCATGTACGACGGCGCGCGGACCAGCTCCGAGGCGGCCACACGGATCAGCATGCCGGGCACAGGTGCCCCGTCGCGCGCCGCCCCGTCGCGACGAGCCTGACCCCGCCCTCTGCTCCGCCGCCATCGGCTGATCCGGTGTGCCCAGGCCCGGCGCCTCGCCGCGCCGGACCTCGGGCCGCAGACACCGACCGGTTCCACCACGGCACCACCGACGAAAGGAGCGGGGATGACTGCGACACGAGCGGCGCCCGTGCAGGCGCCGACGCAACTCGGCAAGTACCGCGGCCCACGCACCGGATCACGCGCGGGCTGGTCCTTCCTGCTGCGCCGCCTGGGGTTCTACCTGGTGACCGCATGGGCCGCCATCACGCTGAACTTCCTGATCCCGCGATTCATGCCGGGCGACCCTGCGGTCGCGCTCATGAAGAACCTTCAGCAGGCCTCCGGCACCGTGCCGAACGCGGCGGCGATGCAGGCGGTGCGGATGTTCTACGGCGATCCCCAGCAGAATCTCCTCCAGCAATACCTGGAGTACTGGAAGAGTCTGGCGCACTTCGACTTCGGTCTTTCGGTGAGCCACTACCCGACCCCGGTCTCCGACATCGTGCTCGAGGCACTGCCGTGGACCGTCCTGCTGGCCGGCGCCACCACCGTGATCGGATGGCTCCTTGGCACCTTGCTGGGTGCCTTCCTGGGGTGGAAGCCCGGCGGCCGGGCCGACTCGCTGCTGACCCCGATCACTGCCTTCTTCTACTCGCTGCCGCCGTTCTGGCTGGCGCTCCTGGTGATCTACGTATTCGGCTTCACCCTCGGCTGGTTCCCCATCTCCGGCGGCTACGACCCGGACGTCCCGTTCCAGATGAACAACCTGTGGTTCCTGCTCAGCGTGTTGCGCTACGGCACGCTGCCGGCCTTCACACTGATCTTCATCGGGATCAACGGCTGGCTGTTCGCCATGCGCAACGTCATGGTCACCACCGTCGGTGAGGACTACGTGCTGCTGGCCCGCGCCAAGGGGCTGCGCCCGCATCGGGTGATGCTGCGGTACGCCGCACGCAACGCGCTCCTGCCCAACGTCAGCGGTCTCGCCCTGGCGCTCGGCAGCATCTTCGGCGGCGTCATCGTCGCCGAGATCGTCTTTACCTACCCCGGCCTGGGCTACGTACTGTTCCAGGCCGTCAGCAGCCACGACTTCCCGCTGATGCAGACGATCTTCCTGCTGATCACCCTGGGTGTGCTGGCCGCCAACCTGATCGCCGACTCGACCTACGTGCTGCTCGACCCGCGCACCCGGGAGCAGCGATGAGCCAGTTCCTGACCAATGGCAAGGTCCGCATCGGGCTCGCGGTCTTCGGTGCCTTCCTGCTGATCGCTCTCATCGGGTCGTGGCTGGTGAGTTCGGTCCTGGGCACTGACCCGCACCGGATCGACTACGACGCCCTGGGGGCGGCGCCCGGTGGGGAGCATCTGCTCGGCACCACCACCTCAGGCCAGGACGTGCTGGCCCAACTGATCACCGGTTGCCGGGGATCCGTCGCGGTGGGCCTGCTCTCCGGCGTCCTGGCCGTCGGGGTGGCCGCACTCGTCGGCGTGACCGGCGGCTTCATCGGCGGACGCACCGACCAGATGCTCACCGCGGTCACCAACATCTTCGCCACCCTGCCCAGCTTCCCGCTGATGCTGATCGTGGCCGGATACATGGCCAACGTGGGCCCGGTCGCCATCGCCCTGTTGATCGGGCTCTTCGAGTGGCCCGTCTGCGCCCGCTATCTGCGTGCCCAGACCCTCTCGCTGCGCGGGCGTGACTTCGTCCAGGCCCTGCGCATGGTCGGCGAGAGCCGCTGGCGGATGGTGCTGGTGGAGATCATGCCGCACCTGACCGGCATCCTCTCCTCGCTGTTCCTGCGGGCCGTGGTGACCGGGGTGTTCACCGAGGCCGGGCTGCGCTTCCTGGGTATCGGCGGCGGTGACAGCGTCACCTGGGGCACCATGATCGCCTTCGCCCAGCAGCAGGAGGGCGTGGTGCGGGGCATGTGGTGGTGGTTCGCGCCGCCAGGCCTGTTCATCGCGCTGCTCGGGACGGCCACCGCACTGGTCAACTTCGGCCTCGACGAGATCGGCAACCCCGTACTGCGGCACAGCAGTCGGGCCGCGGTGCGACGCGCCACCGCACACATGGCCGCACGCCGGGACCGTACGAACACCGTGGAGGTTGCCTCATGACCGCCCGCCCCCTCGATACCGCCCGGTCGGCGAGCGCGCCATCGTCCGCACTGCGCGGTGAGCCGCTTCTCGACGTGTCGCGGCTGACGGTGGAGTACGTCACCGAGCGGGGGGCGGTACTCGCCTGCAACGAGGTGTCCTTCACCCTGCGACGCGGCGAGATCCTCGGCCTGGCGGGGGAGTCCGGTTCCGGGAAGAGCAGTCTGATCACCGCGTTGACCAGACTGCAGCGACTGCCCGCGCTGACCACCGGCGGGGAGATCCGGTACCACACCCGCGATGGGCACCTGCTCGACCTGGTCACCCTGGACGAACGTCGGCTGCGCCCACTGCGCTGGACCGAACTCGCGATCGTGCTGCAAAGCGCGATGGCCGCCTTCAACCCGGTGATGCGCCTCAAGGCGCAGTTCGCCGACGTGATCGTCGAGCATCAGCCCGGCATCACCGGGGACGAGGTGGCCGAGCGGACCGGCCGACTGCTGCGCATGGTGGGCATCGCGCCCGAACGCGCGCACTCCTACCCGCACGAACTCTCCGGCGGAATGCGCCAACGGGCCCTCATCGCGCTCGCCCTGGCATGCGAACCCGAGCTCGTCGTCATGGACGAACCCACCACCGCAGTCGACGTGGTGATGCAGCGTCAGATCATGGCTCAGATTCTGCGCCTGCAGCGCCGACTGGGCTTCGCCGTCGTCTTCGTGACCCACGACCTGTCCTTGCTGATGGAGATCGCCGACCGGATCGCCATCATGTACGCCGGCCGGATCGTGGAGATCGGCGCGCCCCAGCAGCTCTACACCGACCCGCTCCACCCGTACACCCGCGGCCTGCGCGACGCCTTCCCGCCGCTGCACGCCCCGCTGACGAAGCTGGCCGGAATCCCGGGCAGCCCACCCGACCTGCGAGACCCACCACCCGGCTGCGCCTTCCACCCCCGCTGTGCCCAGCGCCTGCCGGAGTGCGAGCAGGTCCTGCCACGTCTGCACCAGGTCCTGCCGCAGCACGGCGAGCGGCAGGTGGCCTGTCTGCTGCACGATTCCATCGACCCCGGCGGGGAGGCATCATGACAACGGCGGCCCCCACCTCCGACGCCACCGACGAGCCCGCGCTGCTGGCGGCGGTGGACGTCAGCAAACACTTCACCGTGCGCGACCAGTTGGGCCGCAAGGCCACCGTGCGTGCCGTCGAGCACGCCTCAGTGGCGCTGCACCGCGGGCGCGTGGTGGCCCTGGTCGGCGAAAGCGGCAGCGGGAAGACCACGCTGGCCCGGATGCTGGCCCAGTTCCACCCCGTCAGCTCCGGGGAGATCCGGCTGGCAGGGCACCGCGCACCGCCCGCCGGGCGCGGCTATTTCCGCCAGGTGCAGCTGATTTTCCAGGACCCGTTCTCCTCGTTGAACACCCTCCACAAGGTGCGGCATATCCTCGGGCGAGTCCTGCGCGTCCATGGCCACGCTCACACCCGCGCCGAGGTGGAGGAGCAGGTGCTGTCGCTGCTGAACCGGGTCAACCTCACCCCGGCCGAGGAGTTCATCGACAAGCGTCCGCGCGAGATGTCGGGGGGCCAGCTACAGCGCGTGGCCATCGCCCGGGCACTGGCGGTGCGCCCGACGGTGCTCCTCGGCGACGAGCCGATCAGCATGCTGGACGTCTCCATCCGCCTCGACGTGCTCAACCTGCTGGCCCGGCTGTGCGACGAAGAGGGCCTGGCCCTGCTCTACATCACCCACGACATCGCCAGCGCGCGCTACCTGTGCGACGAGGTGCAGGTGATGTACGCCGGGCAGACGGTCGAGGGCGGGCCCAAGGAAGCGGTGATCCAGTCTCCCAAGCACCCTTACACCCGCCTGCTGATCGACTCCTCGCCCGACCCCGACCGGACCGGACGCGGCCTGCGCGACCAGGATGACGCCGAGGACCTGGGGGAGCCGCCCAACCTGACCGCGCCGCCCGACGGATGCCGGTTCCACCCCCGCTGCCCGTTCGCCATGGACGATTGCCGGCGCGCCTTCCCCGACCGCACCACCTTCGCCGACGGCCAGTGGGCGCACTGCTGGCTGCACCAGCACGGCCGCTCGGCCGAGCTCGACAGGACAACCTCAAAGGAGCTTCCATGAAGCGCTTGATGGCCGTGGCCGCCGCGGTGCTGGCCACCTTGGCGCTGGCCACCGCCGGTCTGCTGACCGGGTGCAGCACCGCCAAGTCGGACGGGTCCGGAGCCAAGGCCACGAGCACCGTGCGTCTCACCACCCACCCGACGCAGGCCTTCCAGGCCGGGTGGAACCCGTTTGCCGCCCAGCTCAACGCCGGAGTGTCCTTCTTCTACGAGCCGCTGATGCGGGTCAACGCCCAGAATCCCTCGCCACAGCCGTGGCTGGCGGACTCATGGAAGTTCAGCGACGGCGGGAAGACCCTCACCTTCCGACTGCACCCCGGAGTGAAGTGGTCGGACGGGAAACCGCTCACCGCCAAGGACGTGAAGTTCAGCTTGGAAGTGCCTCTCGAACACCCCGAGTTGAACCTCGCCGGAGCGCCCTACATCTCGGTCGACGCACCCGACGCGAACACCGTGGTGGTGCACTACCCGAAGGTCGGCTACAGCGACCTCGGCTCCTTCAAGAACCGCAACATCTACCCGCAGCACATCTGGGCCGCCCGGAACCTGAAGACGGACCAGAATCTCAAGCCGGTCGGCAGCGGCCCGGTCACCCTGGACTCCTTCAGTCCGCAGCAGATCACCCTCAAGATCCGCAAGGACTATTGGAACGGCTTGTTCCCGGCCGTCAAGAAGGTCGCCATCGTCGCGGCGCAGGAGTCCAGCACTCGCAGCCTGCTGCTGAAGGACAAACTCGACTGGAGCACCATGTCCTGGCAGGGCGCGGAGAAGAACTACGTCGCTCTGGACCCCGGGCACCACAAGTACCAGGTCTACCCGCTGCTGGGGTCCGAGGGCGTGCTGTTCAACATGAAGAAGGGCCCGACCACCGATGTGCACGTCCGCCAGGCCCTGACCAAGGCGGTCGACGTGACCAAGGTGCTCAAGGTGATGGGGACGGGGCAACCCGCGGTCAACCCGTCCGGCCTGAACAACAGGGTCGGTGCCGCCTGGCTGCCCGCCGACCTCGCCGGCAAGACCCTCGAGCAGGACGCGGCGGATGCCCGCGCCGAGCTGGTCGCCGGCGGCTGGAGCGTGCGGGGCGGCAAGCTCAGCAAGGACGGCAAGAGCTACCCGCTGACGCTGAACGTCTACCAGCCCTACGCGAACTGGGTGGACATGGGCACCGCCCTGAAGGACCAGTGGAAGTCGGTCCTGAACCTGGACGTCACCGTCAACAACATGCCGGAGGCCACCTTCACGCAGAAGGAGCCGGTCGGTGACTTCTCGATGGAAACCGCGTTCACCCCGCCCTCCGCCGACGGCAGCATCTTCGGCGCTCTGAACGCCTTCAGCAGCGACTACTACACCCCGCTCGGCAAGTCGGCCGCAAGTAACTTCGGCCGCTTCAACGACCCCGACTACAGCGCGCAGGTCGTGAAGATGGCCACCGTCGACCCCGCCGACACCGCCCGGCTCAAGAAGCTGGCCGGCCCGGCGCTGAGGATTCTCGCCCAGCAGGCGCCGTTCATCCCGATCGGCGGCTCGGCCTCGTTCGTCGACATCAACTCAAGCCACTTCACCGGCTGGCCGACCCCTGAGACCGCCACGTACACGCCGTACACCTCGGCCGGCCCGGACACCACGCTGACCTTGCAGCGTCTGCGCTCGGCCTCCTGAAAGCCCGGCGGGGCCGGCGGCGGAAAGGCCGTCGTCCGCCCCGCCGCCACGACCCCTGTCACCACCTGACCACCGGGAACAGTTGTGACCAATCCGCGCCCCGCCGCCGAACTGACCGTGACCGACCACGGCTTCCTGCGCGCCGGCCGCCCCCACCAGATCATCTCCGCCGCCATCCACTACTTCCGGGTCCACCCCGATCTGTGGGAGGACCGGCTGCTCCGCCTGCGCGCCATGGGCGTCAACACCATCGAGACCTACCTCGCCTGGAACCTGCACCAGCCGACCCCCGACCGAACCGACTTCTCCGGTCAGGCCGACGTCACCCGCTTCATCCGCACCGCCGCACACCTCGGCCTGGACGTGATCGTGCGGCCCGGCCCCTACATCTGCGCCGAGTGGGAGTTCGGGGGCCTGCCGGCCTGGCTCCTTGCCGATCCCGCGCTGCGTCTGCGCCGCACCGACGAGCGCTATCTGGCCGCCGTGGACGCCTGGTTCGACGAACTGGTCCCGGTCCTGCGCCCGCTCCTTGCCAGTCAGGGCGGACCGGTGGTCGCCGTCCAGGTCGAGAACGAGTACGGCAGTTACGGCACCGACACCGCCTACCTCGACCACCTGCGGCGGGGCTTGATACGACGCGGCGTGGACTGCCTCCTGTTCACCGCCGACGGCGCCACCGACGGCGTGCTGCGCGGTGGTGTCCTGCCCGGCACCTTGGCCACCGCAACCTTCGGCTCGCGGCCGAAGGAGGCGCTCGCCACGCTGCGCCGTCACCAGCCGACCGGCCCTCGGGTGTGCTCCGAGTACTGGCATGGGTGGTTCGACCACTGGGGCGAGCACCACCACGTCCGCGACCCGCACGAGGCCGCCGCGGAACTGGACTGGATGCTGGCCCAGGGCGCTTCGGTCAACATCTACATGGGCCATGGCGGCACGAACTTCGGCTGGTGGAACGGTGCCAACCGCGACGAGTCCGGCTACCGGCCCACCTGCACGAGCTACGACTACGACGCGCCGGTCGGCGAGGCAGGGGAGCTGACCGAGAAGTTCCACGCCTTCCGAAACGTGATCGAGCGGTACCGCGGCCCGGTCGGGCACGAGCCGCCCGCGCGGCCCGACCGGCTCGCCCCGCAGACGGTGCGCCCGAGCAGTGCGGTGGCGCTGCTGAACTGCCTGGACGCGCTGTCCACCCCGCGGCACCGGCTCTCGCCCGAGCCGATGGAGGCGCTGGGCCAGTCACTCGGACTGATCCACTACCGCACACGGCTGCGCGGCCCGTTCCCCGACTCGACCCTGCGCGTGCAGGGCCTCGCCGACCGCGCTCAGATGTTCCTGGACGGTGAGCTGCTCGGCATCCTGGAGCGTGACGGACCGTTGGACGCGCTGCCGATCAGCGTCCCCGAGACCGGCGCCGAGCTCGACCTGCTGGTGGAGAACATGGGCCGGGTCAACTACGGCCCCTGGCTGGAGGATCGCAAGGGCGTCAGCGGCGGGGTCCGGATCGACACCCAGTACCAGTTCGGCTGGGAGATCCGCCCCCTCCCGCTGACCGATCTGAGCGCCCTGCGATTCGGGGCGACCCAAGTCGCCGAAGGCCCGGCCTTCCACCGGGCGGAGGTGGAGATCCCGGCTCCGGCCGACGGTTTCCTCGCCCTGCCGGGCTGGACCAAGGGCCAGGTCTGGCTCAATGGCTTCGCCCTCGGCCGCTACTGGGACCGCGGCCCGCAACGCACCCTTTACGCCCCTGCGCCGGTGTGGCGGGCCGGTCGCAACGAACTCGTGATCCTCGAACTGCACCGGCCGGGCGAGCGGATCGAGATCCACGACATGGCGGATCTGGGCCCCACAGGCTGAGCCGCCGCCCGACCAGTTGGCTCCGGCCCGGCCCCCTTCCGGACCGGAGCCACCTTGCCCTGGCGCGCTCGGCACCAGGGTCACCAACACCCTGCCGACGTGCTCACTTCTGACCGTGCGCGAAGTACGCGGCCACGTCCGGATCCACGGGAGCGATGTCGACGGCCCTTCCCCCGTCCCGCAGCGACAGGGTGGCCGCGTAGCCGGCGGCCACCGCTTCGCGCGCCGCCACCGGCGAGGTGACGGTGGCACCGCCTTCCCGTACGAACCGCAGGAACTCCGCGGCCAAGAGCGGATCGGCTCCACCGTGGGTGCCGGTCGGAGTGTGGACGGGGACCACCAGATCGCCCTCGGCGCGGTATTCGGAGCGGCGGTTCCACACCCGGACCTCCGCTCCCTCGGAGTCGCCGAAGTTCTCCATCCGCCCCTCGGTGCCGATCACCGTGTAGTTGCGCCAGTAGTCCGGTGTGTAGTGGCACTGCTGGTAGCTGGCGAAGACGCCGTTGTCCAGGTGCATCTGCATCATGCTCAGGTCCTCCACGTCCACCACCGGGTGGAGGCCGGTCAGGCTGAGGGGCGGCCAGTTGTCCGCCGACAGCCAGTCGGTCATCCGCTGCCCACTGCGGTCGCGGCGCGAGCTGATGTCGCCGTACACCGTCAGCCCGCCCATGGCGTTCACGCGCCGGGTGTAACCGCCGGCCAGCCAGTGGATGACATCGATGTCGTGGGCTCCCTTCTGCAACAGCAGACCGGTGGTGTTGCGCCGGTCCGCGTGCCAGTCCTTGAAGTAGAAATCTCCGCCATTGCCGACGAAGTGGCGGCACCAGATCGCCTTCACCTCGCCGATGGCCCCGCTGTCGATCAAGTCGCGCATGGCGACCACGACCGGCATGTGTCGCATGTTGTGGCCGACGTACAGCGGGGTTCGATACGCACGGGCCGCCGTGAGCAGCCGGTCGCAGGCCTCGATGGTGATCGCCATCGGCTTGTCCAGGAACACCGGTACACCGGCCGCGAGGAAGTCCAGGCCGATCTGCTCGTGCGTGTGGTCGGGGGTGAGTACGAACACGCCGTCAAGCCCTGCATCGAGCAGTTCGTGGTGGTCCAGGGTGGTCCTCACCCCGGTACCGAAGCGTTTCTCGGCGAGCGCGAGCATCCGCGGATCGCGGTCGCAGGCGGCAGCCACCACGGAGCCCGAGCCCGGCTGATGGGCCAGCTCGACCAGATCGCTGCGGTTGCCCAGGCCGATGACGCCGAGCCTGATGTCGTTCAACGCGCTTTCCTTTCAAGGGATTTCGACGAGTTAGGGTTGCGACTGGTGAAGGCGGTTCCCTGAATGCTGCGTCGCTGGGGCAGTAGAGCGGTAGGAGCGCCACGCTCATCGGTGCGGAGGCCGTCGGCGACCCGGCTCTCGGCACCGAGAGGCCGGTGCCGGCCGGGACCTCGGAGCTTGAGGGGCTGGTCGCTGGATCCTGTCCCGGATCCCATAGGTGAGCCAGGCCGGCGGGCGTGTCTACGGCTACGCCGAATGTACATGGAGACATCCCATCTACGTTATGATAAAGAAGAGATAAATCTGATACATGTCGACGTTGCGAGGGTTCGGGAGAGGTCATCCAGGGGGCCTGTTGCGACCGGACGCGGGTGGAACGGCTTAGGTGGGGCGGCGTGACGAGAGTCTGGGGTTGCCGGATCCTGGCGTCAAGGGTTTGGGTATGATTCACTGAGTCAGGACTACATGATGTATCAGAAACATGCGACCGGCGTCGAGGCCAGAGTCTGCCGGACCGGCGGCCTCAAGAGGGAAGCGAGGGAGAGCCGTTGACCCACTCAGAGAAGAGCGCCGCGTCCGCCTCTGTGCCGGCGGACACGGCGCGCGGTTACCGTCCCGGGTACGAGGTCGCAGCCGAACGCGTCCTCGAGTACATCGTCCGGGCGGGACTTCAGCCCGGTGACCGGCTGCCCACGGAGAAGGACCTGGCCGAAGAGGTGCAGATGAGTCGGACCGTGGTGCGGGAGGCGGTGAAGATCCTCTCCGCCTTGGGACGGCTGTCCGTACAAAAGGGCCGCGGCATTTACGTGGCCGAGCCCGAGCAGTCCTCCTGGCAGCAGTCGCTCGCCAACTTTCTGCCCGCGGACCTGCGACAGGTGGACGAGCTCTTCGAGTTCCGCCGACATCTGGAGACCACCACTGCGAACCTGGCCTCGCAGCGAGCCACCCCAACGCAGGTCAAGGCGGTCCGCGAAGCCGCGCAGCAGTCCGCCCGTGCGGCAGAGCAAGGTGACATCGATGCCTTCACTTTCGCCGACGAGGCCTTCCACACCGGTATCGCGGCCGCTGCCGCCAACATGTTCTTCGCCTCCACCGTCGACGCGATGCGGCGCCTGCAGCGCCAGGTCACGACCATAGGGCTGGCCGGCATCGCAGGCGGATCCTTGCAGGTGGCCGCCGAACAGCACGAGGCCATTGCCGAAGCCATCGCCGCCGGGGAACCCGGTCGCGCCGAAGCACTGATGGCCGAACATATCGACATGACCGCCCAGCAGTTCCAGCAGGAGATCTGGCGTCGCGTCGTACCCGGCGACGAGACCCGCCCCTGAACACCCCGGACCTCCAACCGTAGGATCGAGCATCACGGCCCAGAGACCGAACAGAATCGCCGCGGCAGCGAATCCGGTGATGACGGTGGCGCCGCCCCAGCCCTGGTCGGGACTCTGGATGACGCCGACGAGCAGGGCGAAGGAGGAGCGCACCACCGCCGACGTTGTCCACCACACCGCCGATGCCGGACATGGTGGCCAAGACGGCGATCGCGTGCGGTCGGCGCCGTGCGGGCGTGGCGTGGATCAGCACGGCGAGGCTGTTCGGGAGGGCGCACATTGCGCCGAGGCCGGTGACGGCGCGGCCGAGCAGCATCATCGGGACCTCCGGGGCGGCGGCCGAACAACTGCGTCTGTCTCCCCCGGCGACCAGCCGGGCGCCGGCTCGTCTGCGGCGGGCCATGGAGCATCCGATCCTGGTCCGGGCCGGACGTGGGCTGGTGCCGACCCCGTTCGCACTCCGCTCTGCTCCCCGGGTCCGGGCACTGCTCGAGGGTGCCGCGGAATTGGTCACTGACGCGACCGGCAGCGAGCCGCACACGTGGCGACGCTCGTTCGCGGTACGCATCCACGACGGGCTCGCACCGGTGCTGGTCCCGAGGCTCATCGGCCGCATCACGGCCGAGCCCCCGGCGTCAGTCCGCGACTCGTCGCGCAGGGCACGAAGGACCCCGAGTGTCCCGGTGCGCGGGCACGAGATCCCGTTCGACCTGCCGAGGGTCACCGTCGATCAGCGCTGGCATCGCGGACCGGACAGCGACCGCCCGTCCCAGTGGTTGCGCGGCCACGTCGTCGCCGCACTGGAACACCTCGTGGTCGACGACGCGGCGCCGGCGACCGGTACCTGACCGACGCACGGCGTCCAGATGTCCAACGGTGCTCGTCGAGACAGTTGGACCGGCCGATCGTTGGCGCCTGCGTGGGTGGGGAGATTACGGAAGTCAACTCCTGGGCCGGCGAACTGGACGCCGTCCACGACCCGTTCCTCGCCCAGGGCCGCGTGACGCGGGGGAGGGGATCGGACGTAGTTCCTGTCGACGATCGCGATCGTGTCCCCATGCCCCATCCGCGCGAGTGCGTACAGGAGGTTTGGGGTCAGGAGCGGGTCGAGTCCTTCGAGTGAGATGGATCAGCTTTCCGTGACCGAGGATGAGCGGGGGCCGGAGTCGAAACCGTCCGGGGACGCACCGAGGTCCACAGTCGCGAGCGCGTGGCTCAGCAGCGGCGGCGCGAGCAGCCCGCACGGCTCGGGCTCGGCGCGGAGCCCGGTCCCGGCGTAGTAGCGGTTGGCCGCCGACGGCGCGACCCGGATGCGGAGTTCGTTCCCCCCGGCCCGCAGGGCGTCGGCGGGGATCGTGAGGCGGTACGGTGCCCACGCGCGCTCGCCCACACGCACGCCATTCACGGACACGGCCACAGCTCCGGCGACAGCCGGGAGCATCAGTTCCAGGCGGACCGGCGCGTCGAGCTCGATCTGCCGCACATAGTCGGCGGTGCCCGCGAACGCCGGAAGGCCCTGGCGCTCCCAGCCGCACGTCACCGCGATGTCGCGGTGGGTACCCGCCTCCTCGTACGCGTCCTTGGCGACCTCGAGGAGCCAGCCGGACTCGAGCGCTTCCGGCGCCGACCATTCCGGTGTCCCGTGGCCGGCCGCGGCCTCTGAGTCTTCCGTGGCCTCCGCCCAGCCTGAAGCGGGCTCTGCGCCCCTGTACACACGCAACAGGCGCAACGCGTTCTGCTCCAGCCGCAGCGCGACCGGGTTCTCGGCTGCTTCGAGGGTGCGCACGGTACCGTCGGCGGCCTCCCACTCCTCGATATGCCAGGGCCCGTCGGGCAGCAGGAGCTCCACCGTGCCCTCGGTCTCGGTGAAGCACGCGAAGCGGAAGCCGTCGGCCGCGTCCGGGCCGCCGCGCCAGCGCACCGCCGAGCCCGCGGGGGCGCGCAGCGTCGGCTCAGTCTGCCCACGCTGTGCGGCGAGCCCGCGCAGGACCGCCTTCTCGGGGACCGCATGGAACATCTCCACGGCGGGGGCGAGGTCTGCCCAGTCCTGGGCGGCGGTTTGTGGGCCCTCCTGGTAGACGGCGGGCGTCGCGCCGCTCGCGAGCACCCGTACCCCCGATTCGGCCAGGCGGCGAAGCAGGCGCAGCGATGCGGCCGAGCGCAGCGTTGTCACGGCGGGAAGTACGAGCGCCCGGTACCGGCGGTCCCCGAAGCACACCGCGCCCTCCTCCACAGCGGCGGCCTCGAGATCGCGTTCGTCCACGAGGTGGAAGCCCACCCGGGACTCGGTGAGCGCGCGGGCCCACTCGCCCATCGCCGACGCCTGCTCGCCGAGCTGACCCGCGGTCCACACCGTACGCAACGGGTACAGGACCACCACGTCGCTCTGCGGTGACACCGGCTCGAGGAATTCGCTCAGCCGCGCGCTCTCGAGCGCGAACCGCAGGTGATGATCGGCGAACCACGGCTCGAAATTGATGCCCGGGGGGAAGTCGAAGCGCGGATTCCGCAGCGCCTCGTGATCGTCGTCATGGCCGTGGGTCTGATAGAAGCCGTGGAAGATCATCTGCCGCATGCCCTGCAGATGGTGATTGATCGCCGTTGTACGCAGCTCCTGCAGAGTCAGCCCCCAGTGGCCGGACCACGGGGCCCCGCCTTCGGGCGGGGTGAGGAAGTACTGCTCGACCATCGTCCCGCTGCGGCCGTGGTGGCGGGCGACCGAGTCGCCGAACACGGGACTGAGCTGCACCAGGGCGTCCTGCGCATCCACTGCGGTGAGGTCGCGGTAACCGTCCACGCCGAAGTGGTCGAGTCCGAAGTTCACGCGCAGGTCCCAGTTCGCGAACGCGGTGTCGAGCGCCCAGCCACCGACGTGCCCAAGGACTTCATGGCCGGACTGACGCAGACCGTGGGCGTGGCTCCAGGTGCGCAGCTTGCCGAGGAACGTCTCCATCGCGTAGCCGCTGAAGTGCTCGTAGAACTGGGCGCGAAGGCTCAGCCGCTCCGGGTCGTCCCCGTCGAGCACGGCGGCGAGCACCTGGGGGGTCCGCCCGCCCCAGCGCTCCCGGATCGAGACGGCCAGGCTCTCGTGGAAGGGCATAGCCGAACGCAGGTCTCCTCTGCGCTCCGCCCAGTCGTAGTACACGGCGTGCGGCTGGTCGAAGAACATGTAGGCGACGGTGGAGCCGAAGAAGTCGCCCAGGGCGTCGGCGAAGGGCTGGTAGCCGGCCTCGATGAAGCGATCGACCGCGACCGGATCGACGGGGTTCACGAGCCGGGAGGTCGCGCAGCGGGCGGAGACGAACACGATCGCCTCCGTGCCGTCGGGCACGGGCTCGACAAGGTGGACACGGCACTTGGCGGCGGCGCCGTCCACGCGGTCGACGAGCTCGGGCCGCTCGACGGCCGCGCCCTGCTCCCCTGCCACGACCAGCGCATACTCGACCCGCCAGTCGGCCCAGGCAACGACGCCGCCCTCGTAGTGCCAGTCCATCGCGGCCGGGCCGAGGTTCTCCGTCGCCGAGCGGATCCCGCTGAGCGAGCCGTCGCTCGCGCCCGCGGGGATGCGCACCCAGAACAGGTGCCGTTCACGCAGCTCGTCGTGCCCGGTCACGGCGCGGCCCGCAGCCTGACCGGTCTGCCAGTTGTAGTCGTCATAAATGCCGACGATCATGCCGAGCTCTGCGGCCGTCCGGACGGCCGCACGGCACGCGGCGAGGTAGTCGTCGTCCAGGTAACCCTCGATCGGGTACGACAACCGCGCCTGCACCTGGAAGCTCCGGATCCCGGCGTCGTGCATCTGCCGCACCTGGGCGCGGATCGTGTCCTCGTCGGGTAGCCGATGCCAGAACCAGTAGGCGGCGGGCGCATGCCAGGGGTCCGGGTTCCGGAATCGGTGCAGCGCGGTCTCACGTGCGGACAAGGGTGTCAGCTCCTCGAGCGGCGGCGAGACCCGCGCGGGCCTCGCCGCCACGGGTCGGTCAGCGTTCGGTGCGGTCGGTCGCATGCCTGCCGGCCGCGTCGGGAGTCGGGGCCTCGAGCGTGCCCTTCCCGCGAGCGGCGTCTCCCGCGGTCACGAGCGAGTAGTCGGGCTTCGGGTCCAGATGGAGCCCGAACGTGAGGATCGCGTAGAGCGCGGCACCGAGCGCCAAGGCGATGACGATGCCGAGCCCGCTCGACCCGAACACGCCGGTGCGGCCGTTCTCGGTGAGGAGGAATGCCGTGATCTTCCCGAAGTTCGGGTCGGAGCTCGTCACGAGGCCGAGGCCGACGACGGTTCCGGTGATCAGACTCACAATCGCCGTCCAGCGCCCGTCGCGGCCGCCGTAGCCACGCGGGTTCGCCATGTCGGTGTTCCAGCCCATGCGGCGCTGCCGGACGAAGTCGACGAGCTGGATGCCGCCCATGGTGCCCATCATCACGGCGATGAGTGACAGGAACGACTGGAACGTCGCGAGGAACGAGGTGGAGATGAACAGCAGATAGAAGGCGCCCGCCGCGATGATGATCGCGTTGATCGAGGTCGTCACGGAGCGGCGCAGCGGTACGCCGACCGCCATGAGCGCGAGGCCGGAGCTGTACATGCCGGTGATGGCGGCCGAAACGAGCGAGATGACGATCACGATGGAGAAGGGAACGAAGAACCACATCGGCAGGAGCGCGGTGAGTGCCCCGATCGGGTCGGACGCTGTGGCGGCACCGAGCTTCGAATCGCCGCCGACGAGAAGCGCGCCGACGACGAGGAGGATGACGACCGGCAGGCTGAGCCCGGCGACCGTCCATCTGATCACGCCGCGGGCCGGGGTATCGCGCGGGAGGTAACGGGCGAAGTCGCCGCCGTAGTTGAGGAAGCCGAGGCCGACGAGGGTCATCGCCATGATGATGCCGCCGATGAACACCAGCGGTCCGCCCGCAGGGGTGTCACCGAGGTGTGCCCACTCGATCTCAGGCACCATGAATCCGAGGAACGCGACCGTCATGATGCCGGTCACCCACGAGATCCAGACCTCGACCTTCATGATGAGCTCGTGGCCGAGGACGGAGACTGCCATCGTCACGGCGAGCACGAGCACGAACCACAGCACGATGGTGGCTGTGGCGCTCGACCCGTCCGTGTCGGCGAACACCGACGGCCACAGCTTCGCGAACAGGTTCGCACCGGTGGTCGAGGCAAGGGTGATGATCGTCACCTTCCAGCCCATATTGGACAGGTAGGCGAAGAACGCGGGGATCCTGTTGCCCTTCATGCCGAACGCGAAGCGCGTCTGGGCGAGGGTCGGCAGTCCCGTGCGGGGCCCGCCGACCGCGAGGATGCCGACGAGAGTGGCCGAGATGAGGTAGCCGACGGTCCCGGCGACGATCGTCTGCCAGACGTTCAGACCGAGACCGAAGACGAAGATGCCGTAACTGATACCGAGGATCGAGATGTTCCAGGCGAACCACACGGCGAACAGACCGCGCGGCTTCCCGCGCCGTTCGGCATCGGGAACAGGATTGACGCCGTTCGATTCGACGGCCGTGCCTCTACGACCTTGCTGAGCCTCATTGCTCATGGAAGGGCGCCTTTCGATGTATGGCGATGCGGGGAGGGGCGGATGGTTGAAGTTCGGGGAAGTCGTGGGTTCGCGTTCGGCAAGTGCGTCGACCGCGTCCGGGGTCGACACGGGTCCGCGTGTGCCGTGCGTGGTGACCGGTACTGGTGACCCGCCACCGCGCCTGCGGCGGGAGGCGTGTACGGCGGTGAGGCGGAGGGCTAAGCGGCGGGGTGGACGGCTAATCCGCCCGCGAGAGAGGAGGCGAGCGGGCCGAGGAGCGCGTCGCCGGCGCCAACCGTGTCGATCGCGTCGACACGGAATGCGGGCACATCTGTCGTGGCACCCTGCACGAGGACCACAACGCCGCCGGAGCTGAGCGAGGCGAGGCTGTCGCCGAGACCGGAACGCTCGAGGACGGCAGCGACGGCGCCGGGGGTGGCCGGGGCCGGGTCGAGGGCGAGCAGACCGGCGAGTTCACCTTTGTTGAGGACGAGCAGGACCACGAGCGTGAGCGGCTCGGGACGGAGCGCGCGGGCGGGTGACGGGCTGAGGAGCACGCGTGCCCGGCCCGCACAGGTGCGGGGCGTGGCCGACACGACAGGGGCGGGCACCTCGTGGTCGGTGACGACGGCAGGCGGCGGGCTGTCCGCGGCGAGCGCGCGGACATGCGCGGGCTGCGGGAGGTCGCCGGCTCCCGCGTCGACGACGATGCGATTGCCGTCGGGAGCGATGAGCAGGACGACGGTTCCCGTCGCGGCGTGGTCGTGACCGATCACCGCGCCGGGGCCGACGCCCGCGGCGAGGCCGGCAAGGGCGTGCTCGGCATCGCCGCCGACGGAGGCGAGCAGGGTGGCGGTGGCGTCGGCACTGGGGCGACGGGCGACGAGGGCCTGGTTCGCCCCCTTGTCTCCGCCCGCCTGAAGATGCCTGGTGGTGCGGATCTGCTCAGCACCGCGCGGCAGGCGCGGGAGTGTACGGCTGAGGCCGGGGTTCACCGATCCGACGACAAGCACCTGTCCGCTGCCCACCGGGGCCTGCGGCGGGCGGTCATGCGGTACTCTCATCGTCGGGAAAACCATTTCCGAACCTAAGCATGTCGGCCCCTGTCGCGTCAACGGGTCGCCGAGACCGCCCTGGTAGCATCGACGGGCAGGAGCCAGGGGAGATCAGGATGGGCGCGCGCATCGGCTTGAAGGACGTGGCGTTGCGCGCGGGGGTGTCCGTGCCGACGGCGAGTCGTGTGCTGTCCGGTGTTCAGCGCAATGTCGATCCCGAGCTGGCGCTGCGGGTGCGGACCGCATGCGAGGAACTGGGCTACAGGGTGAACGCGGCGGCGCGGGCGCTGCGGATACAGTCGACGGATTCCTTGGCGCTTGTCGTTCCGGCGATCGCGAACGCGTACTTCGCGGAACTGGTGTCGGCGTATTCCCGCCGCCTGGATCTTCAGGGCAAGCGGCTGGTGACGATCGACACGGGCGAGAGCCCGGAGACCGAGCAGCGCCAGCTCGGCGCCATGGATCGCGTCTTGGTGGACGCGGTGCTCGTGGTGCCCGCGGCGTTCGAGCGGAGTGGCGCGGCCATCACGGAGCTCGCCCGGTCCAACCGTGTCGTACAGGTCGACCGCCGCGCACGAGACGTCGAAGCGCCGTCGGTACGGCTCGACAACGTGGCGGGGGTCCGCCTGCTCGTGGATCACCTGCGGGCGCGGGGCCGCCGCAGTATCCTGATGGTCGACGCCCAGGAAGACTCCTCGTCGAGCATCGAGCGCACAACCGCGTTCCGCGCGCTCGCCGGGCCGGACGACCGGGTTCTGGAAATGCCGAACTTCACAGTGGCCAGCGGCATCGAGGCGGCGAAGCTCCTGCTCGCGAACCCCGGCGACACAGACGCGATCATCTGCACCGCTGACGCTGTCGCGCTCGGCCTGCTGACGGCGCTTCAGCACGCCGGTAAACGCGTGCCTGCTGAGTACGCGATCACGAGCTTCGACGGCACGTACATCTCCGACACCGCCGCGCCGGGGCTCACCACCCTGGGCTCGACCGCCGAGCGCATGGTCGAGGCATCCCTCGCCCTCCTCGACGGCGACAGCGGTGATGTCGTCCTGAAACCCGAGCTCGTGGTCCGCGGTTCCAGCGGCTGACTGCGAATCCAGGGTCGGGTCTGGGGTGTTGCCTCTCGGGAGTGCCTTGTTGCTGAGGCGCTCCGGGCGACACCTACGTCGATCGCCCGACCGTGACGAAGAGCCGGAGCACCCACACGGATACAGCGTTCATGGGCCTCACTTCCTGGCCCGATGCCACGGTCGCTCGCACGCTACCAACCCGAGTGTCGTCCCGCCCAACCGTTTCCCCGCGGGCCCCCGCGGGCCCGCGGGCAGTGCGACGTTGCCGATCACCTTTTCGAGGAGACGCCCGGTCCACGCACTTCCTACCCTGCCCAGGCGAAGGTGCGGGTTCCGCTCACCCCATCGAAGACGATCGCGTCGCCCACCGGGTGGGCACCTCGGCCCGCTTCACCCGCCGGGCGGCCGTTGTGCCAGGCGATCCGGCCGTCCACGGCGATGGTGCGGTCCTTGTGGAGGAGGGGAACCGCGACCCGGCCGGACGCGCCTTCCGGTGCCAGGACGGTGAGGACGAACGAGTCGTCCCCCGCACCGCGCCGCCACCGTACGGAAATCGTGCCCGCCGGCACCGGCACGTCGCCCTGTGCCCAGTTCAGGTCGACCGGATCGGGCTGCGCCGCCCACCTGCGATTTCGTTGGTGGCGGCGAGCATCAGGAGCTGCTGCACGGCGGTGTGGTCGTCGGTGTGGGCTGCGCGCTCGTCGGCCCACACGGTGAGCATGGCAGCGAGGGTCTCGTCCTTGTCGGCGAGCGGGTGGACGCGGCCGGCGCCGGCGAAGGTCCGGAGCGATTCCATGCGGTGGTCGTCGCGCCACAGATGGAGCGCGCGGCGCTCGATGGCGTCCTTCTGCCGGAAGTTCTCCGTGAGGGTGAGCCCGCCGACGAGGTGGTGGACGGCGCTGAAGTGTCCACCGACCCCGGGTGAGTGGAACTGCTTGGGGTCACCGATGCCGACGACCTTCGCACCGGTCTTCGCGGCGTGTGCGAGGAGTTCGGCGAGGCGCCGCGTGGTCTCGGAGACGATCAGCGTTTCAGCGGCGACGATGTCCGCGGTGGTGTACCGGTCGGCGTGGGTGTAGTGCTGGGCGCCCTTCGGGTCGTCGGCCCGGTCGCGGTCATGGCTTCTCGCTCCAGGCGGCGGCGAGCACTTCGCGGAGAGGATCGCCGAGCACGGCTTGTTCGTTCGAACAGAGCTGTACGGGTCACTGTGGGGCTCCTGGCCGGGGGCGGGGGCGTCCCGCCCCCGGCGTCGGGGCGACTGAGGGGGTTAGGCGGCGGCTTCGTCGTCGCTCGTCGCCTCGTCAGCCTCGGACTCCGGTTCGCTCGACTCCTCGTCGGTGCCGGGCTCCTGCTCGGCCTCTGGCTCGCTGCCGGACGTGATCGTGGCGCGGGGCTTCTTCGTCGCCGGGTCGTACGGCTCCTCATCCATGACGGACTGCTCGGGGCGTCGGCCCCAACTGGGTCCCGGTCACCCGAACACCGCGTCGTGGAACGCGATCTCCGCCTCCAGCATGCCGGTGAACCAGCGGGTCAGCCGCTCCTGGGGGATGTCGTCCGGCAGGGCATCGACCTCCGCCGCGAGGGCCCGTACCCCGTCCCGGAACGCCTGGTCGGCGTGGAGCGCCACCCAGGCGCTCATCGCGCCGTCGGGGACGGCTCCGTGCTCGTGTGCCCGGGTGCACCAGGTGAGGTAGAGGCTTTCCGCGGCGAACAGCATGGTCATCACCGCCGGGTAGCCGCCTTCCCGCGCCACGTCGAGTGCGTACCGCGACAGCACCTCGGCCCGCCGGGCGGCGCCCGGCCGGGCGGGGACGGGCCAGGCGGCGCGGGCTTCGCGGAAGTAGTCCGCCTGGGTGGTGGTCAGCGCGTGGACCGCGCGGGCGTTGCGCTCCAGCGCCGTCCGGTCGGGGGCGCTCCACACGGCCAGTCCGTGCAGCCGGGTGGCCGTCTCCACGAACGCGGCCTCGATCTCCAGGTAGTCGGCGTAGTCGGCGTCACTGATCGTGCCGGCCGTGACCTCGGTGACGAAGCGCATGCGCAACGCCCGTTCCATGACCTGGGCGGCGGCCCTCAGGAGCCGCTCGGACCGGCTCATCGCGAGAGCCATTCGACGAGGCCGCCGAAGACCCGGGCGTAGCCGTCCCACTGTTCGCAGAACGCCGCGGGCGCCCAGTGCGGGGAGCAGTCGGAGGTGAAGACCGCCGACCGTCCCGCGCCGTATTCGGCCACCGCCACCAGGGGGTCGCCGCCCAGGGTGGCCAGGACCTCGGCGCCCGGACGCGGCCGGACGCGGTTGTAGCCGAGCAGCGGCGGCCATTCGCCGGTCACCCCGCCGAGGGCGGGATGGCCGGTGGAGACGGCCGACGCATGGCCGCCCGCGGGGAGTTCGACGCGGTCGTCCTCGGGCAGCAGCTCGACCGGCAGCACCTCGTGCAGCGCGGTGTTGCGGTAGGCGGCCTTGCCCTCGAAACCGGTGAAGGAGAGATAGCCACCGACCATCAGCAGCCCGCCGCCGTCGCCGACCCATCCGCGCAGTGCGTCGATCCGGTCGGCCCCCGGCGTGCCCCCCTCGAACACCTCGGGGGAGAGCTGGAGGGAGTTCGCCCCGATGTCGGAGAGGATGACGACGTCGTAGTCGGCGAGCGCCTCGGCATCGCCCGGGAACTGCGCGGGTACCAGATGCGCGGGCAGGTGCGTGACCTCGTGCCCGCGGCCCTCCAGTGCCCGCCGCAACGGCTCGACGCCGGTCACATAGCTACTGGTGGTGAACGAGTCGACCCCCTTGATGTGTGTGGACTGGGAGATCCAGCTCTCACCGGCTATCAGGACGCGGCTCACAGGGTGCTCCTTCGTGACGGGGATGGGGCGAAACGCCGGGGCGGTGGTCAGGACGTCAGGCCGCGGCGGCGTGCTCGAACAGCCGGGCCGGGTTGGTGTGCAGCAGGCCCGCGGCGGTCCGCCGGGGCACGCCGTGCTCGACGAGCCGGGAGAGGAACAGCTCCGGCACATAGCGGAAGCCGTTGCCGCCGTAGGCGGTGAGCATGGTCTTGAGGAACACGTCGTGGCTGAGCAGCAGCCGGTCGCCGTGTCCGCGGGCGATGAGCCCGGCGATCGCGTGCGCGGTTTCGTGGGGCGCCGGGGACTGCCCCTCGCCGGGGTAGTGGAACGGCATGCCGATCATGTCGAATTCGAGCCAGACGCCGCGGTCGGCCACCGACCGCTGATAGTCCGGGTCGGCGTGCGAGGGATCCATATGGCACAGCACCACGGCGGCCGGCGCCACCCCGTACTCTCCCAGCACCAGGTCGAGGACCTCGTGGGCGCGGCGCTGCCAGCCGGGCAGATGGATGTAGAGCGGCACACCGGTCTCGCGCTGGGTGCGCGCCGCGGCACGCAATGAGGTGTGCTCGCCCTCGGTGAACCGCGGGGAGACCCCGATCTCGCCGATGACGCCCGGCCGGATCCCGGTGCCGTCGGCGCCCTCGGTGAACTCGGCCAGCAATGCGACGGCGAGGTCGCGCTCGTCCGCCGGCGACAGCGGCCGGGGATGGTAGGGCTCCAGGTACCAGCCGCTGCCCATGACCACACGTACGCCGCTGTCCTCGGAGAACGCGCGCAGTGCCGCCGGGTCGCGGCCCAGTCCGCCCGGGGTGACGTCGACGATCGTGCCGCCCCCGGCGGCGGCGAACGCGCGCAGATCGGCCAGCATTCCTTCGGTGTCGTCGAGCACACAGTGGTCGAGGCAGGCGTAGGGCTGCTCGCGCAGCAGCCAGGCCAGTTCGGGTGTGGTGCGGGCGTCGCGCAGATGACCGAGCCGGGGGTCGGCCGGGGTGGTGACGGCCTTGCGGACGTCGTTGCGCAGATGCTCATGGGTGAGGGTGAGGCCGAGCCCGGTGCTGGGCACCGGCCCGGTCACCGTGGTCACGGTGCTGGGGGCGGGGCCGCTCATGAGCGGCCCGTCAGATGGGCGAACAGATCGGCCATCGCCCGGCCGCGCAGGTTGATCCAGATCGCGGCGAGCAGCACCAGTCCGGTGACGATGGGGGTGAGGAACGGGCTCACGCCGAGCAGGTTGAGGCCGTTGGCGATGACTCCGGTGATGAGGGCGCCGATGACGGTGCCGAGTACGGTGCCCCGGCCGCCGAACAGATTGGTGCCACCGAGCACGACCGCGGCGATCACGGTCAGCTCGAAGCCCTGTCCGGAGTTGGCGGAGCCTGACCCCAGCCTGGCCGCGGTGAGCAGTCCGGCGATACCGGCGGCCACCCCGGTCATCATCAGGGTGATCATCTTGACCCGGGCGGTGTTCACCCCGGCCCGCCGTACCGACTCCTCCTGGGCACCGATGCCGTTGACGTAGGAGCCGAACGGCAGCTTCGACAGCAGGACCGCTCCGACGGCGACCGTGGCCAGGGCGATCCAGGCCAGCGCGGACAGTCCGAGGAAGGAGGCGTCGCCGAGCTTGGCGACGAAGAGCCGGGCGTCGATGGGGACGGAGAACCCCTTGGTCCATAGCTGTGCCAGACCGCGGACGACCGACATGGTGGCGAGGGTGACGATGAACGGGGGGATCTTCTGGTAGGCCGACAGCCATCCGTTGACGGCACCCCAGAAGAGCCCGGCGAGCAGCGCCACGATGATCACCACGGAGGAGTCCCAGCCGGCCTGGAGCATCTCGGCGGTACAGGTGGCGGTGAACGCGAGGATCGATCCCACGGACAGGTCGATCTGGCCGGTGCTGATCACGAAGGTCATGGCGACCGCCACGATCAGGGTGATCGCCACCTGGGTGGCCAGATTGGACAGGTTGGTGAAGGTCAGGAAGTTGGGGGCGGCGATACCGAAGCCGAGGAAGAGCGCGACGCCCACGCCGAGCATGGCCAGGGTGGCCTTGTTGGCGCGCTGCCAGCGGCCAGGGGGCCGGCCCAGTACGGCGGTGGTGCGCATCGCGGTGTCGGCGCTCATATCAGGCCACCTCCTCGGTGTCGGGCCCGCCGTGTGTGGTGCCGGATCGGGTGATCATGGCGACGAGCCGTTCGATGTCGAGATCGGAGATCGGAGCGTCCTCGACGCTGCGTCCCTCGTACATCACGGTGATCCGGTCGCAGACCTCGAACAGGTCCTGTAGCCGGTGGGTGATCAGGATGACGCCGACGCCCTGGGCGGCGACGTCGCGGATCATCTTCAGCACCTGCCGGACCTCGGCGACGGCGAGCGCGGCGGTGGGTTCGTCCAGGATCAGCACGCGCGGGCGGAACGACACCGCACGGGCGATCGCCACGGCCTGCCGCTGCCCTCCGGACAGCTCGCCGATCTCCTGGTAGGTGGATTTCACCCGGACGTGCAGTTCGGAGAGGGTTTCCGCGGCTCGGGCGTGCATCGTGGCGCGGTCGATGAAGGGGCCCTTGCGCGGTTCACGGCCGAGGAACAGATTGCTGGCCACATCGAGGGTGTCGCACAGGGCGAGGTCCTGGTAGACGATGCCGACCCGCTCGCGGCGGGCGTCGGCGGGACTGGTGAAGCGGACGTCGCGGCCGTCGATGGAGATCTGCCCGCCGTCGTGCTGGACCGCACCGGCCAGGACCTTCATCAGGGTCGACTTCCCGGCGCCGTTGTCGCCGACCAGGCCGAGTACCTCGCCCGGGGCCAGGGTCAGGTCGACGCCGCGCAGCGAGCGGACGGCGCCGAACGATTTGGTGATTCCTCGCAGGGAGACCAGCGCACTCTCGCCCATCACTTCTCCAGGTAGTAGAGGTAGTTCTTGACGTTGTCCGGGGTCACAAGCTGGGTGGGAACGGGCACTTGTCGGCGGGTGGTGCGGCCGCAGGCCAGGTCGATCGCGGAATTCATGGCCTCGTAGCCGAACCGGAAGGTGTTCTGCTGGAGCACACCGGTTATCCAGCCGGCCCGCAGCCCGTCGACGGCCTGGCTGGACAGGTCCCATCCGACGACCTTGAGGTCCTTGGTGCGGTGCTGGCTGACCACGGCGGCGGCCAGGCCGATCAGGGCGGGCTCGCCGGTGGCGTAGGCGTACTTCAGGCCGGGGTCGCGGGTGAGCAGGTTCTCGGCGGCGGTCTGGGCGTTCTCCTGGATATTGCGGCCGTCGACCACGTTCTGGATCTTCATGCCCTTGGCGGTGACGGTATTGGTGAATCCTTTCTGCCGCTCATTCTGGATGGTGCTGTTGAGCGCGCCGACGACGCCGATCCCACCGCGGTTGCCGGCCGTTTTCAGCAGGGCCTCGCCGATGCGCCGGCCGCCTTCCGCGTTGCCGACGCCGACCTGGGCGGAGACCGCGGGGTCGTCGATGGTGGCGTCCACGGCGACGACCGGGACGCCCGCGGCCTTGGCCCGGCGGATGGCGGGCTTGATGCCCTCGGTGTCGACCGCGTCCACGATGATGGCGTCGTAGTGGTTGGCCACCAGGTCGTCGATGGCGTTGGCCTGGGTGGCGGAGTCGTCGTTGCCGTTGACGATCTGGGTTTTGACCCCGGCCTTGTGGGCCACGGTCCGGGCGCCGGTGTTGATCTGGTTGAAGAACAGCGCCTGGAGGTTGATGGGCACGATGCCGATCTTCGGAGCGTGGCCGCGGACGGTACAGGAGCGGGCGACCTCCGCGGGCGGCGGCGGGCCCTGCTCGGTGGTCTTCTTCTCGGCCGCCATCTCGCGGCGGGCCTGGGTGTCGCAGCCGACGGTCGTCAGCAGCAGGCCCAGCGCGACCACGGCCGTCACTTTCTGGCGCATCTGCTCTCCTTGTCCTACGGGGTGCGGGTCGGCTCCGGGGTTTCGGACGGGGGGTGGGCCGCGAGCCAGGATTCGATGGCCCGCCGGTCGGGCAGCCCGTCACGGGCGCCGGGGCGGGTACAGGACAGGCCGGCGGCGACGGCGGCGAAGCGCGCTGCCTCCAGCGGGGACCGGCCCCGGTCCAGTTCGGCACAGTATGCGCCGGTGAAGCAGTCTCCGGCCCCGGTGGCGTCGACCGTTTCCACCTCGATCGCCGGACCGTCGTGGCGTTCACCGGCCGGGGTCAGCAGGGTCCAGCCGCGCGAGCCGTCGGTCACGACCAGATGGACGTCCAGGTCGGCGGCGGCCCGGGCCAGGGCCGGTTCTCCGCCCAGCAGCGCGATGGCCAGCGGCCGGCCGACGACGGCGTGATCGGCCGCGGACAGCGCGGTGCGCATCGCCTCCGCCCGGTCGCAGCCGTCGAGGTCCACCACCAGGCCCGGTCCGGGCGTTCCGGGCGGGGCGTCGGCTGCGGCCTCGGCCACGGCGGCGGCGGCCTCGGGGAAGCGGTAGCCGTCGAGGTAGAGCCAGTCCGCCCCGGCCTCGCGCGCGGCCCGTACCGTACGGGTGATGTGCCGGGCGTCCAGCTCGTCGTCCTGGCTGATGACGGCGCGTTCGCCGTCCGGGGTGAGCAGCACGACGGCGGTGGTGAGGGTGCCGGTGCGGGCGGTCCAGTCGGTGCGGACCCCGTCGGCGGCGAGTGCGGCGAGGAACGCCGTGCTCCGCGGCTCCGGTCCGACCACACCGGCGAACCACGCGTCGGCCCCCGTCCGGGCCGCGGCCGCCGAGGCGTTGGCGGCCATCCCGCCGTGGCCGTGGCGGATGGCGGTCGCCTGAACTCGGTCACCGGGAGCGGGCAGCGCGGGCACACCGACGGTCAGGTCGATGTTGGCGTACCCGCAGAAGACGATCACGGGAGCACCACTCCGGCCTTGGCCGCCGCGGTGGTCAGCTCGCGGACCTTGGCCCGGTCGACCCGGCCCCACCAGCGGCCGTTGTCCTTCACCGAGGAGGCGACGATCACCCCGTCGCAGGCGGGCAGCAGGCCGCCGATGTTGCCAGCGGTGATACCGGAGCCGATCACCACCGGCAGGGTGGTGTGGGCGGATATGCCCTCGACCTCCTCGATCGAGGCGGCGTCCCCGGTCCGGGAGCCGGTGGCGATCAGCACATCGGCGCCGAAGAACTCGGCGTCCTCGGTCTGTTCGGCCAGTGTGCGGTCGGCGACGATGGCATGCGAACCGTGCTTGACGTGCACATCGGCGAATACCTTGACCGGACCGGCACCGATCCGGCTGCGGTAGCGGCTGGCGTGTGCCGACTGGCCCTCGATGATGCCCTCGTTGGCGACATAGGCGTTGGCCCACTGGTTGACCCGGACGAATCCGCCGCCGCCGGACCAGGCGGAGGCGATGGCGCACTCGGCGGCGTTGGACAGCACGCTGACCCCCAGCTTGCCGCCGGCCCCCTCCAGCACGGCGTGCCGCACCCGGTCGGTCACCACGGCCATCGCCGCCGATGTCTCATAGCCGTGTTCGCCCGGCTTGAGGAACGGGATGTCCCAGTGGTTCTCCACGATCAGTCCGTGGCATCCGCCCTCCAGATAGGCCCGCGCCTCCTCGACCGCGAAGGCGCAGATCTCGTCCAGCGGGGTGCCCTCGTAATGCGGGCTGCCGGGCAGCGGTGGCAGGTGCACCACGCCGATGACGACCTTCGGGGTGCCGAACAGCTCCTTGATCGCGTTCGGCCGGGGTGGGAACACCCCGAGGTCGCTCGTGTTCGCGGATGTCGTCATCACGCCACCTCAATGCAATCGATTACAGTCGAGTTGCGGAGGACCGTAGGCAGGGGTCAGGTGCCGTGTCAAGGCTCTATGCTGATTCAACGCGCCAGGTCACCTCGGTGTTGGAGCCAGGTGACCGCCATGTTTCCCGGCAGGAAGGTAATCGATTGCAACGGGTTACGATCGCTCAGGTCGCCGAGCGGGCCGGTGTCTCCACCGCCACCGTGTCACGGGTGCTCTCCCGCCGGGGCCAGGTCTCGGCCGCGGTCGAACGCAAGGTCCGCCGCGCCGCCGACGACCTGGGCTACCAGGTCAATGTCATCGCCAGGGCACTGCGCAACAGTCGTACCGACACCGTGGGGATGGTCGTGCCCAGCATCACCAACCCGTTCTTCACCTCCCTGGTGGAGAGCGTGGAACACGCCCTGGGCAAGGAGGGCAAGGAGCTGTTCCTGTGCGACGCGCGCTCCGACCCGCGGATCGAGGCGCGCCGACTGGCCTCGCTCGCCGCGCGCAACGTGGACGGCATCATCGTCAGCCCGAGCCACGGCGTCGACAGCCGGCCCGCCGTGCAGCAGACCGCGGAGCGGCTGCCGCTCGTCCAGCTCGACCGTTTCGTCGACGACACCACCACCGACTGGGTGGGCGTCGACGACGTCGCCGCGATGCGGCAGGTCATGGACCACCTCCACGACGGCGGGGCGCGGTCGGCGGCCTTCATCGGCTCGCTGATGACCCACTCCTCCACGGAGCAGCGGTTCGCCGGGTTCCGGCGGCGCGCCGAGGAGCTGAACATCGAGGTGAAGCCGGACCAGGTGCTGCTCGGGGACTACAGCGTGGAGTGGGGCGAGGCCGCCGTGGCCCGGCTGATCGCGGAGGGCGGCCTTCCGGACGCGCTCGTATGCGCCGATGACCTGATCGCGCTCGGGGCCACGCGTGCCTGCCGAGCCCACGGTTTCGCGGTGCCCCGGCAGGTGCAGGTGACCGGCTACGACGACATCGAGTTCTCCCGGCTGGCCGAGCCGGCCCTGACCACGGTCCATCAGCCCCGCGACCGGATCGCCGCGGAGGCGGTACGGCTGCTGGCCGCGGCGAGCCTGGCCAAGGACGCCGAGCGCGGCCCGCACGCGCATATCTCACTCGTGCCGACCCTGGTGGTGCGCGACAGCACCCGGGCCGCCCAGGCGCCCCCGGACCGCATATGACGGCGACTCACCACAATCCCAGGAGGACCCCGATGGACGATGCGGACACCTGGCGCGGTGCGACGGACCTCGCACGGCGGCTGGTGCGGATCGACACCCGGGGCGGCCGGGAGGCACCGGCCGCCGCACTGGTGGCGGACCGGCTGGACGGCGCGGGGTTCGACGTCCGGGTCGAGGAGCCGATACCCGGCCGGGCGAACGTCATCGCGCGGTTCGGGCCCGCGGTACCACGGGTGCCGGTCACCTTCACCGGACACCTGGACACGGTGCCCGCCGACCCGTCGGGCTGGTCGTTCGACCCGATGAGCGGGGAACTGCGCGACGGCCGGCTGCTCGGCCGCGGCAGCAGCGACATGAAAGCGGGCGTGGCCTGCCAGGTCGAGGCGGCGCTACGGGCCGCCCGGGAAAGCCCGCGGGACACCGCCGTACAGATGGTCTTCACCTTCGGCGAGGAGACCGGCTGCCATGGGGCCGAGGAGATCGACGCGGCGTCGCTCACCCCCACCGACCTGCTCATCGTGGCCGAGCCGACCGGCAACCGGACCGTCCTCGGCCACAAGGGCGTGCTGTGGCTCGCCGCGACGGCCCGTGGGGTCTCCGCGCACGGTTCCCGTCCGGAGCTGGGCCGCAACGCCATCGCCGCGCTCGCCGCCGCGGCGAGCAGGATCCACGGGCACCGTGGCTGGCCGGTGAGCCCGACCCACGGCCCGGCCACGGTCAACATCGGCACGTTCCACGCGGGCGAGCAGCCCAACCTGGTGCCGGACCGCGCCGAGATGCGGCTGGACGTACGCACCGTTCCCGGCTTCGGACGGGACGAGGCGATCGCCGAGATCGCCCGGCTGTGCGGCGACGGCATCGGCCTCGAACCGCTCCTGGACCTGCCCGGCGTCGCCACCGACCCGTCGGCCGCCGCCACCGCGCGGGAGATCCTGGCCCCCGGCTCCTCGGCCCGCCCGGCCGAGTACGCGACCTACTTCACCGATGCCTCGGTGCTGACCGGCCGGCTCGGCGATCCGGCGGTGGTGGTGTACGGTCCGGGTGACCCGGACCAGGCCCATGTCACCGATGAATCCTGCTCGTTGGCCGCCATGGCCGAGTCCGCGGAGGCGATGTACCGGCTGCTGCGGCGCTTGTAGTCCGACGAGCGCGGTGCCGTTCCGGGCCCGGGTCCGCAGACCACCTCGACAGGTGCCGTGCGCTATAGTGGATCTTGTCGCGGTCGCCCGAACTCCGGGCAGCCCATCGCGCGTTGGTGGTCCAAGGAAAGACGCCCCGCTTCCTGCGGGGAGATGCAGGTGCAAGGCATGCCCGGCGCTCAGTAGACGAGCCCACCCCGCTCGCGGAGTGGGCTCGCGCGGTTTCACGGGACCCACCTCCAGCTCACTCCTGAGTAGCCGGCAGCCGGCGCTCGCGAAGCGGGCGAGAAGAGAAGAACAGCGTCGCCATCCCCTCGAATGTCCCCTCAGTCATGGTGGAACGGGGTGGACAGCGCGGTCGGAGGTCTCCTGTCACTGGACGGGAGTGCGGTGCACGGCACCGTCCCGCATGACGAAGTCGATGCCCGCAACGGCCGTGATGTCGTCGAAGGGGTCGCCGGGCAGCGCGACCAGGTCGGCGGTCGCACCGGGCCGGAGGCGTCCGAGATCGGGCCGGTCGAGCAGGTCGGCGGCGACACTGGTGGCAGCGCGAAGGGCCCGCACGTTGGCGATACCGGTCTTGACCAGCGCCGGGAACTCGCGCCAGTTGTCGGCGTGCGGAAACATGCCGGCATCGGTGCCGAACGCGATGCGAACGTTGCTCGCGGCCACGTTGTGCGCCGACCGGCGGAGCTGGTCCGTGTAGCGGGTGAACTTCACCCGTTCCGCTGGATCCTTGCCCTCCCAGTAGGTGTCGTCGTCGAGGTGGTCGAGCGCGTCGAGGACCATGAACTGGGTCGGAACGAGGAACACACCCCGTTCGGCCATCCGGTCCAGTGTCGATGCCGAAGCGAGGTTGCCGTGCTCGATCGAGCGAACACCGGCGTTGACGGCACGCGAGACGCCCTCGTCGCCGTAGGCATGCGGCGTGCAGGGGATGCCCAGGTCGTGGGCTGTGGCGACCAGCGCGTTCATCTCCTCCTGCGTGTAGGTGGTCTGTGCGGGATCGTCGGCGGGAGTGGCGAAGCCGCCGGTGGCGCCGAACTTGATCCAGTCGGCGCCGGCCCGGATGTTCTCGCGCACCCTGCGCCTGATCTCGTCCGCGCCGTCTGCCAGCGCGCCGATCTCACGGTTGAAGTGTGACGCCAGCAACGTCGAGGCGTCGCCATGCGCGCCCCGCGCGGAGATCAGGTACGGCGCGACGATCATCCGTGGCCCCACGATGTGACCACGGGCGACGGCATCGCGCAGGTACAGCGTGACCGGCTCGGCGGCGAAGGTGGCCAGGTCGCGGATCGTGGTGAAGCCACGGTGGAGCAGGTCGCGCAATACCGGCAAGGCGTGCAGCGCCACCGCCGCCGACCCGTCGGACACGAAGGCCCGCAGGAGCCGGGTGGGATCGACGGTGGTGTGGACGTGGCAGTCGATCAGCCCCGGCATCAGCATGCGGTCGCCGAGTTCGACCACCTCGGCGCCGGTGCGGTCGACAGCCGGCCCGACCTCGGCGATCCGGCCGTCGCGCACCGCCACCTCGGTGTGCCCGGAGGGCCGGTCCGCGAGTCCGTCCCAGCTCTGTCCGGCGATCAGCACCACCGCGCCCTGTTCCGTGCCACAGCCACGTGCTGTCACGGCGTTGCCCTCCGCTCGCACCCCCACCGGATGTCACTCGTCCGCCATTGATCCCGCTGGGGTCCAGGGTGCCAGCGGGGCGACGGGTCGTGCATCGCGTGTCGGCCGTTCGCGTGTCGGCCGATTGGGTCAATGCGGTGCGCGCACTGTGACCTGGTGAGACAGTGCCGAGGGCGTCAGGACGAGCGACGGCGGGACGTGTGAGGGACAGCGATGCATGGCCATGGAATGCTGCACCTCGTGCTCGACCTGCTGGGCACCTTCGCGTTCGCGTTGAACGGCGCGCTCACGGCGACGCGAGTGGCACGTCTGGACATCGTCGGTGTGCTCGCGCTCGCCATGGTGACCGCCCTGGGCGGCGGGGTGCTCCGGGACGTACTCGCCGGCGCACTGCCCCCGGCGACGTTCAGCGACTGGCGGTACCTGGCGGTCGCGGTGGCCGGCGGCATGGTCACGTTCTTGCTGTGGCGGCACCTGGAGCGCTATCGGACGCTGATCACGGTGTTCGACGCGGCCGGCCTCAGCCTGTTCGCGGTCACCGGCGCGATCACCGCGCTGGAGTATCACATCGGCGCGCCGCAGGCGGTGCTGCTCGGCGTGGTGACCGGCGTCGGCGGTGGTACGTTGCGCGATGTACTGGTGTTGCGCTTGCCGACAGTGCTGTACGCAGACCTGTACGCCATCCCCGCGCTGCTGGGGGCGGGGATCACCGTCGCGTGTGAACGTACCGGCGTCTACGGTGTGCCCGCCGCGCTGGGGGCGGCCGTCGCGTGCTTCACATTGCGGATGATCGGCGCACACTACGGGCTCAACGTGCCAGGGCCGCATCGCGCCGACGGCATCGCCGGGCCCGACGACAGCTCGCGCGATGCCGCGTCATGACCCGATGTCGCTCTGGGGCCACACCGGCACACCGTGATGAGCTCCGCGACGGCGGACGCGGCGGGCACCGGCTGTCCTGCTGGGCTTGACCTTCGAGTCGGGTCGAAGGTTTACGTTCGGGGGCGTGAGCACGATGCGAATCTCCCAGCTTGCCGAGCGCACCGGCATCCCCGCCACCACGCTGCGCTTCTATGACGACGCGGGGCTGCTGTCCGCCGCTCGAAACAACAGCGCCTCACGGCGCAATCCCGGCACCCGTCAGATCACCCCGTCCCATGCCCGGCACAACGACCCGGGCACGGGACAGAGTCACATGATCGATCGGACGGCTAATCGGTCACGAATTTCGCCGTTATGAAGGAGGTCTTGTCCCGGGAGGTGGTGCCGTCGGTGATCCACCAGTGTGTGGGCTGCTCGCCGTAGAGGCCGAACGAGGTGCCGGACCCCCAGTTCATGATCAGTTCGTCCTTGCCGTCGCCGTCGAAGTCGGCGGCGCCCGCGGGCCGGGCGTGCCGCCACTTCTTCGGTGTCTTCGCACCATCCGCCTCTTCGGGCCCCTGGCGTGTGACCTGGGTGCGCTTGTCGCCGTCGATGAGCGTGGCCCCCTCGTACGTGGCGACCAGGATCCCGTCGCGGCCGTCGCCGTCCGGGTCGGCGGCCGCGACGGGACCGGGCCCGTAGGGGGTGCTCGCGCCCTTGGGCGCCTCGGGCAGCTCGTGTGCGACCGGCGCGCCGCCGCTGCCCGGATACACGGTCAGCTTTCCGTCGACGTTCCCCGGTTCCGTCCCCTCACCGGGCTCGTCATTGCGGCTGCCGTCGTCCCCCACGGCCACATCGCGCTGCCCGTCGCCGTCGAAGTCGCCGAAGGCGTGGGCGTTCCCGCCGCGCAGCTTCCGGCCCTCGACGGACGGGCCGGTGCCGCGGCGGGCCAGGTGGAGGGTGTTCGGGGCCTGTTCACCGTCGCTGATGCCGTGAACCAGCAGAGAGGTCGCACGGGCCTTGCCGGTGGGGTCGATGTCGTCCGCGACCAGGTCCCCGTCCGTCCACGGCAGGGAGGTGTCGGCGCGCTTGGGCTCGCCGCCCCGGGTGAACGGGCCGTACAGCAGCACCATGGAGGACTGGTTCTGGGCGAACCCCGCGAGGTCGTGGTGACCGTCCCCGTCGAAGTCGCCGCGCACCACGGAGGTCACGCCCAGCTTGGACGCGCTCTCCGGCAGCCGCACCGGGGTGGCTTTGGCGCCCTTCCCCGGCCCGCCGGGCCCGCCCCAGGTCACGTGCGGGACTGACGGCGACGCGCTGATGTTGCCGTCCTCCACGCTCTCTCCCACCGTCACGGTCGAGACGATGTCCGAAAACCCGTCTCCGTCCAGATCGGCGGTGACCACGTCCTTCTCGGAGAGGGATTCGGACCGTCCGGCGTCCACCGGGGGATTCGCCGCCGGTTCGGGCAGTCCCAGGTCGCCGCGCCCGTACACGGCGCGCGTCGCGGGGTCGAGCCCCTTGGCCGAGCCGTACACCGCCCCGGCCCGTTCGTCGCTGCCGTCGACGGTGTTCGTATCCCGCTTGGCGGTGAGCGGCACCACCAGGTCACGGTGGCCGTCCCCGTTGAGGTCATCGGGGTCCTTCGACCCTTTGCCACGGTCCGGCGCCCGGCTCTCGGTGGGAACACTGGGCTGCCCGGCGGCCGACGTCCCGCCCTTCGAGGACGCATCGCCGCCCTCCGGACCGCATCCGGCCAGCGGTACGAGCGCCAGGGCGGCACAGACGGCGAGGGCATGGGGGGTGGATCGGGAAGTCATACGTCGCACCCTCACATCCCGCACGACGCCAACTCCACCGAAGCGGAACGACTGTTGCCCAGTTGTTGATCAATCGTTGGGTTGACGTCAGGGTCGGTACGCTTCCCGGGGGTTTCCCCGCCTCCTTGCGGACGCCTGCCATAGTGAGGCCATGACCGACGCGTACGAGCGGATGATGAAGGCCAACCAGGCGAACTGGGATGCCCGGACCCCCGTCCACCTCGCCAGCCGGTTCTACGGGATCGAGGAGGAGCCGGACCCGTCCCGCTGGTTCGCCCCCTGGGAGTGGGACGACCTCGGCGAGGTGTCCGGCCGCGACGTGCTGCACCTTCAGTGCCACCTCGGCACGGAGACGATCGCCTTCGCGCAGCGCGGGGCGCGGACCGTCGGCCTGGACTTCTCCGCGGAGTCTGTGACGGCGGCCACCGGCATCGCGGCGCGTGCGGGCTTGGACGTGACATATGTGCAGGCCAATGTGTACGACGCCGTGGAGGCCCTCGGCGGACGGCGGTTCGACGTCGTCTACACGGGCAAGGGCGCCCTGTGTTACCTCCCCGACCTGGACCGCTGGGCCGGTGTCGTCGCCGGACTGCTGCGTCCCGGCGGCCGTTTGTACGTCGCGGAGTTCCACCCGCTCCTCAACTCGCTGGGCCCCAAGCCCGCCCCCGGGGAAGGACCCGAACTCCTGCTGAGGCATGACTACCTGGGTGGCAGCGGCCCCGTACACCGCGACGCGACACACACCTACACCGACGGCCCGGCCGTCGAGGGCGCCACCGACAGCTACGAGTGGATGCACGGGCTGGGCGAGGTCGTCAGTGCCCTGACCGGAGCGGGTCTGGACATCCGGCGGTTGCGCGAGAGCCCTGAACTGCCCTGGCCGCGCTGGCCACACATGACGCGCGCCGCGTCCGGCTGGTGGCGGCTGCCGGAGCCGCGGATCCCTTTGCTGTACGGACTCTTGGCGTCCCGCTGAGTGAACGGCCACGGTGGCGACCTCTGCGGTGGCGGGGCTGCCGCGAGCCCGAGCCCGAGCCCGAGCCCGTACCGGGGCCGCCGCGCGCACCGCGGCGGCCCCGGTACGGGTTCCTGGGACCGGCCCGGATGTCCGATCGGCTGGACCCGGCGGTCCTGACCGAGCTCGGCCGCCCCGCAGGCCGGCCGGGTCCGGTGCGTCCGCTCCGGAGGCCGGCCGACACCCCGTGGGTGCCTTCGCGGTCGGCCCTGGCCTCCGGACAAGGGGTGGGTTGACCGGGAAAACGGTTTCGCTGTTGCCAGGATGACGGAACAGTAGCGGGGGTGAAGACTCGGTATCCGCCAGGTCCACAGGACAAAAAGGGAATAAGAGGAGCCCCGCATGCCGCCTGCCACTTCCACCCGTCTGTCCGTGGTCATCGACACGGACCCCGGGGTGGATGACACCTGGGCCATCTTGTTCCTGGCCGCCCAGCCGGACGTCGAGATCGTCGCCGTCGGAGCCGCGCACGGCAATGTGCCCACTGCCGTGGCGGCGGCCAACGCCTTACGTGTGCTCGACGTCGCCGGCCTGGATCAGGTACCGGTTGCCGTGGGGCATCCAGCTCCTCTTCAGCAGCCGTTGCGGACGGCGGAGTTCGTCCACGGGGAGGATGGCCTGGGCGGCAGGGCGGGGCCTGCGTCACCGCGAGAGGTCAGCGCGGAATCAGCAGCGGAGCAGCTAGTGCGCCTGGCCAGGCAACGACCGGGAGAACTGACGTTGCTCGCCCTGGCGCCGCTGACCAACATCGTCCTCGCCCTTCGGCTGGAGCCCAACCTCCCTCGACTCCTGCGCCGTGTGGTGTTCATGGGAGGTGCGTTCCACGTCCCGGGCAATGTCAGTGCCTGGGCCGAGGCGAACTCCGTTCATGATCCGGAGGCAGCGGAGGAGGTGCTGCGCGCGGGGTTCGACCTGATCGTGGTGCCGCTGGACGTGACCGGACACGCATGGGCTGACGCATCCTGGCTGAAGCGGATCGCGGATGCGGTCGCCCCGGCGGCCCGCTTCGCCTCATCGGTGCTCGGGACCTACGTTGCCCTCTACAGTGACGCTCACGGCACCGTCGGCTGTATCCTGCACGACCCACTCGCTGCGGCCATCATGGTTGATGAGTCCTTGGCGACATACGAGGAGCGCCAGGTCATTGTCGAACTCGCGGGACATGCGCGTGGCGCCACACTGATCGACGAACGGAAGTTCAGCACCGGCCACGGGGGCATTCCCGACCAACGCCCTGCGGTGCGGATAGCCGCCACCGTGGATGCCGCCACTGCCATGGACCGTATCCACCGTGCTCTGATCACCCCTGGGGCCGGTCAGTAACCGAAAGCACCCCTGCCGTACGTCCGGACAAACCTCAGGGGAGAGGTCCTGAGCCCGAACAGCTCCAGCTCAAGACCGTCCGCTCCCAGTGCCCCGAATTCGAACCACTCAGCCGGCATGGCCGCTCCTTCGCGATCATGCTCACCGATCGCCAGGGTGAGCGCACTCAAGCGCCATATGTTCGGCCGTGCAGGCTTCGCTCTCTTGCGGAAGCGAGTCCTCCTCGCGCCGTGAGGACAACTGCACGATCAGACAGTGGCTTTGGCCGCGACCCGGGTGAGCAGCTTGTCGCGCACGGATGGCCACTCGTCCGCGAGGACGCTGTAGTACAGCGAATCGCGGCGCGTACCGTCCTGGCGCACCATGTGGCTGCGCAGCGTCCCAGATGGAGATCAGGCTGCCTTGCATGGCAGCGGCACACGGACGCAGCGCCGGCACCCTTCTGGCGGACCCATCTTTGCCGTCTCGGCACGCTCACCCCACCGCAACCGCGTCCAGAAGGCCGGGGCCGCGTCACGGGTGAAAAGGAGCACGAGCAAGTCGTGCGCTGGTGCCGTGAGTTCCGCGTCGATGTCGGGGAGCGACCCTCCATCGACTTGATCGACGCTCTTCAGCCGCGCGAAGGCGTTCGGGTCCGTGGCGCGGCCGGGGACGTCCAGCCGCAGCTACGGGGCCCGCGCGAGAGTGGTCAGGGCGTCGGCGTAGGGCGCGGAGGACTGGGCGGGGGAGGGAAGCTGCGTGAACACAGGTCGAGACTGGCACCGGACCAAAAGAAGAGGAATACTGGATTCCTCAGCGATCCTCCATAGAAGGTATGGCGATCAACGGTGCTGGAGCTGCGGCAGTTCGAGGTGCTGCGGGCGATCGCCCGCGAGGGCTCGCTCGCGGCCGCCGCACGGTCACTGCACTACAGCCAGCCGACCATCGCGCACCACCTTGCCGCGATCGAGTCGCACTTCGGCGCCCGGCTGGTGCACCGAGGTCCGCGCGGCGTCCACCTCACCGAAGTCGGCAGGCTGGCGCTTCACCACGCGGAAGCGGTGCTCGATCGCGTGGGACTGGTTGAGCAGGAGGTCCGCGCGCTGGTCGAGCACGGCGCGAAGTCGCTGCACGTCGGCACCTTCCCGACCGCCGGGGCGCTGCTGCTCCCGCCCGCGGTACGGCAGTTGGCCGCGGATGGGGTCAGGGTCTCGCTCGCCGAGGGGGAACTGCCCACCCTGGTCAAGGCGCTGCGCGGTGGCGGAGTGCAGATCGCCCTGGTCTACTCCCAGCCGGGTGAACCCCTCGACCTCGGTGAGGAGTTCGCACTGCACCACCTGCTCGACGATCCGCTGCTGCTGGCGCTGCCCGGCAACCACCCGCTCGCCGGTCTGGACCGCGTCCCGCTGGGCCAATTGCGCGATGCGGGCTGGATCATGGGCACCAGTGACTGGGACCCCTGCGATCGCGCCCTCGGCTGGGCGTGTGCGCAGGAGGGTTTCGAGCCCGTCCGGGTCATGCGCACCGACGACTACGGCATGCTCAAGGGCTTCGTCGCGGCTGGGACCGCGGTCGCCCTGATCCCCCGGCTCGCGCTCACCGGCCACGAGTCCGACCTCGACCTCGCCATCCGTCCCGTCGACGGACCACCGCTGGCCCGTCGTATCAGCGTCGTCATGCTCCGTTCCACCGTCTCCGACGCCGCCGACACGCTGCGCGAAGCGTTGACACAGCAGGCTCGGAAGATCACGCAAGCCTGGTGTGAGACTTCCGCTTGAGGAAGGCACTCGAGAAGACGGCTCGGATCGACACCGCATGAAATGGCCGCCCGCGGGCGCGCAGCCGCAGCCGATGACGAGCGTCAGTCGCTCTGGGCACCTATCGGCATCACTGGCGCCGGCGGGTCGGGCAAGTCCTCCCCGGCGGACGAGCCTGACGGACGAGATGGTTCTCCAGACCTGGGCCCAACCAGGGCCGGGGAGGAGGTGTCCAGCACTCGGGGACAGGTCGCCACGACGCGGCGCAGGACACTAGGTTCCACCCGTCACGTCCGACACTGCCTGGGCAAGCACCTCGACGGCCCGGTCGATCTGGGCGTCGTCGATCACCAGCGGCGGGGTGATCTCCAGAACGTTGCCGCCGACCACGTACACAACGACGCCCAACTCCCATGCCCGCCGTGCGATCGCGGCCGCGGCCGACGCGTCCGGCTGCTGCGTCCCCGGGTTGGTGATCTCGACACCGATCGCCAGCCCTCGCCCGCGGAGGTCACCGATATGGCCGCCGCGGAAGGTGGCGTAGCGGGCCAGTTGTTCTCCGAGTCCCACCAGGAAACGCGCTCCTGTCGCTGCCGCACGCTCGGGTAGCTGCTCCTCCACCAAGATCCGCAGCACGGTCCGGCCGACCGCGGCGCAAATGGGATTGCCGGCGGTCGTCAGTAGAGAAGAGCCGACCGGCTCGTCGAGATAGTCGGAGGGGCCCACGGCCGCGGACAGCGGTAGACCCGCCCCGAGAGACTTGCCGAACGTCATGATGTCGGGCGTGACCCCGTCGTGCTCAAACGCGTGCAGCATCCCTGTTCTGCCGAGTCCGACCTTGACTTCGTCACAGACCAGTGGAGTGTTGTAGAGGCGGCAGAGATTGCTCACCCCGGCCAGGAAACCGTCCGGCGGCACAACCAGCCCGCCGTCGGCGAGCAGGGGCTCGACGATGAGGCAGGCCACGTCGCCCTTGCTCAACTCCTGTTCGACAGCGCTCAGGCTTCGGACGAGGTCGGCCGCAGCGTCCCCGTCCGCCGCATGGAAGGGGGTCGGGTAGGGCACCAGCGTCACGTACGGGTCCGGAACGGCTCCGCCGTCGATGTGCACACCCGACACTCCCATGGCGACTCCGGTGCCGCCGTGGTAGCCGTTCTCGAAGGCGATGATCCGGCGAAAGCCACGCCGGGCCCGGCATGCCCTCAGCACGGCGTCGTTCGCGTCGGAACCGGCGTGTCCGAGGTAGACGCGGCGATCTGCGGGCCCGGGGGTGAGCGCCAGCAACTCCTCGGCGAACGCGACCGCTTCCTCGTGAACGGCGGAGAGGATGCTCGCACCCGGCGGGGCCTGCGCGGCGGCCACGATCGCCTCGGTCACCGCCGGGTGCCCATGCCCCAGCCCACTGGCCGTCCAGGTCGCCGAGAGGTCGATCAGCTCCCGGCCGCCGGGCTCGATCAGGATGGCGCCGCGGCCCGTGGCCACTTCCAACGGGAAGTAGCGCAGCTTCTGGACGCCGGCGATGACCTGAGCGTCGCGCTCAGTGATGGTGGCGGCAGCGGACGAGTCTTCCTCTGCCGCGTGTTGGGGTGGGGTTGCGGTCATCGTGATTCTCCCACCCGGGCTTCGCCGATCTCCTCTGCCAGCCCTCCATCGACGGTGCGGTCAGTCTTTCCGACGAGCAGCCCGACCAGGACGCCGACCGCACACCAGTAGACGCCGAGCATGGCAGCGGAGGCGGGCGAATCGGCGTCCCGTACGTTGAACCACAGGACGACCAGGATTACCGCAGCGCCCAGTGTGGGCAGCACGACGCCGAGTACGCGTCCGCGGCCGCCATGGATGTGGTCGAAGCGGGAAGAGCCGACGAAGTGGAGTGTGGCGACTTCGACTACCAGGTAGGTGACCATCAGGCAGAACGAACCGGCGATGGCGAACAGGAAGTACGCGTCGTTCGCGCCATTGCCCGTGCCCATGTCGGGCCAGCCCGTCACCGAGCACACCACGTTCATGAGGAAGGCGACGCCGACCACGGCCCACATGGCCCGGCGGGGCCCGCCCGTGCGCTCGTGGATCTTGCCGAGCCAGGACGGACCGACGCCGTCCCGGGCGAGGGTCTGCATGATGCGGCCGGCGGTCGCGGCGGTGGCCATGTGTCAAGCGAACGCCGCGATCGTCGCAGTGAAGACCACCACGAGAGCGAACCCCGAACCGATGTACCGGTCCGCAAGGTCTCCGAGGGTGTTGTCCGAGGTGCGGAATGCCTCGAGGCCCGCTTTGTCGGTTCCGAAGCCGATTGTCTGCGCGAACATCACGACGACGAAGACCACGCCTGTCGCGATCAGCGTGCCGGTCAGAGCGCGGGGGATGTTGCGGCCCGGGTCCGATGTTTCTTCGCTCATCGACGCACATGCCTCGAAGCCGGCCCACGAGAGAAAGGCGGCGACGACACCGCCGAGCACGGCGTTCGCGCCGAGGCCACCGGAGAACGTGAAGACCGACATGTCCATGCCGGTAGAGGGGGCTCCTCCGTGGCCGACAATGACACCGATGAGAACCAGCATGGCAATGATGCCGATGCCTTCCAGGACGAGCAGTGTCTTTGCGATGAAGGAGACGTCGCGACCGGCAAACGCCAAGGAGACCGCCGTGAGCACCAGCACCGTGACAAGCCACGGCACCTGGAAGGGTTCTTGGCTGCCAGGCTGCATCTGCGCCAGGAAGGCGTTCACGAACGATGCCGTCAACGCCAGACAGCCGATGGAGAACCCGACGTAGGCGCCGATCATGGCGAAGCCGGCGAAGACGCCGGTCCGCCGGCCCAGTGTCCGGCCGACCAGGGCATAGGCGGACCCCGCCTGATTCAGGTGCCGGGTCAGCCGAACGAAGCTGTAGCCGACCAGGGATACCCCGATCAGTCCGATGAGGAAGACCAGGGGCACCGCCTTCCCGACCGAGGCGACCAAGCCCTGCCCATTGCCGGACATCGCCAGGGTGGGGCCGACCGTGCCGAGCGAGAGTGCCCCTGCAACCCAAATCGGCAGGTCGCGTCTGGTCTTGCCGGTGTGGTTCACGTTCTCTGTGCTGGTCATGTGCTGCCCTTTGGTGATTGGCGGACGCCCGGCTCCCGTTCCCGGCTCCGTCTTCGGTTGTCGGAAAACCGCCGAAAGGCGACGGTTGCGACTAGGGCCTGTCCGGGGGTGGCTTTGATCGCGTCAGGATGTACACGGATGTGGTCGACTGCCGGCCCCGGAGACGCGGCGGCCCAGTCTTGAGAATGGTCTTCCTCTGCGGCTGTTGCAGCCGTCACCGAGAGTCTCGTGGCGGGCGTGGCGGGCGTGGCGGGCGTGGCGGGCGTGGCGGGCGTGGCGGGCACTCTGGGTGAAGAGCGGCCGCACACGGCTGATGTTCGTCGAGTCTGTTTCGCTCCACGACTGGTCAGCAGACCGGGCCTCGCGCCGGGCTGGGGCGAGAGCGCTCTGCGCCTACTCCTCCCGTCGTCCACGGTGAAGTGTTCATTACGCTAGCACCGTGAACAGCGGCTGGTGAAGCATATGCTTCACGAAAAAATGTTGGCCGCGCATCCTTCTATTGACCGCAGACTCCGTGTTCATCGCCACCAGCGATCTCTGCGGGCGGGACGGAGGGCGGTCCTTCGCCGACGCGGTCCTTCTGGCGGAGATCCGACAGAAGGACCCTGGTAGCCGCCTACGGTTCAGCCGTTGCGCACGACCTCTCCGACCGCGTTGACGAGAAGGTCGATGTCGGCCTCGGACGCGACGAGCGGAGGGGCGAAGCGCACGGTCGAGCCGTGTGTGTCCTTGGCCAGCACGCCGCGGGCGAGGAGTCCGGCGCAGGCATCGCGGCCGGTCATGTGGCCCGGGGCGATGTCCACTCCGGCCCACAGGCCGCGGACGCGGACTTCCGACAGGCCCGAGCCGATGAGCCCGCCGAGTCCGGCGCGCAGTCGCTCTCCGAACTCATGCGCGCGGGCCTGGTACTCGCCGGTCTGGAGCATGGCCACGACTTCAGCTCCGACGGCCGAGGCCAGTGGGTTGCCCCCGAAGGTGGACCCGTGGGTTCCGGGCGTGACCACGCCGAGGATGTCGCTGTCGGCGACCACGGCGGAGACGGGGAGGATCCCGCCGCCGAGGGCCTTGCCGAGGATGTAGATGTCCGGGACTACGCCTTCGTGGTCGCAGGCGAACGTCTTCCCTGTGCGGGCGAGGCCCGACTGGATCTCGTCGGCGACCATGAGGATGTTGTTGCGCGTGCACACCTCCCGGAGTCGGGAAAGGAATCCCGGAGGTGGGATCACCACTCCGCCCTCTCCCTGGATCGGTTCGAACAGCACGGCCACGGTGTTCGGGCTGATCACCTGCTGGATGGCCTCGATGTCTCCGTAAGGGACGGAGACGAAGCCCGGCGCGAAGGGACCGAAGCCTCCGGTCGCCGTGTCGTCGTCGGAGAAGCTCACGATGGTGGTGGTCCGGCCGTGGAAGTTGCCGTGCATGGTGATGATGCGCGCGGAGTCGGCGGGGATGCCCTTGACCTCGTATCCCCACTTCCGGCTCACCTTGATGGCCGTTTCGACGGCTTCGGCGCCGCTGTTCATCGGCAGCACCAGGTCCTTGTGGCACAGACCGGCCAACGCCTCGGCGAAGCCGCCGAGTTGGTCGTTGTAGAAGGCTCGGCTGGTCAGGGTGAGGCGGTTGAGTTGCTCGGTGGCCCGGCGCAGGAGGCGGGGGTTGCGGTGGCCGAAGTTGAGGGCCGAGTAGCCGGCCAGGCAGTCGAGGTAGCGGCGACCTTCGATGTCGGTCACCCAGGCGCCGTCACCGGAGGAGAGGACCACGGGCAGCGGGTGGTAGTTGTGGGCGGCGAACCGCTCGGTGCGGGCTATGTGCACGTCCGTGGCGGGGGCGGGCGTGGTTGCCGGGATGGTCACTGGGCTTGGTTCCTTCGTTGGGCGGTACGGGGCGGGACGAGGAGGGGAGGGGATCAAGGAAGAAGGAGCGGAGCGGTAGGCTCTGCCTATGAGTGGGGTTCCTGGCGAGTTCGCCTCCGTTCGCAAGTTGCTGCTCGGCAAGATGGACGGGCTGACACCTGGCGAGCGGAAAGTGGCGCGGGCCCTCCTGGCGCAGTACCCGACCGCCGGCCTCACCACGGCCGCCGAACTGGCGGCCGCCGCCGACGTGAGCGCCCCGACGGTGATCCGTTTCGCTACCCGGCTCGGTTTCGAGGGTTTTCCCGGTCTCCAGCGCGTCTTGCTGCACGAACTGCACAGCGAGGGCGGATCGCCCCTGGTCCAGTACGAGGAGAAGCCTCCGGCCTACCCGCAGGGCATCCTGCGCGAGACCCGGCAGACCTTTGTCGACATGATCGACGCATCCTACGACGGGATCCCCGAGTCGGAGTTCAGGGCCCTGGTGGACCTGCTGAGCGACACCAGCCGCGCGGTATGCCTGGTCGGCGGGCGTTTCAGCCATGTGCTGGCCGACTACCTCCTTCTTCATCTGCGGCTGCTGCGTGCCGGTGTCCGCATGATCGGTGAAGACGAGGCCGAGCGTCTGGTGGCCGTGGCGGATGCCGGTACGCAGTCCGTCTTCGTGCTGTTCGACTACCGGCGCTACACCGATGCCAACCTCCATTTCGCTCAAGCGGTGAGCAGGCGGGGCGCGACGGTCGCCCTGATGACGGACAACTGGCTCTCGCCGATCGCCAAGGTCTCCAAGGTGGTATTGCCCTGCCGGGTGCAGTCAGCGTCTCCGTTCGACTCGCTGGTGGCGGCGATGGCCGTCACCGAGAGCCTGGTGGCAGGAGTGGCGGGCGCTCTGGGTGATGGCGGCCGCGCACGGCTGACGCTCATCGAGTCCGTCTCGCTCGACGATTAGCCGGGGGATCAGGAGCTTCCGTCGGACTGAGACGGGGAGCGCATGGCTCAACCGTTCGATGAAACATTCATTACGCTAACACCGCGACATCCGGTCCGTGAAGTGAGGCGTTCGCCGCAGTTCTGTAATGGAAATTTCAGCGCTGCCCATTGACCGTCAGATGTAACGCATGTATCACTCATGTTCAGCCGTTCGGCTCATACACGACTTGCAGAGGCTGGAACATGACCGCATCGCCCCCGCTGTTCATCGCCACCAGCGATCTCGCCGCCGTCACCCGCGGACGAGCCGTACCCGCCAGGGAGGAAGCGGCGGTGCTGCGCCGGGGTGTCGGCTGGGTGCCCGCAGACCTCGCCATCACCTCCTTCGGAGAGATCGCGCCGAACGTATTCGGCTCCGTCGGGGACCTGCGACTCCTGCCCGTTCCCTCCGCCCGCGTGCAGATGAGCGCCTCGGGCGGCCTGCCGGGCACCAGCCTCCACCTCGCCGAGCAGGTGCACCCCGACGGACGCCCGTGGGAGTGCTGTCCGAGGTTCTTCGCCCGTCTCGCACTGGACGACTTCAAGCAGGCCACCGGCCTGGACGTCATCGCCTCATTCGAACACGAGTTCACTCTGGGCGGACTGCGGCCCACTGCGCCGTTCTCGTTCGAGCGATACCGCAGCGCTGAGCCGTTCGGCAGCCAACTGCTCCTGGAACTCGAGGAACTGGGCCTGGAGCCGGAGAACTGGCTGCCGGAGTACGGAGCCGACCAGTTCGAGATCACGCTGTGTCCCACGGACGCCCTTCAGGCCGCGGACCGCGCCATCCTGCTCAAGGAGGTGGTGCGCGACCTCGCCCGGCGCCACGGCCGCCAGGTCTCCTTCGCCCCCCTGCCCGACCCCGACGGCAGCGGCAACGGCGTCCACGTCCACCTCTCCCTGCGCGACGCGGACGGCCGGCCCGCCCTGTACGACCCTGCCCGTCCGGGAGGACTCTCCGAACTCGGGAGCCGCTTCGCGGCCGGAATCCTCAACCACGCACCAGCCCTGTCGGCCGTCACCGCCGCCAGCCCGGCCTCGTTCCTGCGCCTGCAACCCCACCGGTGGAGCGCCGGAGGAATCTTCCTCGGCGAGCGCAACCGCGAGGCCCTCGTGAGGATCTGCCCCACCAGCACCCTCGGCGGAGGCCAGACGGCCGAGCAGTACAACCTCGAGTACCGTGCCGCGGACGCCACCGCCAACGCCTGGCTCACGCTCGGCGTACTCATCCGCGCCGGCCTGCGGGGCATCACGGAGACTTATGACAGCCCGCACCCGTGGCCCGAAGGCGCGACGCCGGAAGACCTCGCCGGCGTGCCCGCCCTGCCCGGCACCCTCACCGAGGCCCTCGCTGAGCTGGAGAAGGACACCATCGTCGCCGACTGGTTCCACCCCCACCTGCTGGACACGTTCACATCCGTCAAGCGCGCCGAGATCGAGCATGTCCACAACCTCGACGCCGGCGCACTGTGCGAGGAGGTCTCCCGTGTCCACTGACCTGGCAGACGAGCTGGCGCAGATGCGGCTCGTCGATCACCACGTCCATTCCACCCTGGCCGCCACGCCCGACCGGGCCACGTTCGAACTCCTCATCACCGAGGCCGACCGTCCCGGCCCCGCAGGCACGACGCAGTTCGACTCCCAGCTCGGCTTCGCCATCCGCGCCCACTGCGCACCCCTGCTCGGCCTCGACGCCCACGCCCCGGCCGACGACTACTGGGCCGCCCGGACAGCACGGCCGGAGGAAGAGGTGGCAGACGCCTTCCTCCGGGCGGCGGGCGTCGACCACTGGCTCGTGGACACCGGCTTCAAGGGTGACCTCCTGCTGCCGCTGGACCGGCTGTCCGGCGGACGTGACGAACAGGTATCCGAGATTCTCCGTCTGGAGAGCCTGCTGGAGTCCGTCGCCGCCGGCGCGACCGCGCAGACACTGATGACGGACTTCCGCCAAGCGCTCACCGACGCGGTGCCGCACATCCGAGGTCTGAAGTCGATCGTCGCCTACCGGTACGGCTTCGACATCGGCCCGGACCGGCCGTCACCGCGCGAGGTGCAGGAGGCCGCGGCGCGCTGGCTGGCCGAACTGGAGACGGGTGCACCTGCCCGCGTCAGTGACCCCGTACTGCTGCGCATGCTGCTGTGGGAAGGCGCCGACACCGGACTGCCCCTCCAGCTCCACACCGGCTACGGGGACGCCGACCTGGAGCTTCACCGCTGCGACCCGCTGCTGCTGGCGCCGTGGATCAAGGCGGTCGAGCCCACGGGCGCCGCCGTGATGCTGCTGCACTGCTACCCCTTTCACCGCAACGCTGGTTTCCTCGCCCAGGTGTTCCCGCACGTGTACCTCGACGTCGGCCTCGCGGTGAACCACACCGGTGCCGCATCACCCGGCGTGGTGGCGGAGAGCCTGGAGCTGGCTCCCTTCACCAAGATCCTCTATTCCTCGGACGCGTGGGGGCCGCCCGAGCTCCACTATCTGGGAGCCCTGCTGTGGCGTAAGGGCATGGCGGCAGCGCTCTCACGTTGGGTGCACGCCGGCGAATGGTCGACGGCCGACGCGGTGCGCGTGGCCACACTGATCGGCCGGTCCAACGCCGAGCGCGTGTACCGGCTCGCCTGAGTCGGCACCTCAGTCGGCGTCGTCGGCTGCCCGGCCCTGTCCGCAAGCGGGGGCACCCCGGCGGTCGCCGTCGTGGAGACGCTCATCGCCGCAGTCGTCGAGCGGGCCGGCGACGGGTCGCCACCTACGGCCGCATCGAAGTCGACATCTTCACCGACGACGAGCGGCCGACCGTACCCCACCTCTGAACGAAAGAGCATGACCAACGTGAACAAGACCGATACCGCCCTCGAGACCATCCGGGAGGGCCGATGAGCGGCGCCGAACCGACCCACGCGATAGCGGCACGGTCCACGCCCGACACCACCCGCCTGGCCGACCTGGCAAGCGCCCTGCTCGACGAACTGCCCGCTGCCACCAACCTGCGCCGCAGCCTTCATGCGGCTCCGGACCTCACAGGTCAGGAGGCATCCACACGCGATCTCGTCCTGTCCGCAATGACGGCGGACGGCGCCGGCCGCATATCTCGCGACAACGCGGAACACGCAGCGGAGACGGGCGCCGTGATCCGGGTGGGCGGGCCGGGCCCGGCCATCGCGGTCAGGGCGGAACTGGACGCCTTGGCCGTCACCGAAGAGACAGGCGTCCCATGGGCCTCGGCACGGGCCGGCCGCATGCATGCGTGCGGGCACGACGTCCACATGGCCGCACTCGTCGCCCTCGCACGTGCGGTCGCACGCACGCCCGGTCTGCCGCCACTGCTCGCGGTGCTCCAGCCGAGGGAGGAGAGCTACCCCTCAGGAGGCCAGGACATCGCCCGGTCCGGAATCTTGCGACGGCACGAAGTCACCTCCGTCATCGGAGCCCACGTTCAGCCCACGCTGCGCGGCGGCGTGGTGGCCGCCACCCCGGGCCCGGTGAACGCCGCTGCCGACGAGTTCTCCGTCACCGTCACAGGGGCCGGCGGACACGCCGCCTACCCGCACCTGACCCGCGACCCCGTCCTGGCGCTCGCCAGCATCGTCGTGGACCTCCAACACCTCGTCAGCCGGGGTATCGACCCCGTCGAAGGGGCCATCGTCAGCGTCTGCACCCTCGCCGCCGGCACCGCCCCCAACGTGGTGCCCGACCGCGCGGTCGCCACGGGAACGCTGCGCACCATGTCACGGACCACGCAGAACCACCTCCACCAACGGCTCTCGGAAGTCGCGAAGCACGTGGCGCAAGCCCACGGATGCCGAGCCGAGATCACGATCGAGCGCGGAGAACCCGTACTGCACAATGATCCCGCCATCGCCGACCGCACCCTGGGCCTTGTTACAGAACTTGGCCTGACCCCGGCCAAGCCTCTGCTCTCCTTCGGATCCGACGACTTCTCCTTCCTGTCCGAAGAAGTCCCCGGCCTGATGATGTTCGTAGGAGTCGAGGCGGGCGTCCACGCACGCCTGCACGGTGCGACATTCCTGCCCCCTGACCAGGCGGTGCACGACGTGGCAATGGCCATGCTCGCCGGCTATCTCTCGGCAGCGGCATCGGGCTGAGAAAGCGCACAGCAACCCATACACCTCGTCCCCGGCCCGACGGCAGGCGCCTTTCGGCGGACATCGTTTCGCTCTGGTGGGCCAACTCTCACTGTCCGTCTCAGGCGTCATGAGGAGTTTCCATGAACTCGAAAAATCCCCTGAAAGAGCCCGTTGACGATACGACCGGACCTACCCCGGACGACCAGGTCGACGCGGTTCGCCAGCCGCGCGGTGTCGAACAGCACGGTGTCGAGCCGGTGCCGCTCGAGCAAAGGACCGTCGGCTGGTGGGATCTGTTTCAGATCCTCATCAACGTCCTGCTCAACCCAGGACTGATCCTCATCGGCGGGCTCTCCGTCGTCGCCGGCCTCTCATTCTGGGCCGCCGTTTTCGCGCAGGTCTTCGCCATCGTGATCACCTTCGTGGCCTACACCATCATGGGCACGGTCGGAGTTGATTACGGACTGCCCGGCATCGTATCGACGCGTGCCTTCCTCGGCATTTCCCTGTCACGCTGGATCCTCTCGGCGCTGCGCGCGGTCTCATCGGCCTTCTTCTTCGCCTTCCAGACACTGGCGGGCGCACTGGGCATCAAAGCGGTACTGGCTCAGCTTTGCGGCGTCGACTTGTCGTTGATCCTGGTGAGCGTCGTATTCGCGGTGTTCCAGGCCATCGTCGCGCTGTTTGGCTACAACTCTCTCAAGTGGCTGTCGAAGATAGCCTTCCCATTGAAGGTCGTCATCCTCGGCTACCTGCTGGTCGTCATGGCTCGGCATGATGCTCCCGGCTTCTCCCCGGGCGAGGTTTTTTCCTACCAGGGCAAGGTCGGCTGGGAGTGGCCAGTTGTCGCGGTCTGGGTGAACACCATCGCCGCCGGATGGTTCAGCCAGGTCACCGACGCCGCCGACTACTGCCGCTATACCCGCTCCCGCAAGCACATGTGGATCGGCACCATGGCGGCGGCTGTCATCGGCACCGCGGGCGCCGGATTCTTCGGCGCATACGCCGCCGCAGCCACGCTCGGCAAGGAGAGCAATCCTTTCGAGATCATCCCGAAGCTCGGGGCCGGTACGTGGACCCTGCTGATGGTGCTCATCGTGCTCGTCCTCGACAACTGGACGATCAACGTTTTGAATCTGTACACGGGGGGCCTGTCGCTGGCGAACCTGGCAACACGCCTCGGCCGTTTCTGGTCGACCCTCGCCATCGCAGTGGTCGGCACCCTCCTGGCGGCCATGCCCGCGGTCGTCAACGACGTCAACGAAGCCTTCGGCGCCATCGGGAGCGTGTTCGGTCCCGTCGCCGGCGTGATCGTTGCCGACTACCTGGTTCTCAAGCGCGGCAAGATCGACGTTCCGGCGCTCTTCGATCCGCAGGGCCCCTACCGCTACGTCGGCGGCGTCAACGTCCTGGCGCTCGTCTGGATCGTCATCGGTCTCGGGATCTACCTCGTGCTGCCCGACTGGACGATTCCGGTCGCGGCCACCGCACTCCTGTCCGCAATCGGATACGCCGTCACCGCCCGCCTGATGCCCCTGCGGGAAATCGAAGAAATGAAGGAGGCAATATGACGTCGGAACGGACGATCAACCAGGTCATCGAGCAGATCGAGGGAGATCGCGACTGGCTCGTCGGAATCGTGCGCGACCTGGTGCGCATACCGACCGTGAACCCGAAGTTCGAACGGGACGAGGACCTCAACCGCGAGGACCAATGCCAGCAGCTCGTCGGAAACCTGCTGGCCGACGCCAACATGGCCGTCTCCACCGCGGAAGCCTTCCCCAACCGGCCCAATGTCGTCGGACGGCTGGACGGCGAGGATGGGAACAGCCTGGCAATCAATGGGCACATCGACGTTGTCCCAAGCGGCGATGTAGACGCCTGGACCACCGGGCCATTTGAGGCAGCGGTACGCGACGGACGGATCTACGGCCGCGGCAGCTACGACATGAAGGGAGGGCTCGGCGCGGCCATCGGTGCGGTCCGTGCGCTGGCCGCCTGTGGCATCGAGCTCGCCGGCCGCTTGGAAATCCACAGCGTCGTCGACGAGGAAGCCGGCGGATTCGGGACCCGCGCGTTGCTTCAGGGCGTGCCGCGAACGACCGCGGTCATCGTGGCTGAACCGACCCAGACCGATGTGATGGTCTGTCAGCCCGGGCTGGAGTGGGTACGGGTCACACTGCGCGGACTCAGTGCGCACGCGGGGTGGCGCTACAACGACATCTACCCGCAGCCCCAGGGCCCGGACCGCACCCGACCCGGCGTGAACGCCGCCGAACTCGCCACTCGCTTCATCGATGCGATCGCCCACCTGGAGCGGTCCTGGGGCAAGCGCAAGTTCCATCCCCTGCTCCCGCCAGGCATCACCACGATCAGCCCCAGCGTGGTGCACGCCGGGGTCGGCATGGGACCCAACGGTCTGCCCACATCGGTCACCAACCCGGCCACCACTCCGGATGTTGCCACGATCGACTTCGACCTGAAGTACCTGCCCACCGAGACCTCCGAGCAGGTACGGCGGGAATTCGAGGACTTCGTACACCACTGGGCCATGATGGATCCTTGGCTGCGCGAGCATCCGCCGCGGGTCCAGTGGGACCTGTACGGACTTCATTTCCCGGAGTTCAACACTGATCCGGACGGCCCCCTGGTCCGCAGCATCCTCCGGCAGAGTGCCCGCCACGGGCTCCCGGGCCGGGTCACCGGATTTCCCGCGGTCTGCGACGGCGCGTTCTACGAGGGTGCAGACCCGGTGATATTCGGCCCCTGCGGCGCTGACGCACACGGGGTCGATGAATGGGTGGACATCGACTCCCTCATCGGAGTCGCGAAGGTCATGGCTGTGACAGCGATCGAACACTGTGGAGTCGCGCAATGAACCGATTCGAGGGGATGGTCGCCATCGTCACCGGCGCCGCAAGCGGCATCGGGCAGGCGACCGCCGACCGGCTGGCCCAGGAGGGGGCAGTCGTGATCGGCACCGACCTCACCGCCTCCGCAACCATCCGAGAGCTCAACGTGGCCGAGGAAGCGGACTGGATCAGGACGATCGATCAGGTGCGAGCCGAGCACGGTCGGGTGGATGTCCTCGTCAACAACGCCGGTAGGGGCGGTTCGCAGTGGTACCACGAACTCGACGTCGAGGAGTGGGACCGCGTCATCAATGTGAACCAACGCGGGACCTATCTGGGTATGAAGCACGTTCTGTCAGGGATGGTGGACGCCGGTCGCGGTGCGATCGTCAACGTGGCGTCGATCTTCGCGACGCACGCGGTCGCCGGCAACTCCGCCTACCACGCCAGCAAGGCCGCAGTCGTCGGCATGACCCGCAACGCCGCCGTCAGCTACGCCGACCGCGGTGTGCGAGTCAACGCCGTGGCACCGGGCTGGATTGACACTCCGCTCACCGCACTGCAACCGAGCGAACTCAACCAGAGCTATATCGACGCCACCCCGATGCGCCGCGGCGGGGTTCCCGGCGAGGTCGCATCGGCGATCGCATTCCTCGCCGCGCCCGAGGCCGCTTTCGTAACCGGCACCGTGCTGCACGTCGACGGGGGGTACCGGGCGACATGATGAATGACAATGCGCAGGCATGGCCCGGCCTCGAGGGGCCGTCGCAGTCGTCACCGGAGCCGCCTCGGGACAGGGCCTGCTGACCGCCCGCGCGCTCGCGAGCCAAGGCGCGCGAGTCGTGTTGGTCGACCGCGATGAGCACGTGTATGAAGCGGCAGAGCTATGTGACGGGACGGCCATCGTCGGCGACGTGTCCGACCCGCGGATGTGGGATCGACTCGTCCAGGACACGACCCGCGACCTCGGCGAGATCACAGCCCTGGTGAACAATGCGGGAGTGTTCCGGGTCGGCGACATCGCCACGACCGACCCACGAGAAATCGACCTGCTGTACCGGGTCAACCAGTTGGCGCCGATGCTTGCCGCACGCGCTGTCGTGCCGTCGATGCGCCGGGCCAGGCGGGGCTCGATCGTGAACATCTCCTCGACTGCCGGATTGTGCGGCCGGGCCGGCGCCGTGGCGTATACGGCGACCAAGTGGGCGGTACGTGGGCTGAGCAGGGCGCTCGCCGCCGAGTTGGCCCCCGACATCCGGGTCAACACCGTGCTGCCAGGACTCATCGACACGCCCATGGCCGCTGCGAACGGCTTCGAGGTCAATACCGGCATCGTCGCGAACACTCCGCTGGGCCGTATCGGCGCCCCGGCCGAGGTCGTGCCGGCCACCCTGTTCTTGCTGTCCGACCACGCCTCGTTCCTCACGGGCACCGAGATCGTCGTCGACGGCGGGCTGAGCGCCTGAACGAGTGGCCGTTCGCCTAACTGGCTACACGGTTCCTGCTTCCTGCTTGCTCCCGGCTGGCTGGCTGCTGCCCATGGGGATGGTTTCGCCGGTGAGGCGACGGCCGGCCACCGGTGAGCGACTCCGCGTTCCCTCGGTCTCAACAGCGGGTATTCACGGATACAGGATCTCGGTCGATTCGGTGTGGGCGCGGACTGCCTCGGGGGAGCTGAACAGCGGGAAGACCTCGCCGGCGAGCCAAAGGTCGTAGAGGTCGTCGTAGTGTGAGCTGCGCGGGTCACCGGATTGGCCCGGGGTATTGATCGCAACGCTCGCGTCCCAGTTCCCGACGTCGACGACGAACCGAACGCTGGCGCCCGTCGTCTGCACACCAGTCTCTGGATCCTGCACAGCGACGCCGACCGTCTCGGGACCGCCGGCCTTGGGCCGCGGCCCGATCCGCAGCCATGGAAGGCTCTCGTCGGCATGCTGGGACAGCGGATGCCGCAGAAGCGACGTGTTCAGCCGGCCCCAGGACCAAGTGGCGGGGTCCTCGCCCAACCGCTCCCGACACCGGCGCACGGCAATCCCCAGCGTCTCCACGAGAACCCGGGTCCGGTCCTCACAAGTGTTCAGCAACTCGGTCTGCACAGTCATGTCGCCGGACAGTGAATCGTCCGGCACCACCCACGCGAGAGCCACCTCGAGCTGGTCGTGCGGAACCAGTGGACGCAGCGCGTCCCGGTAGAGCCGCTCACGCAACGGTCCCCGCAGCCATGTCTCGAACAATGCCGCGGCGGCCGAGCCGACGCTCATCCGGCAGTCCCAGTCGTGCAGCAACGCGAGCCCGGTGCTGACATCCGGGTCGTCGTCCTCGCCACCGGCGGGGAGAAGGGAGCAGACGCTGCGTGCGACGATGCTGAGATCATCGTTCTGAAGCGCGATCGAGCCCGCCACATCGCCATGCGTGTCCGCGCCGAGTACCTCATGCAGTCGCTGTGCTCGGAACGGCGGGTACCACTCGTAGGAGACAGGAACGGGGTCCCAAGACCCGTCCTCGGGAAGGTTCATCTCGTTGGCGGTTGCCACCCAGCCCTTGGCCGGATCGACCACAGTAGGCAACTCGCGGGCCTCCCGGAATCCGGCCCACTCATAGCGACCATCCCCGGGCACGGGCAACAGACCGTCCCAGTTCGGGCGGACCGGAACCAACGCCCGTGGGCACCAGCCGATCCGGCCGTCCACATCGGCGAACACATGGTTCACGCCGGGCGCCCGCCATGGATCCAGGGAGGATACAAAAGCAGCACCGTCGCCCGCGTCGAGGTAGTTCAAGCTTGCCAGATACGGCGCGGCGCCGGGCTCGAGCCACGCGGCGCGTACGGCGTGTGCAACGCCGCGCGCCGCGTCGGAGTGAATGACCGGGCCGTGCCGGGTGAAACGAAGCTCGACCTCTCGGTCGCCGTCGGGCAACGGGATCCGCTCATGCACCACCTCCATCGACTCCCAGCCGTCGCCATACCGGTATCGCAAATCGTCGTCCGGGTGGAGCTCGTAGACGTACAGATCCTCCTGATCGACCGCCCAGATCGTGAGGCCGAACGCGACCGAACCGTTGTGTCCGATAGAGATCCCGGGCAGCGCGGGCTCCCCAGCACCGATCACGTCGAACTCGGGACAGATGAGATGAACCAAGTAGCGCAGCGACGGCAACGACATCGCTCGATGTGGATCGTTGGCCAGCAGCGGACGCCCGGACTTGGTGCGCCCTCCGGCGACGACCCAGTTGTTGCTCCCCTCAAGGGTGCGCGTCGGCACCGGGTGCGTCGCGACGGGACCCATGGCAAGTCGGTAGGTATCGAGAACGTGTGGGTCGACGGCAGCCAGATCAAGCCCCTCTGGAACCGACAGTGAGACCGCCGGCTCCCGCCGTCTGCGCAAGTCCTCCACTTCCGCACCGAACTCGCGCAGGGTCACCGCGCGTGCGACTTCCTGTTCGAGGTTGCCGTAGAGGCCGTGCGATCTGAGCCGGACAACATCCTCAGGCTCCCAGACGGCCGGCCGATACCCGAGTTCGATGAACTCCGGGGGCAGCAACTCAGGGTCTCGCTCCGTGGCCGCGATCCAAGCGTTCACTCCTGCAACGAAGCGGGTGACTGCGGAGCGGGCCCGCGGCCCATAGGCGGCCCACTCTTCATCGATATCACCGCGATACAGGAACAGTCTCGCGGCGCGGTCTCTTTCGACGTAGTGTGCTCCCAGCACCTCCGCGGTGCGGCCGAGACCGCGCCGCCGCCACCAGTCCAACTGGAACAACCGGTCTCGCGCGGCTACCCAGCCTTGAGCGAGGAAGGCATCGTCCGCGGACGACGCCTCAATGTGCGGGACCCCCCAGCAATCGGTGCGGATGGTCACGGGCTGCGCAAGGCCAGGTATGCGCAGCGGAGTGCGGTATTCCACCGATGTCCTCCTGATGATCGAACCCCTGTAGCCCAAACCATCCACAGGGACTGATGAAGGGAAGCTGCTATGCCGCTCAACTTGCCCGAAGGCAAGCGCCTTGCCGTGAATATCGGAGCTGATTTCGACGCCCACGCAGCTTGGATGGGATCGTTCAACCTGACAAGCCCATCGTATCTATCACGGGGCGAGTTCGGAGCCGAGGTCGGCGTACCTCGTATCCTCAACCTGTTGCGGCGCCACGATATCCGGGCGACCTTCTGCACGCCGACCCATACGATGGCGACATTCCCCGAACAATTCCGAGCGATCGTCGATGCGGGCCACGAGATTGCCGCGCACGGATGCTACCACGAGGCCGTTCCCACCCTGGATCCGGCAGAGGAACGGCGACTGATGGAGGTGACACTACAGCAGCATCAGAAGTATGTCGGCGTGCGGCCCCGCGGTTACCGGTCCCCGGCATGGGACTTCACCGCGCTGACCCCAGCCCTGCTCGATGAGTTCGGATTCGACTGGGACTCGTCCCTGATGGGGCGTGACTTTCAGCCGTACCACCCACGGCCCGTGGTCACCCTCGACCGGGAGAACGGCAATACCTTTGGGGAGCCGGCCAAGTTCCTCGAGTTTCCGGTGTCTTGGTATCTCGACGATTTCCCGCCGACCGAGTACGTGCCCGGAATGAACCCTGGCTTCACTCCGATCAACGCGCTGTTCGAGCAGTGGATCGCTCAGTTCGACTATGCCTATGCGAACGAGCCGAACGGAGTTCTCTGTCTCACGGTCCATCCGCAGTGCATCGGGCGAGCGCACCACATCACCGCACTGGAGCGTTTCATCGAGCACGTCGGCGCGCACGATGGCACGTGGTTCGCATCGCTGAGTGAGATCTACGATGTTTGGGCCGAAGAGTGACGCCGTAGCACGGAACGGGCGACGACGCGGACAGGACCCCGTCCGCGCCGCCTGCACGGCCTCGAGCGGCGTCTCAGACAGGTGCAGTTGGCGGGCACGATCGGTCTGGTCCGCGGGGCGCCGGTCGTCGAGTCGCAGTCGGACCGCTGATGGCGGGGACCGGCGCAGCCATGAGACGTAACCACGACCACCATAGCGAGTATGGCGACCTCAAGATTTTTGCAGGGTTCCCTTACTGCTGCCTTCCGGCCACTGTGTCGGCATGAGTCTGAATCGACGCCCTCGTGCAGGGCTGTCGCCCGCCATCAGACTCCCGAATACCAGTTGAGAGGGGACCCCCCGATGACCGGCTTCGTCGGTGTGAAGAACATGATTCGTTGGCTTACCGCGCAGGGAATCGCCCCGACTCTGACTGGGATGGCGGATGCGATAGAGGAGGACTTTCGGCGGTGGCCGGTCTTCAACAAGACGGAGCGCGTGGCCAGTCATACGCCGTTCGGTGTCATGGAATTGATGCCGATTGCAGATCCAGACCTCTACAGCTTTAAGTATGTCAATGGGCACCCGCTCAATCCCGCGCGAGGGTACCAAACAGTGACCGCCTTTGGTGTTCTGGCCAATGTTCACAATGGATACCCCGTCTTCGTCGCCGAGATGACCATACTGACGGCGCTACGGACTGCCGCCACATCGGCGATGGCGGCTCGTGCGCTGGCGCGAAGGGATTCGACGGTCATGGCCATGATCGGAGCCGGAAGCCAGTCCGAATTCCAGGCGATTGCCTTCCGTGAGGCTCTCGGTATCCGAAAGCTTCGAATCTATGACACGGATGCTCGCGCCGCGGAAAAGTTCGTGGGTAATCTAACCCCCCTCGGGTTCGATATCCAGGTATGCCCCTCCGGGAAGGAGGCAGTTCGAGGCGCGGACATCATCACGACGTGCACCGCGGACAAGACACACGCGACATTGCTGTACAGCTCGGATGTCTCTCCAGGAGTCCACATCAACGCGATCGGGGGTGACTGCCCAGGAAAAACCGAACTGGATCCAGAGATCCTGCGCCGCGGTACGGTCTTCGTGGAATTCGAGCCCCAGACGCGTATCGAGGGGGAGATCCAGGCACTACCCGAAACGTTCCCGGTGACTCCGCTGTGGAAGGTTCTCGCGGGTGAGACGGCAGGGCGGACCACCGTAAATGACATCACCGTCTTCGACTCGGTCGGATTCGCGATTGAAGACTATTCGGCCCTGCGGTACCTGTACGAAAGCGTCAGCGGCAGTCCTCTGTGCGAGGAGATCGATCTGGTTGCCGACCCGGATGACCCGAAGGATCTCTTCGGTTTTGCTCTCGCGCCGATCCCGGTTTCCTAAGCCGCACCATAACGACAACCCTGAGCGATGAACGATATCTCAGAACGAACTCTGAGGAACTTGGGAAACCCACGGAGCGGATTCACTGTCTGATTTGCGAAGCAAATCGACGGGGTCCATCGGAGCCGGCCCCAAGTGCCTCCGCCGTCGAAGCCGCGGCTGTGGGCCCCGACGACGGCGTCCGCCTTGACCGAAGGCGGGCCGACCAAGCCGGCAGTCGGCTCAGCATCCCGCCTCAGCCACTCACCGCCCGGTACGCCTCCGGATGACCTCCCCGAGCGTTGTTCAGTTGGACTTCTCTTCGAACATTTCCGCGCGCTCCATCTTCCGCACGGCCGGCCAGTAGTCGTAGACGGCATAGTGCTGCGTGGAGCGGTTGTCCCAGATGGCGACGCTGTTCGGTTGCCAGCGCCAGCGCACCTGGTACTCGGGGATCCTCGCCTGGCTGATCAGGTAGTGCAGCAGGTCGCTTGCGCCCGGCGCGTAGTCCTGTCCGAAGCGGACATGCTCAGGGGTGACAAAGTTGACGAGGTGTGTGGTGAAGCTGTTGACGTAGAGGACCTTCTCGCCGGTCTCGGGGTGGATGCGCACCACCGGGTGCTCGGCGTCGGGGAACTGGGCCTTCAGCTTGTGCCGCTGCTCGATCGGCAGGACCGCACCGAACGACGCCTCGATGCTGTGCCGGGCGCGGAGGCCCTCGATCTGGGTCTTGATGTGTTCCGGCAGCCGCTCGTACGCCTGGACCATGTTGACCCACATCGTGTCACCGCCCACCGGCGGGCACTCGACGCAGCGCAGTACGGCACCCATGGACGTGTCCTCGCGCCAGGACCCGTCCGTGTGGAAGGCGTTCTCGTACTGCATGCGCTTGACGTCCGGACCGTGGTGGATATGGACCAGGCCGGGGTGGTCGGGATCGCTGCCGGTGACCGGGTGGTTCCGCAGCGGGCCGAAGCGCTCGGCGAAGGCCACGTGCTCGGCGCGGGTGAAGGTCTGGTCACGTAGGAAAAGCACCTTGTGGCGAAGCAGCAGAGCCTTGATCTCGGCGAACAGGTCGTCGTCATGCACGGAGTCGGCGAGGTCGACGCCGTGGAGCTGCGCGCCGATGGAACAGGTCAACTGCTCGGCCTTGATCGAGCCGAGGACCTCGGAGCGCACCAGCGCGGGTGCACCCGTGCCGGTGCTGGCAACCTGGTTCATGCGGGTCCTTCCTGGGGGAGGTTGGCGGTCCGGCCGGTTCAAACGGACCTTTGTGACGCCCGGAGTTGCCCCAAGGGCGAGGGCGGATGATGACTCGCCTCGCCGGGCCTCCGGCACGGCGGCGCGTAGCGCTGGGTGATCTGGAGGGATCGGCCGGCCACCGTGTCCGGTGCTGCCAAGGTAGGCCCTTGGTCTGCGTCATTGCTTGATTTGCAGAGACAGAAGGCTTGTTATCTGGGGACTTGCGGCGAGCCCGGCAACCGGCGGCGCTGAGCCGTGCTCAGACCGCGTCTGCTTCCGCGTCCGTGTTGCTGCTCGTGCCGCGTTGGTTGCGCCACTCGCTCGGGCTACAGCCGAACTGCTCCTTGAACCAGTGCGAGAACGCGCTCGGCATGGAGAATCCCAGCAGATGCGCGACCTCGGTGAGCGAGTGCCGTGGGTGCGCGACGAAACGCTCGGCGAGGTGCATGCGCGTGGCGTTGAGCAGGGAGGTGTAGGTATCGCCGGAGTCGGCCAGGCGACGATGCACGGTGCGCCGGTCCACTCCAAGGCTTCGGGCGACTTGCTCGACCGAGCAGCGCCCGGTCGGCAGCAGCACCTCGATCAGCTCGCGCACCCGGTCCGGGAGTGTCGTGTCCTGCCGCGGCGTCGCGATGGACTCGAAGTACTGCCGGGCATAGGTGCGCAGTTGGGGATCGGACAGTGCGTTGGGGGCGTCGAGGGCGCCGGCGTAGAAGACGATCCCGTGGAACTCCCGGTCGAAGTCCGGAACCGGGCCGAAGATGCGCCGGTGCGTGGTGGCGTCCGCCGGTGCCGTGTGCTCGAAGCACACCGAGAGTGGCTGCCACTGGGGGGTGAGGCCGCGCAGCAAGAGGTGGAGTGCGGCTATCACGAGTTCGGCGGCCTGGCGCGTCTGCATCGCCTCGTCCAGCCGCAGCTCCACCTTGAGGGTGGCCAGACCGTTGTGCTCGGACAGCCGGGAGTGCAGCACCTCGTTGAACATGTGCTCGTGTTGCAGTAAGAGGCCCACCGCGCTGCGGACATCGGGTTCCTCCCGCACGACGAGGCCGATCGGTCCGAGGGAGGACAGGCGCCGGGACTCTGCCAGGCGGAGGCCGAAGTCCTCGCGGCCCGCGGCGGCGGCCGAGAGCTCGAGCAGCTCGACGACGGCCGCGCCGGAGATCCACCGGTCCTGTGCGGCGAGCCCGGCGACGTCCAGGCCGACACGCTTGATCAGGGCTCGCGAGTCGATGCCGAGCGTGTGGCACAGCTTGACGTAGCCGTTCAGCGCTGCGGTACGGACGAGGGGTCCCATGAGGTGCTCCAGTCGCACTCTTTCCCGGCGAGGTAGGCGGGTATCCCAAATTAGTAAGCCACGCGTCCCGCAGAATCAAGCGGTGGCCGGGCGGGCTGCCTACCGTTCAGCTACCGGGCGGGTGTCTCTCCCGGCGCGTTGTCCGGGAAGGTGCCTTCGCGGGAGCGCCCGAGCATGGCGAGTCTTCCCGCCCTCGTCCGGCCCGTCGAAAGCGTCGGGGAGGGCGGCTGCGGCGTGGTACCGCAGTACTGATCTCCCTACCCGCCCACGCCTACCGGACCGGCGCGTTCTTGCCGTTCCACACCGATTCGAAGGAGACCGCACATGCACTTCCTCGACGACTCACTGTTCCCGGAGAACCAGGAGAAGCTGGTCATCCAGGTCGCCCCGTACGGTCCGGAGTGGCTGCCCGGCGACTCCGACGACATTCCCGTGACGATGGACGAGCAGGTCCAGAAGGCGGTGGACTGCTACAACGCCGGGGCGCAGTTGCTGCACATCCACGTGCGCGAACTGGACGGCCGTGGCTCGAAGCGGCTGTCGATGTTCAACGAGATGCTCGCCCGGCTGCGTGACGCGGTACCGGAGATGATCTTGCAGGTCGGCGGGTCCATTTCATTCGCACCCGAGAACAAGGGCGACGCCGCCAAATGGCTCGACTACGACACCCGGCACCTGCTGGCCGAGCTCGAGCCCAAGCCGGACCAGGTGACCATCGCGATCAACACCTCGCAGATGAACGTCGTCGAGCTGCTGACCGACGAGGACATCGCGGGCACCTCCATGCAGAATCCGTTGCTGTACACGGCGTACCGCGACATGGTCCTCGAGGCCGGACCCGAGTTCTACCTGGAGCACCTCAAGCGGCTCACCGCGGGCGGCATCCAGCCGCACTTCATGCTCGGACACGTTCCGCAGTTGGAGACCGTTGAGCGGCTGATCCGCGCCGGGATCTACACCGGCCCGCTCAACCTCAACTACGTCGCCATCGGCGGCGGCGCCTCCGGCTTCCACCCCACCGACCTGGTCGAGTTCGCGCGCCGCACCCCCGACGGCGCCGTGCTCACCATCGAGAGCATCATGCGCTCCACACTCCCCCTGAACACGATCGCGATCGCGCTGGGCCTGCACGTGCGTGTCGGCATCGAGGACAATCTGTGGGCCCCGCGCAAGGAACGCATCACCTCCGTGCAGCAGGTCGAACAGATCGTCCGCATCGCCGACGAACTCGGCCGCGACGTGGCCAGTGCCGAAGAGGCCAAGCGCATCTATCGCATCGGGGAGTACTGGCAGACGGCGGAAGAGACCCTGGAATACCTGGGTCTGCCCCCCAACCGCCGCCCCGGCGAGCGCGGTGTCCCGCTGCGTCACCGCGCTCCGGTCCGCACCGAGACGCTCGTCTGAGAGGGAGCCGCGCACGCCGCGGTTGGCCAGTCCGCGACCGGAGGCCGGCGCGATCCGCCCGCGGCCCGGACAGCCGGCCGCCTCCACGCCGGGGGCGGCCGTCGCCACCCCCCCCCGGAACGAATCACCGCACCGAAGACCGGGAGACCCGATGCTCAACCTCGCCGTGATGCTCGAGGACAGCGCCCGCGCCGTACCTGTCCGCCCGGCGGTCGTCTCGGGCAACCAGACCCTCACCTATGCCCAACTCGACGCCGAGGCCAACCAGGTGGCCAACCTCCTCGCCTCGCGCGGTATCGGACCGGGCGACAAGGTCGCGCTGTCGTGCCCCAACATCACGCAGTTCCCTGTCATCTACTACGGCATCCTCAAGGCCGGCGGTGTCGTCGTCCCGCTCAACGTGTTGCTCAAGCGGCGCGAGATCGCCTACCACCTCTCCGATTCCGATGCCAGGGCCTACTTCTGTTTCGAGGGGAGTGCCGAACTGCCGCTCGGGCAGGAAGGGTGGGCCGGATTCAACGAGACCGAAGGCTGCCGGGACTTCTTCCTCGTCACCGCCGACCCCGCCACCGCGTCCGCGTTCCCGGGTGCCGCGACTCTCGCCACCGCGTCCGCGTTCCCGGGTGCCGCGACTCTCGCCGCCGAGCTCGAGAGCCACAGCCGTGAGTTCGCAGCGCGGGTCACCGAGCCGGGCGACACCGCCGTCATCCTCTACACCTCGGGTACCACCGGGCAGCCCAAGGGCGCTGAACTCACCCACGCCAACATGGCTCTCAACGCCCTGACCTGTCACAAGCTCTTCGGTGAGGTCGAGCACGACGTGCACCTGGTCGCGCTGCCGCTGTTCCACACCTTCGGCCAGACCGTGCAGATGAACGCCGGCCTCGCGGCCCGTGCGACCTTGGTGCTCATGCCCCGTTTCGACGCCCGCGGCGCGCTGTCCCTGATGCACCGGCATCGGGTCACCTTCTTCGCGGGCGTGCCCACCATGTACTGGGCGCTCCTCGGCGAAGGCGTCACCGACGCCGACGCGACGGTGGCCGCGCAGCACCTGCGCATCGCGGTGTCAGGCGGAGCAGCGCTGCCGGTGGAGATCCACCGCAGCTTCCGCCGCCGCTTCGGGACGGTGATCCAAGAAGGCTACGGTCTGTCGGAGACCAGCCCCGTGACGACCTTCACACCCAGGGACGGCGAGGTACGACCGGGTTCCATCGGCAAGCCGGTCTGGGGCGTGGCGGTGGAACTGGTCGCGGACGACTGGACTCCGGTCGGCGCCGGCGAGCTCGGAGAGATCGCCGTCCGCGGCCACAACGTGATGCGAGGCTACTACCGGAGGCCCGAGGCCACCGCCGAAGTCATGCGCGACGGCTGGCTCCGTACCGGCGACCTGGCCAGCCGCGACGAGGACGGCTGGCTCTATATCGTCGACCGTGCCAAAGACATGATCATCCGTGGTGGCTTCAACGTCTACCCGCGCGAGATCGAAGAAGTCCTGCACTCCCACCCGGCCGTCAGCATGGCTGCCGTCGTCGGGGTTCCCCACCACAGCCATGGCGAGGAGATCAAGGCATACGTCGTCTCGGCGCCGGGCGCGCAGATCACCGAGGACGCCCTCGTCGCCTGGTGCCGGGAGACGATGGCCGGCTACAAGTACCCCCGCCTGGTCGAGTTCCGCGACACCCTTCCCATGAACGCCACCGGGAAGATCCTCAAGCGAGAACTGCGCACCGAAACGGCGTCACCCAACCGGTCGTAGTCACTGCCCCGCCGCACAACACTGCGGCGTTACGGGTGACGGGCTTCATCCGCCTGACCTTCTCACCCGATATCACCAACCATCAAGTACCAGGCCACACCAGGCAAAGCGCCCGGCTTGTCCGGTACCTACGCTGCGGAGACCCGCAGGCACGCGGGCGCAAGGCTGGAGGATGTTGATGGGCTCGTTGTCGTGGCGTAGTGAGCCGCCGCTGGAATTGGACGCTTCCGGTTCTGCTGCTCACCTGATATCCCGGCGTTATGCCTGGGGCGTGGCGATGATGGCGGTGGCGCTGGGCGCCACCGACTACATCGACCGGCAGATCATCGTCTCGACCTTCCCGCATCTGAAGAAGGAGTGGGGACTGTCGGACACCGCCCTGGGGGCCCTGGTCTCGACCGTGTCGATCACGATGGCCGTCTGCGCACTTCCCATTGCCTGGCTGGCCGACCGATGGGGCCGGGTCAGGTCGATCGCGGCCATGGGTGGGGTGTGGAGCCTGGCGGCGCTGTGGTCTGCCGTCTCGGGCAACTACGCCCAACTGTTCGCGGCCCGGTCGCTGCTGGGGGTGGGGGAGGCCGGCTACGGGCCGGCGGGCGCGGCACTGCTGTCCGCCTACTTCCCGCAGCGGCTGCGGGCAACCGCGCTGAGCGTGTTCCAGGCGGCCGCCCCACTGGGATCGGTGCTGGGCGTGGTCTTCGGCGGCGTGATGATCGGGCGGTTTGGCTGGCGGATGACCCTCGGCGCGTTCGGAGTCCCCGGGCTCCTGCTGGCCCTGCTGTTCTTGAAGGTGCGCGACTACCGCGTGCCTGCCACGCCGGACACCGGCACACCCGCCTCAGCGGGCAGGTCCCCGGCCGCCGAGGCCCGGCCGGCGCTGGGCACGACCTTGCGGGAGTTGTACCAGGCGCGCACGGCCATGTGGTGCTATCTCGGCGGAGCGCTCAACCTCGTTGTACTGTCCACCCTCTACACGTGGCTGCCCACCTATCTGAACCGCGCCTACGGCCTGTCCTCGGCCGCCTCCGGTGCGAAGGCCGCGCTGGTGATCCTCGCCGGTGTCGTCGGGGCTGTCGTCCTCGGCCACCTGGCCGACCGGCTCGGCGGCACCAGCCCGCGGCGCAAGCTTGTCGTCCCAGCCGTGATGGCAGCGGCGACCTGGACTCTGCTGACTGCCGCCTTCGGCGCCCTCCAGCCGGGGAGCGCCCAGTTCGCACTGGTCGTTGCCGCTGGATTCCCGCTCGCCGCCGCACTCGGCACAGCCCCAGCGGTGGTGGTCGACGTCGTCCACCCCCAGGTGCGCGCCACCGCCGTCGGCATGGTGGTGGTCGTTCAGAACCTGCTCGGACTGGCCGTTGGCCCCGTCCTGACCGGCCTGATCTCCGACACCTTCGGCCTGCGGACCGCACTGGCCGTGATGCCGCTGTTCTGTGCCATGGCGGCGGTGGCCTTCTGGCGCGGCTCACGGACGTACGAGAACGACCTCGCCGCCGTGCGGCGATACCAGCGGTTCGATGACGCCCTGCAACAAGGGGCGCGGGGAATTCCCGATGGACAATCGCCCCAAGCCGATGTGTGAGAGGGCCGGGCGCTCGGAGAATCCGAGCTTGTCGTGATCGACACGCAGAGCGTCCGCGTGGCGGTGAACGTCCTCGCGGCCACGACGGGTCGGGATGCGGCCAAGAAGGTGCCGGGCCGCAAGCGTGGGCCGGCCATGGACGTGATGGGCCTGGTCATCGCCGTGAGCGTGCCGACCGTCAGCGCCCACGACCGTCAACGCGTCAGGACGCCGCTCCTGGAGCGGATCGACGAACGCGAGCTCGCAGTCGCCGCGGAACAGCTTCGCGCGCAGATCGACGAGCTCACCGCGAGCTTGCGTGGGAACACCTTGTACGACCCGCGGGACGATCACCAAATCGGCGATCTTCCTCGGCCGCCTCACCGCCAACCGTGCACGAGCTCGTTGGGCGGTGTCTTCGAAGGCCGGTACGTGCTGAGCTCGTCGAACATATTCCGTTGACCGAGGGTTGGCCGCGGCACGACACTGTCGTCCTGGTCGGAATCAACGGCATGCATGGGACGGTGTGCGGTGGCTGGCTCGGACACAGCCCGTGACCTGCAAGTCAAGGAGACCTCGTCTGATCCGTCGCTGTGGACAGCGGCCTTCCGGCTGTTCTTCACCGCCCGTACCACCTCTTTGCTGGGCGACGCGATGCTCCCTGTCGCGATCACGGCCGCCGTGATCCGGGCGGGATACGGGGCGAGTGGGGTGGGCTATGCGCTCGCCGCGCTCGTAGCACCGTTCGCAGCACTGATCATCTTTGGCGGGGTGCTGTCCGACCGCTTCGGCGCCCGGCGGCTGATGGTCGTCTCGGACACAGCTCGGCTGTGCTCCCAGGCGGTACTGGCGCTGCTGTTCCTGTCAGGTACGCCGCGGTTGTGGCAGATCCTGGTGCTGCTGGCCCTGATCGGGGCGGGCAGCGCGATCTTCCAGCCGGGAGTCGCCAGCATCACCCCGCGCATAGCCCAGGACGTACAGAAGGCCAACGCCACACTCCGCATCTCGGAGTCCGTCACCGCCGTGATCGGCCCGTCGCTGGCCGGCCTGCTGCTCGCGGTCTCCTCACCGGCAACGGTGGTCGCCCTCGACGCCTTGACCTACGGGGTCAGCGGCGTCTGCCTACTCCTGCTCCGCTCGGTCCCGATGGGCCCGGCCGCACGGGACGGCGAATCGTCGTTCCGGGCCGATCTCGTCGAGGGATGGCGGGAGTTCCGGGCCAGGACCTGGCTGTGGAGCGTCATCGTCGTCTTCATGCTGTGGCAGTTGGCCGGCGCAGGTCCCACCATGACCCTCGGCAACAGCACGCTCGTCACCGACTACGGAGCATCGACGTTCGGCTTGGTCATGTCGTCCCTCGGGGCGGGAAGCGTGCTGGGCGGGGTCGCCGCGATCAGGCTCCGTCCGCGGTATCCGCTCCGGGCCGGCGCTCTCTCCATGATCCTTTGGGCGCTTATGCCGTTGGGAGTCGCTCTCGGCCTTCCCGCGCCGCTCATCGCCGGGTGCTACGGGGTGAGCGGTGTGGGCATGGCGTTCTGGATCGTCATGTTCCACACGAGCGTGCAGACGCACATCCCGCAGGACGTCCTCGGCAGGGTGCACGCGTACGACGCGGCCGGCTCACTGGTGATGAAACCAGTCGGACAGGCGGTGGCGGGGCCGCTCGCGGTCGCCGCGGGGACGGTTCCGCTGCTGAGCGTATCCGCGTCGATGGCGCTCGTCGCCTGCGCCCTGCTGCTGGCAATCCCGGCCGTGCGCGGCCTTGAGCGCGCCGAAGGCTAGCTGCCGCCGGTGTCCTTGTCGAGGGTCAGTCCGGCGGGGAGGCTGCCGGAGGTGATCTCGTAGCGCACCGTGCGCGGCGTGCTCGAGGTGACCTTGAACGCGTACAGCGTGCCGACCCGGGCGTCGGGCGGCTGCGGCGTGGTGAAGCCCGGCTTCGGGGCCGGTCGGTCTTTCGTCACCGAGTTGCGGACGGGCCCCGGGGTGCCTGGGCGGAGAGCTTGTCGACGGAGGTGAGAAGCGGCAGCAGGTGCGGAAGCTGGACGAGAAGAGCAAGCTGGTCACGATCGACCTCGGCTCCTGAGTGCCGTGCCATCCTGTCCTGAGGTGAGCCATGAATGTGGAAGCTGATATTCCGGGCTTCGTCGGCGTCCACCATCTGAAGCTGCCGGTACGCGACCTCGCCCGCTCCGAGGCGTGGTACGGGCGCACGCTCGGCTACCGGCGGGTAGCCGAGTTCGTCGAGCGGGGGGTGTTGATAGAGGTTGTGCTGAGCCATCCGGCTGGCGGACCGGACTTGGCGCTGCGGCTCGACCCGGGCCGGGCCGAGGCCGCCGCCGGCTTCGACTACTTCGCGATCGCGGTGCCCGACAGCGCCGCGATCGAGGCGCTCGCCGCTCGCCTGGAGGCACTTGGCGAGCCGCACGGCGGCGTCTGGCGCGGCCTGCGCGGATGGTTGCTGCCACTGCTGCATGACCCCGACGGTCACGAGGTGCGTTTCTACACCATCGAGGAACACACCTCGCGCGCGCCCGGTGAGGTCATGCGCATGGTGGACCCGCAGGAGGATGCCGAGCAGGTGCGGCCCGCCGCGCCGTAGGCGGCCCGACCGCAGGGTCTGCGGCACCGACAGCGTGTCAGGCCCATCATGCCTGCTCAGGGGCTCTCGCGGTAAGGCGGACGACACACCCGTTCATCCTTGTCCGCGCCTGGGGCTCGCCCGCACACTCGACGGCATCCGCTCTCCGACTCGCGGGCAAGCCCGACAAGAGAACGTGGGTGGCCGGCCTGCCGACCGTCGAGACTCGTCGGCCGCTTGACATCTCCGCAGGTCAGACCCATGTTTCTTGCTGAACAAACTGCCTGGGTCGAGTCCGGGTCGAGTTCGGGCCGAATTCGGTCGTGGTGAGGCGGGACAACGCGCGGACGCACTACCCGTACCGCGTTCGCGCGGCACCTGGTCACTGCCGCGGATCCCGCGAGAGGGCGTCGCGGAGCTGGGCCCTGGCGCGGATGCCCAGCTTGGGGAAGATCTTGTGCAGGTGGTAGCCGACGGTCCGGGGCGAGAGGTAGAGCCGGGCCGCGATGTCGCGGTTGGTCAGGCCCTGAGCGGCCAGTTCGGCGATCTGCCGTTCCTGCGCGGTGAGCTCGCTCGCCGGGGTCGCGGCCGTCGCCGCCGGGGCTCCTGCGGCCCGGAGTTCTGCGGCTGTGCGGTCGGTCCAGGGGCGGGCGTCTAGGCGCTGGAAGCACTCCAGTGCCGCGTTGAGGTGCGGGCGGGCCTCGGCGCTGCGGCGCCGCCGGCGCAGCCATTCGCCGAAGTCGAGCCGGGCGAGGGCCTTTTCGAAGGGCCAGCAGTCGGTGGCCGGGTCGTCGAGCGCGGCGCGGAAGTGGCGCTCGGCGTCGTCGGTGTCCGTCAACAGGGCGGCGGCCCGGTGGAGTACGGCGGCCAGGCGCGGGGAGGGGGCGGGCTTCAGATACCGCTCCACGGCGTCGACCACCGTGCGCGCGTCGTCCGCCCGCTCGGCGCGGACCGCCGCGGCCGCCAGGTCGCCCAGATAGTAGAGCGAGGCGTGGTAGTGGACGGGGGCCGGGCGGAAGTCGTGGGTGAAGGTCGCGCGCAGTTGCTCGTAGGCGTCGGCGTGGTCGCCGGCGACGAACGCGGCCATGCCCATGGCGTGCCGGTGCCGGACCTGAAGGTTCAGGGAGTTGCGCAGGTCCACGCCGTGTACGGCCCGCATCGCCTGCGTCCGGGCGGCCACGTGGTCGCCCTCGAGCGCGCGCAGGGTGGCCCGCAGGATGCGGGCGCCCACGGTCACGCTGTCGGCCCCCGCTTCCGTCGCCATCCAGAACGCCTCGTGCGCCGCCTCCTCGGCCGCCGTCCAGGAGCCGTTCTCGAACAGCACGAGGGCGAGCGCCTGGGTCACGGTCGCGTTCGTGCCCGCGCTGCCGGCGCGCCGCAGGAGGTCCATGGTCCGCCCGAGGATGCGCACGGCCTGCTCGGTCTCGTCCAGGATCCAGGTCGTGCCGCCCAGCGCGGTGAGATCCCCGAGGGACTCCTCCTGCGCCAGGGCGGCCAGCCTCTCCGTCAAGAGCCTTGCCAGACGTGGCCGTTCATGATGGGGATCGATGACCGCCCGGATCCAGGCACAGGCGGCGGGGTCGCCGTCCTCGTCGATCAGGCCGCTGATCCGGTGGAGTTCCGAGCGGTCGTACGGCGCGCCGGAGTTGTAGACGGACGTGGCGGCGGTGCTCAGGGCGTCCAGGGCGAGGTCTGGAGCCGAAGCCGCAGTGGCTTCGGCGACGCCCAGCAGGAGTGCCAGCGCTTCCTCGTGACGGAGTGTCACTCCGAGGGCCCAGCCGCCCAGCAGCGATGCCTCGGCACGTAGCCGGGGATCCTCGGTCATCCCGCCGACGCGGCCGCTCATCTCGCCGACCCACTGCGGGTGGCCGGCGAACATCGCCGCCTGCGCGGCCGACAGCAGGCGCCGGGCGCGCAGCTCCGGTACCGAAGTGAGCTCGGCGGCGCGTTCCAGCGCGGTCGCGGCCGCCGCGTAGCCGCCCCGGCCACGGGCTCGCTCGGCGCTCTCCGCCAGGGCGTCGGCGACCTCCGGGTCCTGCCCGGTCGCCGCGGCGGCCAGATGCCAGGCCCGGCGGTCCGGTTCCTCGGCCAGCGCGGCGGCCAGGGCGAGATGGGCCTGTCGGCGCTCGTGGAAGGAGGCCGCGTGGTAGACGGCCGAGCGCACCAGCGGGTGACGCAGCAGCACCCGGCCGTCCGCCACCCGCACCAGACCGCTGCGCTCGGCGGGGTCCAGCGCCTGTACGACGTCCAGCTCGGGGGCGGCCCGTATGAGGTCGGTCAGCCGGGCCGGACCGGCCGCGGCCACCAGGAGCAGGGCCGCTCGCGTGGGCGCCGGCAGACCGGGCAGGTCGGCCGCGAACAGGTTCTCCAGGCGCGCGGTGAGCGGCAGCGTGGCACCCCCGGCCGCTCCGGCCCCGGTGTCCCCGGTCCTGCCCCGGGCCAGGGCGCGGGGCAGCTCGATCAGGGCCAGCGGATTGCCGGCCGCCTGCTGGAGGATCTCGGCCCGCGCCTTGCCCCGGGGCGGATCCGGCTGCACGTCCAGCAGCCGCCCGGCCGCCGTGCGGCTCAGCGGGCCCACGGTCACCTGCGGAAAGTCCCGGTCGAAGCGGCCCGGCACACCCTCCTCACGGGCGGCCAGCAGCAGCACCACCGGCCTGCCCTCCAGACGCCGGGCGAGGAAGGCCAGCACGTCCACCGAGCCGAGGTCCAGCCACTGGGCGTCGTCGACCAGCAGGAGCAGGGGGCGGCGTGCGGCGGCCTCGGTGATGAGCCCGAGCACGCTGACGCACAGGGACATCTGGTCGAGTTTGAGTTCGTACTGCGCCGCCTCCGGCCCGAAGGCACGGTCCAGGGCCTCCCGATGCCCCGCGGGTAGATCGTCTCCGGGCAGCAGCGGGTGCAGAAGCTGGTGCACGCCCGACAGGCCGAGGACCACCTCGCCTTCACTGCCGCGCACCCGCAGGATCCCAAGGCCCCGGGCCCGGCCCCGCTCGGCCGTCCAGTCGACGAGGGTGCTCTTGCCCGCCCCCGGCTCCCCGGTCAGCACCAGCACCTGCGGGCCGCCGCCGTCCACCGCAGCGAGCAGACGGTCGAGGCGGGCCAGCTCGGAGGTCCGGCCCAGGATGCCCGGATCGGAGGGGTGGTCGGTGCCGGCGTGCATGAACCGTCCTTGTCGTCGGGCCGTTGATACGGCAATCCTGCCAGCGGCGACCGACAGGACGGGAATCGCGGGTGACGGGGCAGGACGGGAGCCGGGGGCGACCGGTCATGTGACAGAAGCGTCCCGTCCCGGTCTCCGCGATGATGGCCCTGGCCAGGGAAAACGCGCACCGCCACAGGAGTAAGCGCATGAGGGTCCACCCACCCCAGCAGTCCATGATCGGCGACGGGGCCACCGTCCTGGGCCGGGACGGCGAGATCGAGCGGATACTGCGGTGCGTGACGCGCGAGTCCGGCACTCCTCAGACCCTGCTGCTTCTCGGCGAGGAGGGGATCGGGCGTACGACCGTGCTCCGGCACGTCCGGGAACGGGCCGCCGCCGACGGCGTGCTGGTGCTGTCCGCACAGGGCTGGGCCGAGGACCCACGGCATGCGCACGCCTGTCTGCAACAGTTTCTGGCCCCTCCGGTGCAGGGCGAGCTGGCTGCCCTGCCCGCCGCGCACCACCAAGTGCTGACGGCCGTAACGCGAGGGGACGACGGACCGGACGAAGCGGAGCTGCACGCGGCGGTGACGGCGCTGCTGGACCGGCTCGCCGCGGCCCGGCCGGTGCTGGTGTGCGTGGACGACGCCGACCTGTGCGACCGCGCCTTCCTGGAGGCGCTGTTCGCCGCGGCCCGGCTACTGGCCGGCCGCTCGCTGACGGTGCTGCTCGCCGCACGCCACGAGGCGGCCCTGCCCGGTCCGCCGCCCGGCACCGAGACCCTGCG
>NZ_JAHLEM010000249.1 GCF_018883605.1 Streptomyces niphimycinicus | reverse complement strand
GTCACCGGTGCGATACATCCGCCCACCGCCGACGCGGTCGAACGGATCGGCCACAAAGCGTTCGGACGTCAGCCCCGGGCGTCCGTGATAGCCACGGACCACCCCCTCACCCGCGATATACAGCTCACCCGGCACCCCGACCGGCACCGGCCGCAGCCCATCGTCCAGGACATACACCTGGGTATTGGCGATCGGCCGCCCGATTCGGGGCGCACCCGCGGTGTCCGGGGTGACCGACCAGGCCGTCGACCAGATCGTGGTCTCGGTGGGGCCGTACATGTTCGTCACCGACTCGGCCCGCTCGGCCAA
>NZ_JAHLEM010000248.1 GCF_018883605.1 Streptomyces niphimycinicus | reverse complement strand
CCAGGACATACACCTGGGTATTGGCGATCGGCCGCCCGATTCGGGGCGCACCCGCGGTGTCCGGGGTGACCGACCAGGCCGTCGACCAGATCGTGGTCTCGGTGGGGCCGTACATGTTCGTCACCGACTCGGCCCGCTCGGCCAATGCCACCGCCAGATCGGCGGGCAGCGCCTCGCCACCGACGAGGACCCGCACCCCCGCCAGCACCGAGGCGTCCTCGGCCAGCACCGCCCGCCACAGGCTGGGGGTCGCCTGCATCACCGAAATCCGCTCGTTGGTCACGAGCGCGCACAGCGTCACCGGATCCCGCACCGCGTCCCGCTCCGCCACCACCACCGCGGCACCGCTGAGCAGCGGTACGAACAACTCCAGGCCCGCGATGTCGAACCCGACGGTGGTGACAGCCAGCAGCCGGTCCGCCCCGGTGAGCTGGAACCGTTCGGCCATCGCCACCACGAAATTCGCCAGCGGCCCCTGCGGCACCACCACACCCTTGGGCCGACCCGTCGAACCCGACGTATAGATCACATACGCCGCATGCGACGGCGCGAGGGGAAGGCTCCGCCGCTCCCCCGCCGTCCGGGAGAGCTCCCCGGTGGTCTCGGGCGCGTCCAGCAGCACACGGGGGATGTCCACGTCCGGCAGCATGGACACCAACTCGCTTGTGGTCAGGACGAGTTCGGGGCCGGCGTCCTGGAGCATATAGGCGAGCCGGTCGGCCGGGTACTCCGTGTCCAGCGGCAAGTACGCCGCCCCGGCCTTCCACACCGCCAGCAGCGCCACCAGCAGCTCCACCGACCTGGGCAACGCCACCGCGACGAACGCCTCGGGCCGCACCCCACGGTCGGCCAGCAGCCGTGCGAGGCGATCGGCCCGGGCGTCCAGCTCGCCATAGGACAGGGACACCCCGCCGGCAGCCACCGCCACCGCGTCCGGCGTCCGGGCCGCCCGCTCCTCGAACAGCTCCACCACCGGACGACCGGGCACCTCACCCGCCGTGTCATTCCAGTCCCGCACCACGGACCGCGCCTCGGCCTGGTCCAACAGATCGATCCGGTCGAGCGGGGTGTCCGGGGCGTCGACCATGCCCTGGAGCACACGCAGATAGCGCCTGCCGAGCGTTTCGACCGTGTCCCGGTCGAACAGGTCGGTGCTGTACTCCAGCACTCCTCGCAGCGCGCCGGTTTCCTGCGGCTGCTCGGTGAAGGCGAAGGACAGGTCGAACTTGCCCACGCCGGTGTCGGCCGCCACCGGCGACACGGTGAGGTCGGGGATATCGGCCACGGCCTGGTCGGTGGCCGCCGTGTCGGTGTTGTTGAACGCCAGGAGCACCTGGAAGAGCGGGTGACGGGCGAGCGAGCGCTCGGGGTTGAGCACCTCGACCAGCCGCTCGAAGGGCAGATCCTGATGGGCGTAGGCGGCCAGGTTCCGCGCCCGGACGCGCTCGATCAGCGCGCGGCCCGTGGGACGTCCTGACGTGTCGGCGCGCAGCACCAGTGTGTTGATGAAGACGCCGACCAGGTCGTCGAGCGAGGTGTCGGTGCGA
>NZ_JAHLEM010000247.1 GCF_018883605.1 Streptomyces niphimycinicus | reverse complement strand
TTCCGCGCCCGGACGCGCTCGATCAGCGCGCGGCCCGTGGGACGTCCTGACGTGTCGGCGCGCAGCACCAGTGTGTTGATGAAGACGCCGACCAGGTCGTCGAGCGAGGTGTCGGTGCGACCGGCGATCGGGGTGCCGATGGGGATGTCGGTGCCCGCGCCGAGCCGAGTCAGCAGCGCCGCGAGCCCGGCTTGCACCACCATGAACGGGCTCGACTGCGTGTCCCGCGCGAACGCGACCACCTTGTCGTAGAGCGGGGCCGGAATCTCGAACGGGACGCGGTCCCCACGGTAGGAGGCGACGGACGGCCGCGGCCGGTCGTACGGCAGCTCCAACTGGTCCGGGAGGCCCGCCAGCGCGGAGGTCCAGTAGCCGAGCTGCCGCGAGATCTCGCTGTCGGCGTCGGTCTCGTCGCCGAGGACGTCC
>NZ_JAHLEM010000246.1 GCF_018883605.1 Streptomyces niphimycinicus | reverse complement strand
TGGGGATGTCGGTGCCCGCGCCGAGCCGAGTCAGCAGCGCCGCGAGCCCGGCTTGCACCACCATGAACGGGCTCGACTGCGTGTCCCGCGCGAACGCGACCACCTTGTCGTAGAGCGGGGCCGGAATCTCGAACGGGACGCGGTCCCCACGGTAGGAGGCGACGGACGGCCGCGGCCGGTCGTACGGCAGCTCCAACTGGTCCGGGAGGCCCGCCAGCGCGGAGGTCCAGTAGCCGAGCTGCCGCGAGATCTCGCTGTCGGCGTCGGTCTCGTCGCCGAGGACGTCCCGCTGCCAGAGGCTGTAGTCCGCGTACTGGACCGGCAGCGGCTCCCAGGCGGGGGCACGGCCGGTCGTCGCGCGGGCCGCGTACGCCGCCGTCAGGTCCTGCGCCAGCGGGGCGCGCGACCACGCGTCGCTGACGATGTGGTGCAGGACCAGCAGGAGAATGTGTTCGTCACCGCCGTCGAGCGCGAACAGTGTTGCCCGCAGCGGCAGTTCTCCCGAATCCGCCGACAGGTCGAAGCCGCGCCGCGCGGCCTCACGCAGCTCCCGTTCGACATCCGCCCGGTCCGTCTCCACCGTCGCCCATTCCGGCGCGGCCTCGCCCAGCGGACGAACGACCTGGTACGCGCCGTCGGCGTCCTCGGTGAAGACGGTGCGCAGGCTCTCATGGCGGGCGACCACATCGCCCAGGGCCAGGCGCAGCGCCTCCCGGTCCAGAGGGCCGGTCAGTCTGAGCGCGATCGGGACGTTGTAGGTGGCGCTGGGGCCCTCGAACTGGTTGAGGAACCACAGCCGTTGCTGGGCATAGGAGAGGGGGATGCGGTCCGGGCGCGGATCGGCGGCGGTCACGCGGCGGCGCACCGTGTCGGTCGCCAGGGCGGTGTAAATGCCCGCGACGGTGGGGGTCTCGAAGAGCTGCCGGATGGGCAGTTCCGCGTCCATGACGCTACGGATGCGGCTGACCAGCCTCGTCGCGAGCAAGGAGTGGCCGCCGAGGCGGAAGAAGTCGTCATCGATGGTGACCGAGTCCACGCCCAGCACCTCGGCGAACAGACCGCACAGGATCTCCTCGCGCGGCGAACGCGGCGCCCGGCCGGTGGCGGTCTCCGAACCGTAGTCGGGCGCGGGCAGGGCACGCCGGTCCAACTTGCCGTTCGGCGTCAGCGGCAGCTCGGCGAGGGTGACGAACGCCGAGGGCACCATGTAATCCGGCAGCAGGGCAGCGGCATGGTCACGCAACCCCGATTCGGACACCGTGTCATCGGCCACCACATAGGCGACCAGCCGCTGATCCCCGGCCCGGTCCTCCCGCACGACCACCGCGGCCTGGGCCACCTCACCATGAGAAGCGAGAACGGCCTGGATCTCGCCCAGCTCGATACGGAAGCCCCGCACCTTGACCTGGTCATCAACCCGGCCCACATACACCAACTGACCATCGGCGTTCCAACGCGCCACATCACCCGTGCGATACATCCGCGCACCCGCCGGACCAAACGGATCAGCGGTGAACCGCTCCGCCGTCAAATCC
>NZ_JAHLEM010000245.1 GCF_018883605.1 Streptomyces niphimycinicus | reverse complement strand
AGCGCGCGGCGGTAGCGCGGGCTCGAACACCGAGACCGCGCCGGGGTCGCGCCCGGGCGTGCGGCGGTTTCCGCGCGCCCGGCCCGCGTCCGGGCGTACGGCCCGCATCCGGGCGTACGGTCCGCGTCCGGACGTGCGGTCGGCGTCCGGGCGTACGGTGCGTGTCAGGGCGTGCGTGGTCCGGGCGCGAGCCGGTGAGGTTGACCTTCCTTTCCGGCACATGATTCACTTCGCAGCGTGACTGACACCTGCTTGCCTCGCTTCTGGCGGAGGGTCCATCTGGACCTGGTCCGCTACGCGGGCTGTGTCTGTCGTCCGTCCTGTTGATCCGCCTTTCTTTCCCGCGCGGTGCGGCCGCGCCCCTTTCGCGATCACTCAGGACGGTTCTCTGTGCCCGACGTACGCACTTCCACCTCCGGTCCCGTGCGCCCCTCCACGGACGTCATCACGGACCCGGCATCCGGCCCGGCCGCTCCGCCCAGCGCAACGGAGCTGCTCGACTTCGCCCGCCGCACCGCCGCCGACGCCGAACTCGTCGCCTCGCTTCCGCTCGACCCGGAGGGCCGCACCTGGCTGCGCCTCGACGGGCCCGGCGGCAGCGAAGCCTGGCTGATCGGCTGGCCTCCGGGCACCGGCACCGGCTGGCACGACCACGGCGGCTCCCATGGCGCCTTCGTCGCGGCGGCGGGTGAGCTCAACGAGCAGTCACTCACCGCGCGCCTCCCAACCGAGGGCTGGAAGACCCTTGAGCTGGCCGACGATGTGGACCGTGAGCGGCGGTTGCCCGCCGGGCAGGGCCGGGCCTTCGGACCGCATCATGTGCATGAGGTGATCAATCCGTCCGATACCGAGCATGCGGTGTCGGTGCACGCCTACTATCCGCCGCTGCCGCTCATGCGGCGCTACAGCCGCACCGGTCACACGCTGCGGCTGGAGCAGGTCGAGCGGCCCGAGGAGTGGGGATGAACGCGATGGGCACGACCAAGCGGAGCGTGGACGAGCTGCTGGCCGAGGCCCGCGAGGGGCTCGACCGGCTGGAGCCGCTCGATGCCGCGGCGGCGCAGGTTCAGGGCGCGCTGCTGGTGGACATACGGTACGCGGCGCTGCGGGAGCGCGACGGCACCATCCCGGGGGCGCTGATCGTCGAGCGGAACGAGCTGGAGTGGCGGCTCGACCCGCAGTGCGACCACCGGCTGCCGGAGGCAACCCATCACGATCTGCGGGTCGTGGTGGTGTGCAACGAGGGCTACGCGTCCAGCTTCGCCGCGGTCTCGCTGCGTCAACTGGGCCTGGAGCGGGCGACCGATCTCATCGGCGGCTTCCAGGCGTGGCGCGCGGCGGGCCTCCCGGTGCACTAGCGCCACCGGGCTCGGGTGCACGGCCGGGACATCGCTCTTTCTCGGTAACCGGCTTCGCCGGATTGACCCGAGCCCCGTCACAGCCCCTCCCCGTCACAGCCCCTCCGCGACGGAGCCGCTGGGGCTCAGAGGTCAGGGATGTGATGCTCCAGGAGCTCCGGGTCCTCTCCCTCCTCCTCCAGCGCACGCCGCACCACCCGCAGCGCCAGCCCCTCGGAGTAACCCTTGCGGGCCAGCATCCCGGCGAGACGGCGGATCCGCTTCTCCCGGTCGAGGCCACGGGTGGCCCTCAGCTTGCGCTCGACCAGCTCCTGCGCCGTGCGCTCCTCCTGATCGGCGTCGAGCTGTCCCACGGCTTCGTCGATCAGGGCGGAGTCCACGCCCTTGGTACGCAGCTCACGGGCGAGCGCCCGCCGGGCGAGCCCCCGGCTGTGGTGCCGGGACTCCACCCATGCCTCGGCAAACGCCGCGTCGTCGATCAGGCCGACGCCCTCGAACCGGGAGAGCACCTCCTGCGCCGCATCATCGGGGATGCCCCGGGTGCGCAGCGCGTCCGCGAGCTGCTTACGAGTGCGCGGGGTCCCGGTGAGCAGGCGCAGGCAGATCGCCCGCGCCTGCTCCTCCGGGCCGTGCGGCGGCCCCTGCTCGGCCCTCGACAAGGAGGGAGCGCCGCTGTCCGGACGGTCCGGGCGCTCCGGACGGCCCGAGCCCTCCGGCCATTCGGTCCGCCGTGTCATGGATCAGCTCTTGGCCGCGGCGGTCTTGGCCGCCTTCGCCCCGGTCTTGGCCGCCGGGGCGGCCACGGCCTTCGCCGGTGCGGCGTCGGTCACGCCCGCGGCACCAGCCGCGTCCCCGGTGGGTGCCGCCGCCGGATCCTGGGGCCTGACTCCGATGCCGAGCTTTTCCTTGATCTTCCGCTCGATCTCATTGGCGAGATCGGGGTTGTCCTTCAGGAAGTTGCGGGCGTTCTCCTTGCCCTGACCGAGCTGGTCGCCCTCGTAGGTGTACCAGGCACCGGACTTGCGGACGAAGCCGTGCTCGACGCCCATGTCGATCAGACCGCCCTCGCGGCTGATGCCCTGGCCGTAGAGGATGTCGAACTCGGCCTGCTTGAAGGGCGGCGCGACCTTGTTCTTGACGACCTTGACGCGAGTGCGGTTGCCGACCGCGTCGGTGCCGTCCTTGAGGGTCTCGATGCGGCGGATGTCGATGCGCACCGATGCGTAGAACTTGAGCGCCCGGCCACCGGTCGTGGTCTCCGGGGAGCCGAACATCACGCCGATCTTCTCGCGGAGCTGGTTGATGAAGATCGCGGTGGTCTTGGACTGGTTGAGCGCGCTGGTGATCTTACGGAGCGCCTGGCTCATCAGCCGGGCCTGGAGGCCGACGTGGGAGTCGCCCATCTCGCCCTCGATCTCCGCGCGCGGCACCAGGGCGGCGACGGAGTCGATGACGATGAGGTCGAGGGCGCCGGAGCGGACCAGCATGTCCACGATCTCGAGCGCCTGCTCGCCGTTGTCCGGCTGGGACAGGATCAGGGAGTCGGTGTCCACGCCCAGCTTCTGCGCGTAGTCCGGGTCGAGGGCGTGCTCGGCGTCCACGAAGGCGACGGTGCCGCCGGCCCGTTGGGCATTGGCCACCGCGTGCAGGGTCAGGGTCGTCTTACCGGAGGACTCAGGGCCGTAGACCTCGACCACCCGGCCGCGCGGCAGACCTCCGACACCGAGGGCGACATCGAGAGCGGTCGACCCGGTGGGGATGACCTCGACCGGCTCGTTTGGCCGATCGCCCATGCGCATCACGGCGCCCTTGCCGAATTGCCGTTCAATCTGTGCGAGCGCGGCGTCGAGCGCCTTCTCGCGGTCGGTTCCTGCCATGGGTCCCACCCGGTTTGCTTGAGTCGATCGCTTCACGTCCATGACGCTAGCGCCTGCCACTGACAAGCGACCCAGACGTCCTCGGCCTGTGGATAACCTGCCGGACCCCCATAAGAATGGATGTTCGATTTTTGTGTCAACTACGCCGCACCAGCGCGGCGCGCATCCGCGCGAGGGCCGACATGCCGCGCCGCCGCGCGCGCCCGTGCACCCGCAGATCGTCGGTCACGTCATAGCGCTTGATGTACGCGCCGAGGAACGCCTGGAGCGTCGCGGTCGCCGGAATCGCGATCAGCGCGCCCACCGCGCCCAGCAGCGCGGTGCCGGCTATCACCGATCCGAAGGAGACGGCCGGGTGGATGTCCACCGTCCTGGCGGTGATCCTCGGCTGGAGCAGATAGTTCTCGAACTGCTGGTAGATCACGACGAAGACCAGGACCCACAGCGCGTACCAGGGGTCGACGGTGAACGCGATCAGCATCGGCAGGGCCCCGGCCAGATAGGTGCCGATGGTCGGGATGAACTGCGAGATCAGTCCCACCCAGACGGCGAGCGCCGGGGCGTAGGGCACGCCCAGGGCCTCCAGCAGGATGTAGTGGGCGATACCGGAGATCAGCGCCATCAGCCCGCGGGAGTAGATGTAGCCGCCGGTCTTGGCGACCGCGATCTCCCAGGCGCGCAACACCTCGACCTGCCGGGTCGGCGGCAGCACCGAGCACAGGGCGCGGCGCAGCCGGGGCCCGTCGGCGGCGAAGTAGAAGGCGAACAGGACCACCGTCAGCGTCTTGAACAACCCGCCGAGCACCTGTGCGGAGACGTCCAGCACATTGTCGGCGCTGTTCTTGACGTAGCTCTGGAGCCAGTCGGAGTGCACCAGGCTGTCCTGGATCTCCAGCCGCGACAGATGGGTGTGGAACGTGTCGTTGATCCACCTGACGACATTGTCGAGGTACTGCGGGAAGTCCTGGACCATGGTGATGATCTGGTCGGCGAGCATCGAGCCGAGCAGGGTGAAGAAGCCCGCGGTGCCGATGAGGATGGCGAGAAAGACCAGCCCCGTGGCCAGCCCTCGGCGCATGCCGCGGGCGGCCATCCGGTCCACGGCCGGTTCGATCGCGAGCGCCAGGAAGAACGCGATCAGGATGTTCAGCAGCAGTCCGGTGAGCTGATCGAAGGCCCAGGTCGCAAGGCGGTAACAGGCCACCAGCGCGAGTGCGAGCACCATGGCGCGCGGCAGCCAGCGCGGCATGCGCGCGTCGGGTCGCGGGGAATCCGAGGAGGCCCGAGCGGCGCTCGGGGTGTCGTCGGCGTCGGAGGGGAGGGTCTCTTCGGTCGGGGCCACGGAGCAAGTGTGGCGTACACCTGACGAAGAAATCCGGCCACCCCGGGAAGCCGGTGCACCCGGAGCGGCCGGAGGGCCGCTCAGCGCCTGCTCTCGGGGATCTCCATCGCGGCGCAGACCGCGCGCCAGACGTCCTTGGCCTCCCAGCCGTCCGTCAGCGCCTCGTGCACCGTCCGGCCGCCGAGTTGCGACATCACATGATCGCGCGCGAAGGAGTCGGCGTACGTCTCGCCGAAGTGATCCGCCATTCGCTGCCAGAAGTCCGTCAACCGCATGTGACCAGTATCGCGCTCCCGGGGGTGCACCCAGGCGTGAGCCCCCTACCGACCGTGTCCCGCGGCCTACGGTCTGTCCATGGATCGATCCGCAAGCCTCCCCTCCTCGCCCGCCCTGCCCACTCCCGGGTCCGCCGAGCCGGCGCAGCCGGCCGAGTCCTCCGCGCTCGCCCGCGCCGAGCGGTTCGTCTGGCTGACCGCCCGGGTGCTGGAGCAGCGCAGATTCGCGTATCACTTCCTGGGCGGCGGCGCCGAGGCGGTCGAGACCGCGCTGGCCGCGTATCTGGGGACCGACGGGGGCTACGGCCATGCGCTGGAGCCGGATCTGCGCGGCCCGGTGAGCCAGCCGCTGCATGTCGTGCACGCCTTACGGGTGCTCGATGGGATCGGGCGCTGCGGCGGGCAGCGGGTGGAGCGCCTGTGCCGCTATCTGACGTCCGTGTCCACCCCGGACGGCGCGCTGCCCGTCTGCCACCCCTCGCTGCGCGGCTATCCGGCGGCCCCCTGGGTCCCGTCGGGGGACGATCCGCGCAGTGATCTGCTGACCACCGGGCCGGTGGTGGGGCTGCTGCACCGTAACGAGGTGTGGCATGCGTGGCTCTTCCGGGCCACGGACTTCTGCTGGGCGGCAGTCGCCGCCCTGGGGGAGAGCGGCGCGACGACGCGTCCGTACGAGGTCGCGGCGGCCGTCACCTTCCTCGACGGGGCGCCGGACCGGGCACGCGCCGAGGCGGCGGCCGAGCGGCTCGGCCGCCGGGTGCGGGAGGAGCGGCTGATCGTGCCGCCGGCCGCCCCCGAGCGCGCCGAGGACCGCCCCGTGCCGCAGGGGCAGTGCCCCGGTGAGCCCCTCCAGGTGCACGACATCGCCCGTACGCCCGGCTCGCTGGCACGCCGCTGGTTCACCGACGCCGAGCTGGAGCGGTCCCTGGACGTGCTCGTGGCCGCGCAGCAGGAGGACGGCGGCTGGCCGCCGCACCGGCGCCCATGGGCGCCTGGGGCCTCGCTGGAGTGGCGGTCGGTGGCGACCGTCGAGGCGCTGCTGACGCTGCGGGCCTATGGACGGCGGATCTGAGCGCGGGCGTCCGCGGCGGTCACAGGGCCCGGACACCGGCCGTGACGACGACGGCCACGGCGACCACCACCAGGAAGGGGGCGCGGAGCACCAGCGCGAGCGCCGCCGCCCCCACCCCGGCCGCCCTCGCGTCCAGGAGGAGGTGCTGCCCGTCGCTGAAGGTCTGCTGGGCGGTGAGGGCGGCGAGCAGGGCCACGGGCAGCAGCGCGGCCAGCCGCCTGACGAGCGGGCGTTCCAGGACCCCGGCGGGCACCGAGAGGCCCAGCAGCTTGACGAGATAGCAGCCCACCGCGGTGGCGCCGATGGCGATCCAGATGGTCATCGGCGCTCACCGGGCTCCGTGCCGCGCGACATCCGCCCGTGCACCGTAAGGACGACGGGGGCGGCGAGTGCCGCCACCAGGACCGGGACCCCGGCGGGCAGCACCGGCTGACACAGGAGCACCAGCAGGACGCCGAGACCGGCCACCGCACGCTCGACGGTGCCGCTGAGCATGGGGGCCAGCAGGGCGAGGAAGACGGCGGGCCCGGCGGCGTCCAGGCCCCAGGCGTCGGTGTCGCCGAGCGCGGACGCACCCAGGGCGCCGATCAGCGTGGTGAGGTTCCACAGGACGTACAGCGTCAGCCCGGTGATGGTGAACCCGAGACGCGCGGTGCGCCGGTCGGGCTGGGCGAGGGTGACGGCGGAGGTCTCGTCGATGACCCAGTGGGCGGCCAGGGGGCGCACCGCGCGCGGCAGCCCGAGGAGTCCGGACAGCCGCAGCCCGTAGAAGGCGTTGCGCACTCCGAGGAAGAACGCCCCGGCGGCGGCGGTGAACGGATTGCCGCCCGCTGCCAGCGCGCCCACGAGGGCGAACTGCGACGCCCCGGTGAAGACGAGCAGGCTGAGCGCACAGGTCTGGAGCAGGCCGAGCCCGGCGCCCGCCGACGTCACCCCGAAGGCGAAACCGGAGAGCCCCACGGCGACACCGACGCCCAGGGCGTCGCGGACAACGGCCGAGTCCGCCGGAGGTGCGGCGGAATCGGTTCGCATCTCTATCTGTTCTGACACACCGCGCACATTAGGAGAGCGCTTCGGATCCGGTCTTGTACGTTCTTGCGCGCTCCCGCCGGTAGGCGCCCGGTGGCACCCCCACGTTGCGGGTGAAGTGACGGTTCAGATGGGACTGGTCGGTGAAGCCGACGGCGACGGCCGCCTCGGCGGGCGCGGTCCCGGCGTCCAGCAGCAGCCGGGCCCGGCGGACCCGGGCGTCGGTGAGCCAGGTGTGCGGCGGCATCCCGTAGGCGGCGCGGAAGGCGCGCAGCAGGGCGAAGGGACCGGTTTCCAGCTCGGCCGCCAGCCGTTCCAGGGACGGCGGGTCGGCCATGCGCTCCTGGAGGATCGCGCGGGCGCGCGCCGCCCTTCGCGCACCCGCGGTCCGCGCCGCGCGCTCGGGGAGCGGGCCGCCATGGTCGCGCAGCAGCCGGGCAAGGGCGATGCGCAGCAGGCTGTCGGCGGCCAGCGCGTTGCCCTCCTCGGCGGCCCGGTGCACCGCGGTGACCAGCCGCGCGCCCTGGGGGTCGTCGACGGAGGGGACCCGGAATCCGGCCGTACCGCGGAGCGTGGTCGTCTCGGCGGCGACACCGGCGACCAGGTCCGCGGCCGGGTACAGCACGCTGTACGCCCACCCCTCGGGCGCCCCGGCCCGCCCGGTGTGCGGTACCTCCGGGTTGATGAGCGCGACCCCGCCGGGCCCGGTGCGCTCGACTGCGCCGCGGTGGTGGAACTCCTCGACGCCCTCGGTGATCGCGGCGATCACGAAGGACTCATGGGTGTGCCATACGAAGGTCTTGTGGATATAGCGGGCCCGCAGCAGATCGACGCCCGGAAGCTGGGGGTACCGCCAGTGCCGCGCGCTCTCCCGGTTTCCCATGGCACCATTGTGCGCCCCGCCCTGGCCCCCGCTGACCTGCGACTCCGTCCATTGTCAGTGGTCCGGTGCACGATGGAGGGCATGGCAGGCTCGGCGCTCGACGCATTCTCCCCGGCCACCCGCGGATGGTTCACGGGCGCCTTCACCGCGCCCACGCCCGCGCAGGAGGGTGCGTGGCGGGCGATCGGCGAGGGCTCGGACGTCCTGGTCGTCGCCCCCACCGGCTCGGGCAAGACCCTGGCCGCCTTCCTGGCGGCGCTCGACAGGCTGGCCGGTGAGCCGCCGCCCGCCGAGGCGAAGAAGCGCTGCCGGGTGCTGTATGTCTCCCCGCTGAAGGCCCTGGCGGTGGATGTCGAGCGCAATCTCCGCAGCCCGCTGACCGGTATCCGCCAGGAGGCGGTGCGGCTGGGCAGACCCGAGCCACAGATCCGGGTGGGCACCCGCTCGGGCGACACCCCGGCCGCCGAGCGCCGCGCGCTGGCCACCCGCCCGCCGGACATCCTCATCACCACCCCCGAGTCGCTGTTCCTGATGCTCACCTCCGCCACCCGGGAGGCGCTGCGCGGGGTGGAGACCGTGATCCTGGACGAGGTCCACGCCGTCGCGGGGACGAAGCGGGGCGCCCATCTCGCGCTCTCCCTGGAGCGCCTCGACGAGCTGCTCGACCGCCCCGCCCGGCGCATCGGCCTGTCCGCGACCGTGCGGCCGGTGGACGAGGTGGCGCGGTTCCTGTCGCCGCGGCGCAAGGTGGAGATCGTCCAGCCGCCGTCGGGCAAGGAGTTCGACCTGTCGGTGGTCGTGCCGGTGGAGGATCTGGGCGAGTTGGGCGGCTCCCCCGCCCAGGAGGGCGAGGCGGGCGAGCGGCCGTCGATCTGGCCCCATGTGGAGGAGCGGATCACCGATCTCGTCCAGGCCCATCGCTCCACCATCGTCTTCGCCAACTCCCGCCGGCTGGCCGAGCGACTGTGCAACCGGCTGAACGAGATCGCCTACGAGCGGGCCACCGGTGAGGCCCTGCCCGAGGACCACTCCCCCGCCGAGCTGATGGCCGAGGCCGGTGCGGCCCGCGGCGCGCCCCCGCTGCTGGCCCGCGCGCACCACGGCTCGGTCTCCAAGGAGCAGCGGGCGCTGGTCGAGGAGGACCTCAAGGCCGGCCGGCTGCCCGCCGTCGTCGCCACCTCAAGCCTGGAGCTCGGCATCGACATGGGCGCGGTCGACCTGGTCGTCCAGGTCGAGTCACCGCCCTCGGTGGCCTCCGGTCTGCAACGGGTGGGCCGGGCCGGCCACCAGGTGGGCGCGGTCTCCACCGGCGTCGTCTTCCCGAAGTACCGCGGGGATCTGGTGCAGGCCGCGGTGGTCACCGAGCGGATGCGCGAGGGGGCCATCGAATCGCTGCGGGTGCCCGCCAACCCGCTGGACGTGCTCGCCCAGCAGCTCATCGCCATCACCGCCATGGACACCTGGGACGTGGACGAGCTCCTGGCCCTGATCCGCCGCGCCGCGCCGTTCGCCGCGCTCCCGGAGTCGGCGTACACCTCGGTCCTCGACATGCTCGCGGGCCGCTATCCCTCCGACGTCTTCGCGGAGCTGCGGCCGCGCCTGGTGTGGGACCGCGTGGCCCATACGGTCACCGGCCGCCCCGGGGCGCAGCGGCTCGCGGTGACCTCCGGCGGCACCATCCCCGACCGGGGCCTGTTCGGCGTCTTCCTGGCGGGCGCGGACCCGAAGAAGGGCGGCGGCAGGGTCGGGGAGCTGGACGAGGAGATGGTCTACGAGTCGCGGGTGGGCGATGTGTTCACCCTGGGCACCACCTCATGGCGGATCGAGGACATCACCCGCGACCGGGTCCTGGTCACCCCCGCCCCCGGCGTCCCCGGCCGGCTGCCCTTCTGGAAGGGCGACCAGCTCGGCCGGCCTCTGGAGCTGGGCCGCGCCCTGGGCGCGTTCCTGCGCGAGGTGGGCGCGTTGAAGCCCGAGGACGCCCGTCTGCGGCTGCTGGCCGCCGGTCTGGACGCCTGGGCCGCCGAGAACGTCATCGGGTATCTGGACGAGCAGCGCCGCGCCTGCGGGCATGTGCCGGACGACCGCACGATCGTGGTGGAGCGGTTCCGCGATGAGCTGGGCGACTGGCGGGTGGTGGTCCACTCCCCCTTCGGCGCGCAGGTCCACGCCCCCTGGGCGCTCGCCCTGGGCTCCCGCCTGTCCGAGCGGTACGGCATCGACGCCCAGGTCATGCACGCCGACGACGGCATCGTGCTGCGGCTGCCCGACGCCGATCTGATGGGTCTCGACCTCCTCGACGCCGACCCGATGCGCCAGGGCACGGAGTACGACACCGATCAGTCCCCGGTGGGCGCGGCCGATGTCGCCTTCGACAAGGGCGAGATCAACCAGATCGTCACCGACCAGGTCGGCGGCTCTGCGCTGTTCGCCTCCCGGTTCCGCGAATGCGCCGCCCGCGCGCTGCTGCTGCCCCGCCGCGACCCCGGCAAGCGCACCCCGCTGTGGCAGCAGCGCCAGCGCGCCGCGCAGCTCCTCCAGGTGGCGAGCGAGTTCGGCTCCTTCCCGATCGTCCTCGAAGCCGTCCGCGAATGCCTCCAGGACGTCTTCGACGTCCCCGGTCTCACCGAGCTGATGGGCGATATCGAGGCCCGCCGGGTCCGGCTGGTGGAGGTGACCACCCCCGAGCCGTCCCCCTTCGCCCGCTCGCTGCTCTTCGGCTATGTGGCGCAGTTCCTCTACGAGGGCGACTCCCCGCTCGCCGAGCGCCGCGCAGCCGCCCTCTCCCTCGACGCGCGGCTGCTGGGCGAGCTCCTGGGCCAGGCCGAGCTGCGCGAGCTGCTCGACGCCGACGTCCTGGCCGAGCTGGAGCACGAGCTTCAGTGGCTCACCGAGGACCGCCGGATCAAGGACGCCGAGGGCGTCGCCGACGTCCTGCGGCTGCTCGGCCCGCTCACCGCCGCCCAGTTGGCCGAGCGCGGTGCCGAGCCCGGATGGGCCGAGGATCTGGCCGGGGCCCGGCGCGCCATCCGGGTCCGGATCGCGGGCGAGGACCACTGGGCCGCGGTGGAGGACGCGGGACGGCTGCGGGACGCACTCGGTACGGCCCTGCCGGTCGGCGTCCCCGAGGCATTCACCGAACCGGTCAAGGACCCCCTGGGCGATCTGCTGGCCCGCTATGCCCGCACCCACGGCCCGTTCACCTCGGCGCAGGCCGCCGCCCGCTTCGGCCTCGGCGTGGCCGTCACGGAGGGCGCCCTGCACCGCCTGGCCGCCGACGGCCGCCTCGTCCAGGGCGAGTTCCGCCCACCCGTCACCCACCACCACCCTTCTGACGATGCGCTTCGCGCGACCTCTTTCCTGGAGGTGGGCCAGGAATGGTGCGACGCCACCGTGCTGCGCAGGCTGCGCCGCCGCTCCCTGGCCGCGCTGCGCCATGAGCTGGAGCCCGTGCCGCCCTCGGCGCTCGCCGCGTTTCTCCCGCAGTGGCAGCATCTGGGCACCCATAGCCTGCGCGGTATCGACGGGCTGGTGCGCGCGATCGAGCAGCTCCAGGGGGCGCCCGTGCCCGCCTCCGCCCTGGAGAAGCTGGTCCTGCCGTCCCGGGTGAGCGACTACGCGCCGACGATGCTCGACGAGCTCGCCGCCTCCGGGGAGGTCGTCTGGGCCGGGGCGGGAGCGCTGCCGGGGAAGGACGGCTGGGTCACCCTGCACCTGGCCGACACCGCCCCGCTGCTGCTCCACACCCCGCACCCCCTTGAGGCGGGCCCCCTCCACCAGGCCGTCCTCGACTCCCTGGCCGGGGGGTACGGGCTGTTCTTCCGCCAGATCGCCGAGCAGGCCCGCGCCGCCGGGCACGAGTTCCAGGACCCCCAGCTCGCCGAGGCCCTGTGGGACCTGGTCTGGTCCGGCCGGGTCACCGGCGACACCCTGGCCCCGCTGCGCTCCCTGCTGGGCTCGGGTCGTACGGCGGGCTCCACCGCCCATCGCGCCAAGCGCGCGGTCCCCCGGGGGCGCTACGGCGGCCTTACGGGCCGCACCGGCCGGCCCACGGCATCCCGTAACGGCCCGCCCACCGTCGCCGGGCGCTGGTCCCTGCTGCCGGAGCGCGAGCCCGAGCCCACCCACCGCGCCCACGCCCTGGCCCGCACCCTGCTCGACCGGCACGGCGTGGTCACCCGCGGGGCGGTCGCCGCCGAGGGGGTCGAGGGCGGCTTCTCCGCCGCCTACCGGGTGCTGTCCGCCTTCGAGGAGACCGGCCAGGCGCGCCGGGGCTATGTGGTCGAGGGTCTCGGCGCCGCCCAGTTCGCGATGGACGGCGCGGTGGACCGGCTGCGCGCCGTCAGCACGGCCCGCGACCGCACGGCGGCCCCCGCCTTCGACGGACAGCGGGGGCAGTCCCGGCGCGCCTTCGTGCTCGCCTCGGCCGACCCCGCCAATGCCTATGGCGCCGCGCTTCCCTGGCCCGATCCGCCCGCGGACGCGGGCCACCGGCCGGGCCGTAAGGCGGGGGCGATGGTGGTGCTCGTCGACGGAGAGCTGGCGCTCCACATGGAGCGGGGCGGCAAGACCCTGCTCGCCTGGCCCTCGGGCGAGGCCGAGGCCGCCTCCCCCGAGGACGACGCCCGGCTGTGGACGGCGGTGGAGTCGCTGGCCGAGTCCGCCCGCGCGGGTGCGCTCGGCTCCGTCACCGTCGAGCGCGTCAATGGCGTCCAGGCGCTCTCGTCCCCGATCGGCAGACTCCTGGAATCGGCGGGCTTCCACCCCACCCCGCGGGGCTTCCGGCTGCGCCCCTGACCAGCAAGCGAGGCCCTCGGCACCATGGAGCGCCCCTCGTGGCGCCCTTGATCAGGCGGGGGCTCCGCACCGGACGGAGACGGAGCGCTCCCACCTGCCCGCGCCCACCGGCATCATGGATGCCATGCCCGAAGGAGACACCGTCTGGCAGACCGCACAGCGCCTTCACCAGGCCCTCGCCGGTTCTCCGCTCATCCGCAGTGACCTGCGCGTCCCCCGCCTGGCGACCGCCGACCTCACCGGCCGCCGGGTCCTCGAGGTCGTCCCGCGCGGCAAGCATCTGCTGACCCGAATCGAGGGCGGGCTGACCCTCCACTCCCATCTGCGGATGGACGGATCCTGGCAGGTATACGGGCCGGGCGAGCGATGGCGTGGCGGCCCGCACCACCAGATCCGGGCCATCCTGGCCACCGCCGCCCATACCGCCGTCGGCTACCGCCTCCCCGTCCTCGAACTGCTCGGCACCGGCGACGAGGACAAGGTCGTCGGCCATCTCGGCCCCGATCTCCTCGGCCCCGACTGGGATCCGGACGAGGCGCTGCGCCGACTGCTCGCCGATCCGTCCCGGCCTCTGGGCGAAGCGCTGCTGGACCAGCGGAACCTCGCCGGGATCGGCAATGTCTACAAGTCGGAGCTGTGCTTCGTACTGCGTGTCTCGCCCTGGTTGCCGATCGGCGAGGTGTCCTCCCCCGAGCGCCTGGTCGTTCAAGCCAAGAAGCTGCTGGAGGCCAACAGGAACCGGCGCGCCCGGGTCACCACGGCCGAGCCACGCCCCGACCGCCGGCTGTGGGTATACGGGCGCCCGGGGCGGCCCTGTCTGCGCTGCGGTACGCCGGTGCGCGCCGCCGACCAGGGCCGTGCGGGTCAGGAGCGCTCGACCTTCTGGTGCCCGAGCTGCCAGGCGGGACCGCAGGGGCCCGCCCCGTCCTGACGCGGAGGGCCTCCCCCGCGGGCACCGCCCCTTCTGGGCGAGGGACCGCAGTGCACCGGCAGCAGGCTCAGCCCCCAGCCGCCGACCGCTAACGCCCCCTCCACCGGCCCGGCCTCTCCCGGCTGTATCGCCAGCCGCAGCACGGACCACCACCAGACTCCGCCCAGAGCGAGCGCGAGCACCCAGCGGACCGGCCTGAGGCCCTGGGCGTCGGCCCCTCCGACGGCTGCCATGACTGCCTCCTTCGGCGACGCTAGACGCCTGTTCGCATACGGCGGGAGGGCGCACAGGAAGCACGTCGGCGCGTGTCGGACACTCGCGATCCCCCCAGTGTGCCCAGCCGGGCCAAACTGCGCACCCAGAGCGGGCCGTCGAGCCGAAACACCAGGTCGCAGGGGGCGGAAAAGAAAATCGCCCGGCGCCGGGACGGACCGACCACCACAATCGCCCGCTCCGATGCCGGGCTGCCGCCCACCCCGGCACCCGGTCGGCCTCAGCACGGCCGAGGCCCGGCTCAGCGCATCGAAGCCCCAACCGGCGCCTCAGGCCCGCCCGAGGCCCGGCTCAGCGCCTCAGGCTCGATGGCCGCCGTTCTCGGCCTGGAACATCCAGTGGTGCTTCTCCAGGTCACGGGTGACCTCGATGAGAATGTCCTGGGTCACCGGGTCCGGTTCGTCGGTCGCGCGGATCCGCTCCCGCATCCGCGCGATCACCGCTCCAAGGGCGTCCACGAGCGTGCGGATGGCCTGGGTGTCATCGGTCCAGCCGTCCTTGACCGTGTCGACACCGCTGGTCGCGGCGACCGTCTGAGCCCGTCCGTCCGGCGCCACCCCGAGCGCCGAGGCCCGCTCCGCCACCGTGTCGGCATGATCCCTGGTCGTCGCCACGACCTCGTCGAGCTGCAAATGGATCGTGCGGAATCGCGGGCCCACGACCGTCCAGTGGATCTGCTTGCCCACCAGGTGGAGGTCGACCAGATCGACGAGGGCGCCTTGCAGCGCGTCAGCGACGACCTTGAGGTGTTCCTCCGGCAGTGGGCTCCTCACCACAGACATCCGGTTCCTCCTGTTCGACCGTTTGGCCCCTCTTGATTACTTCTCCTCATGTGGGGTGACCCGAATCCGGCCGGACAAACATCCAGGCCCCGGCCGGTATGGCTACCGGCCGGGGCCTCGAAGAACTCTGGTCAGGCCCTCAGGCCGCCACCACGTCCACGGCTTCCTTGGGGGACTTGATGGTCACCCGCTCCTCCGGAACGCCCGTCACGGACGTCACAGAGACGGGATTGAGCACGGGCCGCATGGGCGCCGGGACCTTCTCGGTGGTGGACGCGGCCGACTCGGCCAGTTCGGCGAGCGACAGCTCGTCGCTGACCTCACGCATGACCTGCGACATCCGCACCTCAAGGGCGTCGCAGATCGCCGACAGCAGCTCGGACGAGGCTTCCTTCTGGCCGCGCTCGACCTCTGACAGATAGCCGAGCGACACCCGGGCGGAGGAGGAAACCTCGCGCAGAGTACGGCCCTGGCGCTGGCGCTGCCGGCGCAGCACGTCACCCAGCAGGCGACGGAGCAGAATCATCGCTGGCTCCCTCCTCGGACCTCGGATCCGGATCCTTCACGCCCCACCGTACCGCCTCGGGCTGCGCCCGTGCGGGGAGCGATGTCGTGTTCACTCAGGGCTGCAAACATCAAAACTCGTCGTGTTGTTCCGTATCCTTTGCCCCTGCTGTCGCGATCAATTCGCTGAACAGCAGCTTGACTGTGGCGCGGACGGTCTGCCCGCGAATTCCGGCACGGTCTCCTTCGAGCCGCAGCGCCGCCGCGGCCACCGCTTCCGAGGGCCCCGCGACCGCCACATGAACGGTGCCCACGGGCTGGCCGTCCTGCGGTGTGGGACCGGCCACACCGGTGGTGGCCACGCCCCAGTCCGTGCCCAGCGCACGCCGTACGCCGCGGGCCATCTGCCGGGCCACCTCGGCGTCGACCGCGCCGCGCTCGGCCAGCAGTGCCCCGTCCACGCCCAGCAGCTCGTGCTTGAGGTCGGTGGCGTACGCCGTCACCGAGCCGCGGAAGGAACGGGAAGCGCCGTCCACAGCGGTCAGCTCGGCCGCCACCAGCCCGCCGGTGAGCGATTCGGCGACGGCCAGGGTCTGCCCGCGCCGCTCCAGCAGCGCCAGCACCTCGGCCGCCGTCCCGTCGCCGCTCAACTCGTGGCCTCCTCCGCCGCCCGGCCCGCCCGGCGCAGCACGACCGCCTGCCGGACGTAGTCGAGGCCGGTGACCACCGTAAGGATCACGGCCACGGCCATCACCCAGAACCGCAGCGTGGCCAGCGGCCCGGTGAGCGCCAGGATGTACATCCCGACGGCGGTGCCCTGCGCGAGCGTCTTCAGCTTTCCGCCCCGGCTGGCCGGAATGACCCCGATCCGGATCACCCAGAACCTCATCAGTGTGATTCCGATCTCACGGAAGAGGATCACCCCCGTCACCCACCAGGGAAGGTCGGACAGGGCCGACAGACAGATCAGCGCCGCGCCCATGATCGCCTTGTCCGCGATCGGGTCGGCGATCTTCCCGAAGTCGGTGACCAGGTTGTACCGGCGGGCCAGATGGCCGTCGAAGAGATCGGTGATCATGGCGATGGCGAACGCCGCCCACGCGACGGCGCGCCAGGCCGGGTCGTACCCACCATTGTGCAGCATCAACAACACAAACCCGGGCACCAGGAGCAGCCGCACCATGGTGAGGATATTGGCGATGTTCCACAAACCGGCGGGCCCGACAGCGGCCGCCGGGCGGCGGTGACCTCCCGCGGCGGAGGCCGGGACACCCGTCATCTGTCCGCCTTCCCGGTGGGCTCTCCGCCACCCTGCCGCTCCAGCGGCTCAAGCGGCTCCGCGACGAGGTCCACTCCCTCCGTCGCGATCACCTTCGCTTCGACCATACGGCCCACCTCCGGCTCCCCGTCGGTGCTGAGCAGCGTCTGGCCATCGGTCTCCGGCGCCTGGTGGGCGCCACGGCCCAGGACTGCCCCGGTGTCGTCGATCTCCTCCACCAGCACCTCGACGACCTCGCCGAGCCGCTCCTCCGCCCGCTGGGCGGTCAGCTCCTCCGCGAGCCGGGAGACGCGCTCCAGGCGCTCGGCGACCACCTCGGGGTCGACCTTGTTCTCATAACCGGCCGCTTCGGTGCCGTCCTCGTCCGAGTACCCGAAGACGCCGATCGCGTCCAACCGTGCCTCACTGAGGAAGCGCTCCAGCTCCGCCAGGTCGTCCTCGGTCTCGCCGGGGAAGCCGACGATGAAGTTCGACCGGGCGCCGGCCTGCGGCGCCTTGCCTCTGATGGTCTCGAGCAGCTCCAGGAACCGGTCGGTGTCGCCGAAGCGGCGCATGGCGCGCAGCACCCCGGGCGCCGAGTGCTGGAAGGACAGATCGAAGTACGGCGCGACCTTCTCGGTCGAGGTGAGCACGTCGATCAGCCCGGGGCGCATCTCGGCGGGCTGTAGATAGCTGACCCGGATCCGCTCGATGCCGTCCACCGCGGCCAGCTCCGGCAGCAGCGTCTCCAGCAGCCGGATGTCCCCGAGGTCCTTGCCGTACGAGGTGTTGTTCTCGGAGACCAGCATGATCTCCTTCACCCCCTGCTCGGCCAGCCAGCGGGTCTCGCCCAGCACATCGGAGGGGCGGCGCGAGATGAAGGAGCCGCGGAAGGACGGGATGGCGCAGAACGAGCAGCGCCGGTCGCAGCCGGAGGCCAGCTTCACCGAGGCCACCGGGCTGCTGTCCAGTCTGCGGCGCAGCGGGGCCCGCGGCCCGGAGGCCGGGGCCACCCCCTCCGGCAGATCCTCGGGCGCGGTGTCCTGGGCGTGGCCGGGCAGTGCCACCGAGGCGGCGTCCTGCCGCTCGGCCGGGCTGATCGGCAGCAGCTTGCGGCGGTCGCGAGGGGTGTGGGAGGCGTGGACGCCACCGGCGAGGATGGTCCGCAGGCGGTCGGAGATATCGGCGTAGTCGTCGAAGCCGAGCACCCCGTCGGCCTCGGGCAGCGCCTCCGCCAGCTCCTTGCCGTACCGCTCGGCCATGCAGCCGACGGCCACCACGGCCTGGGTGCGGCCGTGGTCCTTCAGATCGTTCGCCTCCAGCAGGGCGTCGACCGAGTCCTTCTTGGCGGCCTCCACGAAGCCACAGGTGTTGACGACGGCGACGTCCGCCTCGGTGGCTTCCTCGACGAGCTCCCAGCCGTCCGCCGCCAAGCGGCCTGCGAGCTCCTCCGAGTCCACCTCGTTACGGGCGCAGCCAAGGGTGACAAGGGCGACGGTGCGGCGTTCGGGCATGGGGTCAGACTACTTCGTCCCCACGACAGCCTCCGCTGGCAGGGCTCCCGATCTTGCCGCGGCTCAGCCGGCTTCGGGGTCTCCCTTGGTGTAGCTCAGCCGCTGGACGGCCCCGCTGGTGCCCACGTTCTTCACTTCCTTGCCGTTCACGAACAGCTTGATCGCCCCGGCGTTGCCCAGCACCAGGTCGATGCGCCTGCTGTCGCTGAAGGTCTTGGAGTCGCCCTCGCGCAGCACGCCCTCCTCGATCAGCCGGCCGTTGTGATCCTGGGCGGAGATCCAGCTCTGGCCGTCCTCGGCGGTCAGCTTGACGGTGACCTTGTCCGCCGGGACGCCCGCGATGGCGCTGTCGGACGGGTCGGGCTTGTGCGGGGCGGCGGGCTTGGAGGGGGCGGCGCTGTTGGTGGGCGCGGAGGCGCTGGGCTTGGGCGAGCCGGCGTCCTCGGCGACCGTCGAGCCGTCTCCGTTGCCGCCCCTGAAAAGAGTGAAGCCCACGAACCCGACGACGGCGACGATCGCCGCGACCATCGCGGCCGTCCAGTTGGGGCGCCGAGGATCGGGGCGGATCCGCTCGGCCTCGAACATCGGCGCCGGCGCGGTCGGCGCCGGCCGGCCGCCGTGTTCGGCGTCGAACTGTGCGATCAGGGACTCCGGATCGCAGCCCACGGCGCGCGCGAGCACACGGATGTGCCCGCGGGCGTAGACATCGCCGCCACAGCGCGAGAAGTCGTCCTGCTCGATGCCCCGCACGATGGGGGTGCGCACCCGGGTGGCGGAACTGACCTCGTCGACGGTCAGCCCCGCGGAGATACGGGCCTGCTGGAGGGCGCGACCGATGGAAACCCGGTCGTCTTCGGGGGAGTTGCCGTCTTCGGGAAGGTTGCCGATGGACACGGGGGCGCCTTTCGAGCGTGAGCCACCTGCTGGAGGTTCAGTCTAGGGGTGGGGCGAAAGGGTCGGGCAAGCGGGAGGACGGAGTTTGTCCGCCATCGGGATTGCCGTTCGATCACGATTCTGGGGTCTCACTCCGCCACCTCCCTCAACTTGACGTTTCGGTAGGGGAAACGGTTGCCCGCCAAACCCTTATGAGTGAGCCTTACCGCGGATCACGTCGAGCACGCCATCCAATTCATCCGGCTTGACGAGCACATCGCGCGCCTTGGATCCCTCGCTCGGACCGACGACGCCCCGCGACTCCATGAGATCCATCAGCCGCCCCGCCTTGGCGAAACCCACCCGCAGCTTGCGCTGCAACATCGACGTCGAGCCGAACTGGGTGGAAACCACCAGCTCAGCGGCCTGGCAGAGCAGATCGAGATCATCGCCGATCTCCTCGTCGATCTCCTTCTTCTTCGCCGACCCGACCGTCACGTCCTCGCGGAAGACCGGCGCCATCTGCGCCTTGCAGTGCGCGACGACCGCCTCGACCTCGGCCTCGGTGACATAGGCGCCCTGCATCCGGGTGGGTTTGTTCGCGCCCATCGGCAGAAAGAGGCCATCGCCCTTGCCGATCAGCTTCTCGGCGCCGGGTTGGTCCAGGATGACGCGGCTGTCGGCCAGCGAGGAGGTGGCGAAGGCGAGCCGTGAGGGCACATTGGCCTTGATCAGACCCGTGACGACGTCCACCGAGGGCCGCTGGGTGGCCAGCACCAGGTGGATACCGGCCGCTCGCGCGAGCTGCGTGATCCGCACGATCGAGTCCTCGACATCCCGCGGTGCGACCATCATCAAATCGGCCAGCTCGTCGACGATCACCAGCAGATACGGATACGGCTTGAGCTCCCGCTCGCTCCCCTCGGGCTGCTTCACCTTGCCCTTGCGGACCGCCGCGTTGAAGTCGTCGATATGGCGGAAGCCGTACGCCGCGAGGTCGTCATAGCGAAGATCCATCTCGCGGACGACCCACTGGAGCGCCTCGGCGGCGCGCTTGGGGTTGGTGATGATCGGTGTGATCAGATGCGGAATGCCCTCGTAGGCGGTCAGCTCCACGCGCTTGGGGTCCACCAGCACCATCCGCACATCGTCCGGCGTGGCACGGACCATCACCGACGTGATCAGGCAGTTGATGCAGGACGACTTGCCGGAACCGGTCGCGCCCGCCACCAGCACATGCGGCATGCTGGCCAGATTGGCCGCCACATAGCCGCCCTCGACGTCCTTGCCCAGCCCGACGAGCATCGGATGGTCGTCGCCGACGGAATCCGCCGAGCGCAGCACATCGCCCAGGTTGACCATCTCGCGGTCGCTGTTGGGGATTTCGATGCCGACCGCCGACTTGCCGGGGATCGGGCTGATGATCCGCACATCGGGGCTGGCGACCGCGTAGGCGATGTTCTTGGTCAGCGCGGTGATCCGCTCGACCTTGACCGCCGGGCCCAGTTCCACCACATAGCGGGTGACCGTCGGGCCGCGGGTGAAGCCGGTGACGGCGGCGTCCACCTTGAACTCCGTGAACACCTTCGTCAGCGAGTCCACGACCGCGTCGTTGGCCGCGCTGCGCGTCTTGCCGGGCCCGCCGCGCTCCAGCAGCTCGAGCGAGGGCAGCGAGTAGGTGATGTCGCCGGAGAGCTGGAGCTGCTCGGCGCGCGGCGGCAGCGGTTCGCTCGTCTCGGTCGCGGGCCGGGTGAGGTCGGGGACCCGGGCCGGGTCCGCCTCGCCGGCTCCCTCCGTACGGCCCTTACCGTCCGCCGCCTTGCCCCTGGCGCCGCTCTTCCCGGACTCCTTGTCGGCGTCGCGCGCGACCGGCACCCCGCCGCTCGCGGCCCCGTCCTCACGCTCGCCCGAAAGCCCGCTGCTGAGCCCGGCCACGAGCGGCGAGGGCTGCACACCGTGCAGCACGGCCCCGTCCAGCGAGGCGGCGGCCGCGGCCGCCACGTCCACGGCGTCCATGGGCCGGTCGAGCGGCGGTTGGACGGACGACGAGCGGCGCGAGCGCCGGCGCTTGCGCAGCGCCTCCTCCTCGGCCCGCTCCGGGGCTCCCGCACCGTCCGGGTCCTCTTTGGCGAGCGAGGTCCTGCGAGCCCGTCTGGCGGGCGTCTCGCGCCATTCGTCGGCGTACTCCCCCGTGTCGTACCCGGCCTCCGATGCGTACGCGTCCCCCTCGTCCCGCACCAGGCCGAGCCGGACGCCAAGCTGCCGCAGCCGCTGCGGAATGGCGGCGACCGGCGTCGCGGTGACCACCAGCAGTCCGAAGACGGTGAGCAGCACCAGCAGCGGTACGGCCAGCACGTCGCCCATCAGGTAGATCAGCGGCCGGGACACCGCCCAGCCGATCAGGCCGCCCGCGTCCTGTATCGCCTCGGTGCCCTGGCCGCGCCCCGGGGCGCCGCAGGCGATGTGGACCTGCCCCAGGACACCGATGACGAGCGCCGAGAGCCCGATGACGATCCGGCCGTTGGCCTCCGGCCGCTCCGGGTGGAGGATCAGCCGGGCGGCGATGGTGCCCAGCAGTATCGGCACCACCAGGTCGAGGCGGCCGAAGGCGCCGGTGACCAGCATCTCGACCAGACTGCCTACCGGCCCGTCCAGGCTGGACCAGGTGCCCGCCGCGACGATCAGGGCGAGGGCGAGCAGCAGCAGGGCGCTGCCGTCCTTACGGTGGGCGGGGTCGAGTCCCTTGGCGCCGCGTCCTATGCCGCGGAACATCGCCGCGACGGCGCGCGCCATGCCCATCCACACGGCGCGCACGGCGCGGTACACGCCGCTGGTGGGATTCGGTGCGGGAGGGGGTGCCGCCTTCTTCGCCGCGGCCTTCTTCGCGGGCGCGGCGGACTTCTTGGCGGGTGCCTTCTTCGCGGGCGCCTTCTTGGCGGCCGTCTTCTTCGCGGCGCCTCCGGACTGCCCGGCGCGCTTCTTCGAGGTGCCCGCGGTGCTTTGGGAACCCTTGCCGGACGTACGAGAGGCCATGGGGGCGAGATTACCCGCGTCCGCCGTACGGAGCACGCATGGCGGGGGTATCAGGCGCCCCGGACGTCACACCGGTGCCGCTGCACCGTCGGGGCGGTGAGGCGACCGTGACGGCGCGTCAAAGTGCGGGTGACCGGTCGGCGATGACCGACCGACGGTGACGGTGGGGCGACCGCTCAGTTCTGCGAGGGGACCTGGCCGGCCCCGCTGCCCGCCCCCGGCTCCAGCGCGTCCAGCGCCCGCCGCAGACCGGTCAGCTTGCGCTCCAGATGGGCCGCGGTGGCCACGGCGGCCGCATCGGCCGACTCGTCAAGCTGCTTGGAGAGCGCCTCGGCCTGCTCCTCGACGGCGGCGAGCCGCGCGGACAGCTCCGCGAGCAGCCCCGCCGACTCCTTGGCCTCACCGGCGGCGGGGTGACCGCCCTCCAACTGCAACCGCAGCAGCGATGCCTGCTCCCGCAGTTGGCAGTTCTTCATGTACAGATCCACGAAGACCGAGACCTTGGCTCTGAGCACCCAGGGGTCGAAGGGTTTGGAGATGTAGTCCACCGCGCCGGCCGCATAGCCCCGGAAGGTGTGGTGCGGGCCGTGGTTGATCGCGGTGAGGAAAATGATCGGGATGTCGCGGGTCCGCTCCCGGCGCTTGATGTGCGCCGCGGTCTCGAACCCGTCCATGCCCGGCATCTGGACGTCCAGCAGAATCACCGCGAAGTCGTCCGTCAACAGCGCCTTGAGCGCTTCCTCCCCTGACGATGCCCGCACCAGGGTCTGATCGAGCGCGGAGAGAATGGCCTCCAGCGCCAGCAGATTCTCCGGCCGGTCATCGACCAGGAGGATCTTGGCCTTCTGCACCATGCCCCGTCCTCCTCGTCCCGGCTTGGGGTCTCCCCAGCTCGAAGAGCTGGGGGAAGCACCGGGCGCCGCCCCAGGGGACGACTCCCTTGCGCCGCCCGTCCTTGTGCCGGTCATGGTAGCCGCACCCCGCTGTTCGCCACACCCTGTCACCGCGATGTCACTGTGCACGTAGCAGAAACGCGGCGGGAGACCAGAAGGTTCCCCGAATACCGCGTTCCCACACGTGTTCGGCGACACTCAGTCAACACCACGGCCGCCCCGGGCGTGCCGCGGGTCACTCAGTCGACATCCAGTGCTCCATCACTGTAAGGAGATGATCGGTGTCGACCGGCTTGGTGACGTAGTCCGACGCGCCCGCTTCGATGCTCTTCTCCCGGTCGCCCTTCATCGCCTTCGCGGTGAGGGCGATGATCGGCAGCCCGGCGAACTGGGGCATCCTGCGGATCGCGGCCGTCGTAGCGTAGCCGTCCATCTCCGGCATCATGATGTCCATCAGGACGAGCACGACGTCGTCGTGCTGCTCCAGGACCTCGATGCCCTCCCGGCCGTTCTCCGCGTACAGGACCTGTAGCCCGTGCTGCTCCAGCACGCTGGTCAGCGCGAAGACATTACGGATGTCGTCGTCGACGATCAGCACCTTCTCGCCGTGGAAGCCGCTCACCGGCTCCGGCACCACCAGGTCCTGGCCGCCCAGCAGCCATGGCTCGGGGGCCTGCGGCTGCCGTCCCGGGCGGCGGGCGGACGAGCGGGCGCTCAGCTCCGCCTGCGGCGGCGCCTGCTCCTCATCCGCCCGCGACGCCTCCTGCTCGGCCCGCTGGCGCCGCCGGAACAGCCCGGAGCCGCCTCGGCCGCGCGCCGCCGAGGAAGCGCCGGAGACGTCCTGTGCGCCCTCCCGCTCCGCGACGGCCCCGTCCTCCGCGCTCTCCTGCACGCCGCTGGGGAGCGCCGCGAGCGCCAGCGGGCCCGGCCCCGAGCTGCTCGGGGCGAGCTGCGGGTAGCCCTGCGGCGGCAGCTCGCTGGGGTGCAGCGGCAGATAGAGCGTGAAGGTCGAGCCGCGGCCCGGTTCGCTGGCCGCGTGGATCTCGCCGCCGAGCAGCCGGGCGATCTCCCGGCTGATGGACAGGCCGAGCCCGGTGCCGCCGTACTTCCGGCTGGTGGTGCCGTCGGCCTGCTTGAACGCCTCGAAGATCACTCGCATCTTGCTGGCCGCGATGCCGATACCGGTGTCGGTGACCGAGAAGGCGATCATGTCGGAGTCCGCGTCGCGCAGGGCACCGTGCTCCAGCAACTGCTCCCGGATGGCGTGCGGCACATCCGCGCCCGCCGGCCGGATGACCAGCTCCACGGCGCCGCTGTCGGTGAACTTCACCGCGTTGGACAGCAGGTTGCGCAGCACCTGGAGCAGCCGCTGCTCGTCGGTGTGCAGCGTCGCCGGAAGCTCCGGTGACACCCTTACGGAGAAGTCCAGGCCCTTCTCCGCGGTCAGCGGCCGGAAGGTGGCCTCCACATAGTCGACGAGCTGGACCAGGGCGATACGGGTCGGGCTGACGTCCATCTTGCCCGCCTCGACCTTCGACAGGTCCAGGATGTCGTTGATGAGCTGGAGCAGGTCCGAGCCCGCGCCGTGGATGGTCTCGGCGAACTCCACCTGCTTCGGCGAGAGATTGCCGTCGGCGTTGTCGGCGAGCAGCTTGGCGAGGATCAGCAGCGAGTTGAGCGGTGTGCGCAGCTCATGCGACATGTTCGCCAGGAACTCGCTCTTGTAGCGCATCGAGACCGCGAGCTGCTCGGCGCGCTCCTCGAGCACCTGCCGGGCTTCCTCGATCTCGGTGTTCTTGACCTCGATGTCGCGGTTCTGGCGGGCCAGCCGCTCGGACTTCTCCTCCAGCTCCGCGTTGGACGCCTGAAGGGCCTTCTGCCGGTTCTCCAGCTCCGCCGACCGCTCGCGAAGCTGCTCGGTCAGCTCCTGCGACTGCTTCAGCAGCACCTCGGTCTTGGTGTTGACGCTGATGGTGTTGACGCTGGTGCCGATCATCTCGGCGATCTGGTTGAGGAAGTCCTTCTGGATCTGGGCGAAGGGCTGGAACGAGGCCAGCTCGATCACGCCCAGCAACTGACCCTCGAAGAGCACCGGCAACACGATCACATGGGCCGGAGCCGCCTCGCCGAGCCCCGAGGCGATCTTGAGATAGCCCGGTGGCACGTTCTCCACCAGGATCGGGCGCTTCTCCTCGGCCACCGTCCCGATCAGCGTCTCACCGGCCTTGAAGCGCGTGGGCATCGAGCCGAGGGTGTAGCCGTAGGAACCCACCAGCAGCAGTTCGTAGCCGTCGTCGGAGGTGCTGTCCGCGACCACCTCGGTGCCCTCACCCGGCGGTACGGCCAGGAAGAACGCGCCGTGCTGGGCGGAGACCACCGGGGTCAGCTCGCTCATGATCAGCCGGGCGACGTCCTCCAGGTCGCGCCGTCCCTGCATGAGACCGGAGATCCGGGCGAGGTTGCCCTTGAGCCAGTCCTGCTCCTTGTTGGCGAGCGTCGTCTCGCGCAGGTTGGCGATCATGGTGTTGATGTGGTCCTGGAGGACCTGGATCTCGCCCGAGGCGTCCACATCGATCTTGAGGTTGAGATCGCCGCGGGTCACCGCGGTGGCGACCTCGGCGATGGCGCGCACCTGACGGGTCAGGTTGCCGGCCATCTCGTTCACCGACTCGGTCAGGTCCTTCCAGGTGCCGGCCACGTCCCGCACCCGCGCCTGGCCGCCCAACTGCCCCTCGGTGCCCACCTCGCGGGCCACCCGGGTCACCTGGTCGGCGAACGACGAGAGCTGGTCCACCATCGTGTTGATGGTCGTCTTCAGCTCGAGGATCTCGCCACGCGCCTCGATGTCGATCTTCTTGGTCAGATCACCCTGGGCGATGGCCGTGGTGACCATGGCGATGTTGCGGACCTGTCCGGTCAGGTTGGACGCCATCGAGTTCACGGACTCGGTGAGGTCCTTCCACGTACCCGAGACGCCGGGCACCCGCGCCTGGCCGCCCAGGATGCCGTCCGTGCCCACCTCGCGGGCCACCCGGGTGACCTCGTCGGCGAACGAGGACAGCGTCGTCACCATCGTGTTGACGGTGTCGGCCAGCGCCGCGACCTCGCCGCGCGCCTCGACCGTCACCTTCTTCGTCAGATCGCCGTTGGCGACCGCGGCCGAGACCTGAGAGATGTTCCGCACCTGAATGGTCAGGTTGTTGGCCATCAGGTTGACGTTGTTGCTCAGGTCCTTCCAGATACCGGTCACGCCCGGAACCCGCGCCTGACCGCCCAACTGCCCCTCGGTGCCCACCTCACGGGCCACCCGGGTCACCTGCTCGGCGAACGAGGAGAGCTGATCCACCATCGTGTTCACGGTGGTGACCAGCTCCAGGATCTCGCCCTTGGCATCGACGGTGATCTTCTTCGACAGATCGCCCTTGGCGACCGCCGTCGTCACCTCCGCGATCGAACGCACCTGGGACGTCAGGTTGTTGGCCATGCTGTTGACGGACTGGGTGAGGTCCTTCCACGTCCCGGAGACGCCCTGCACCTCGGCCTGACCGCCCAACTGGCCCTCGGTGCCCACCTCGCGGGCGACCCTGGTGACCTCCTCCGCGAAGGACGAGAGCTGGTCGACCATCGTGTTCAGGGTGTTCTTGAGCTCCAGGATCTCGCCGCGCGCATCGACATCGATCTTCTGGGAGAGGTCACCGCGCGCGACCGCCGTGGCGACCTGCGCGATATTCCGCACCTGGGCGGTCAGATTGCCCGCCATACCGTTCACCGAGTCGGTCAGATCGCGCCACACACCCGCCACACCGGGCACCTGCGCCTGACCGCCCAGCCGGCCGTCCGTACCCACCTCACGGGCGACCCGGGTCACCTGCTCGGCGAAGGCGGAGAGCTGGTCGACCATCGTATTGATGGTGTTCTTGAGCTCCAGGATCTCGCCGCGCGCGTCCACCTCGATCTTCTGCGACAGATCGCCGCGCGCGACCGCCGTCGTCACCTGGGCGATACCGCGCACCTGCGCGGTCAGGTTCCCCGCCATGGAGTTGACGGAGTCGGTCAGGTCCTTCCAGACGCCGCTGACCCCGTCCACCCGGGCCTGACCGCCCAGCCGGCCCTCGGTGCCCACGTCCCGCGCCATCCTGGTGACCTGGTCGGCGAACGAGGAAAGCTGGTCCACCATGGTGTTCACGGTGTTCTTCAGCTTGAGCATCTCACCGGAGACATCGACGGTGACCTTC
>NZ_JAHLEM010000244.1 GCF_018883605.1 Streptomyces niphimycinicus | reverse complement strand
CCAGCCGGCCCTCGGTGCCCACGTCCCGCGCCATCCTGGTGACCTGGTCGGCGAACGAGGAAAGCTGGTCCACCATGGTGTTCACGGTGTTCTTCAGCTTGAGCATCTCACCGGAGACATCGACGGTGACCTTCTGCGACAGATCGCCGTTCGCCACCGCCGTCGTCACCTGGGCGATGTTGCGCACCTGTCCGGTGAGGTTCCGGAAGGCCGTGTTCACCGAATCGGTGAGGTCCTTCCATGTGCCCGCCGCACCCGGCACCTGGGCCTGGCCGCCCAGCTCGCCCTCGACGCCGATCTCCCGGGCGACCCGTGTCACCTCGGCGCCGAAGGACTGGAGCTGGTCGACCATCGTGTTGGTGGTGTTCTTCAGCTCCAGCATCTCGCCGGCCACATCCACGGTGACCTTTTGCGACAGATCGCCGTTCGCCACCGCCGTCGTCACCTGCGCGATGTCCCGCACCTGCGCGGTGAGGTTCCGGAACGCGGTGTTCACCGAATCGGTGAGGTCCTTCCACGTACCCGCCGCACCCGGCACCTGCGCCTGACCGCCCAGCAGTCCCTCGGCGCCCACCTCGCTGGCCACCCGCGTGACCTCGTCCGCGAAGGTGCGCAGCGTCTCGGTCATGGTGTTGATCGTGTCGGCGAGCTGCGCGACCTCGCCGCGTGCGCTCACCGTGACCTTCTGCGACAGATCGCCATTGGCGACCGCCGTGGTGACCTGGGCGATCCCGCGCACCTGCGCGGTCAGGTTCCCGGCCATGAGGTTGACGGAGTCGGTCAAGTCCTTCCAGACGCCCGCGACACCCGGAACCTTCGCCTGGCCGCCCAGCTCGCCCTCGGTGCCCACCTCACGGGCGACCCGGGTCACCTCGGAGGCGAACGAGGAGAGCTGGTCCACCATCGTGTTGACGGTTTCCTTCAGCTCGAGCATCTCCCCGGACACATGAACCGTGACCTTCCGGGACAGATCACCCTTGGCCACCGCCGTCGTCACGAGAGCGATATCACGCACCTGGGCGGTGAGCCGGGAGGCCATCGTATTGACGGACTCCGTGAGGTCCTTCCACGAACCCGACATTCCACGCACCCGGGCCTGGCCACCCAACTTGCCCTCGGTGCCGACCTCACTCGCGACCCGCGTCACCTCGTCGGTGAACGCCGAGAGCTGGTCCACCAGGCCGTTGACCGTGCGCCCCACCTTCAGGAACTCGCCCCGCAGGGGATGCGCCGATCCATCGGCGCCCTGCGCCCGCAGATCCATGCGCTGCTCGAGATCGCCCTCGGCGACCGCCGACAGCACCCGGCCCACCTCGGACACCGGCCGCACGAGATCGTCCACCAGGGCGTTGGACGCGTCAATGGCCGCGGCCCACTGGCCCTCACAGGCGCCGGTCTCCAGCCGCTCGGTGAGCTTGCCCTCGCGGCCGACCACCCGCCGCACCCGGGTCAGCTCACCGGTGAGCTGGAGATTGCGATCCGCGACCTCGTTGAAGACCGCGGCGATCTCGGCCATCACGCCCTCGCCCGAGACCGTGAGCCGCTTGCGGAAGTTGCCGTCCCGCATCGCCGTCATCGCGGTCAGCAGCCGGTTCAGGGCCGCCGTATCCACTTCAGTCGTCCCATTGCTCCGGGACCGTCCGCCTTTCGCGCGCGTATTCGTGGCCCGCGCCGCTGCGCCAGACTCCACCGTGTCCCTCCCGCAGGGTTGACCATCCTCGTCGGGTTCTTCTTCCAGCTTCCCCAGTGTTTCACCATGCCCCAACCAGGCCATAACAGTTCGGCAGCATCCCACACCCCCGAACGCCCACTCTGGGGGGAATCGAGGCCGACCGGCATTCGCGCGGGCGTCGGTGGTAAGTAACCTGGCAACCGGCCAGGGCATCGGAGGGGCGCTGCGACATGGGTGAGCAGTTCGCCGAGACATATATGAGGAGATCTGTGATCACCGCGCGGGCAGCCGCCACCTTCGAGCCGGTGGGACGCTCGGTCGCCGCCGCCCGCACTTTTGTCCGGGACACCCTCCAGGGGTGGGGCCTCACCGACATCGTGGACGACGCCGTCGTCCTGACCAGCGAACTTGTCACCAACGCGGTGGTGCACGCCGGTACCACCGCCGATGTGGTCTGCATCCGCGCCGACACCGGCGTGCGCGTCGAGGTCGCCGACCGCTACCCCGAGCGCGAGGTCCCGCTGCAAAGCAACGGCGGCCACCACTTCGGAAACCCCGACCGCGAGGGCGGCCGCGGCCTGCTGCTGTGCGCGGCCCTCGCCGGCCGCTGGGGCGTCGAGTACACCGCGACCCACAAGCAGGTCTGGTTCCAGCTCGATTTCCCCGACCGTCCGGCCGGGACAAGAGCCGCCGGGCCCGCCCTGCCCTCCAGCGCCCTGCCCATCGCCGACGCCCGGGTCCGGGTCGGAGTCGTCCAGGTCGACAGCGGCGGTCTGATCAGCGCCTGGAACGACGACGCTCAGGAGCTGTTCGGCTACCCACCGGAGCAGGTCATCGGCAAGCCGCTGACCGACCTCGCCGCTTGGCCGCACACCCCCGGCACCGGCACCGGCGTCGCCGAGGCACTCCTGCTCTCGCGCTGGGAGGGCTCCTACGGCATCCGCGGCGCCGACGGCCGGGTCTCCCCCGTCTACGCCTCCCATCTGCGCATCCGCGACGCCGAGGGCGAGCCGTCCACCGTCTGTCTGCTGGTGCGCGAACGCGAGCGCGCCGTACTACAGAGCCCGATGCGCGGTGCGAGCGCCGACACCGCCGAAACCTCCGATCGCGGCCAGTCCACCGACGCCTTCGAGGTCTTCATCGGCTCCCCGGCCCCCGACGACCTCGACGGTCTGCTCCAGCGCACCGTCGAGCGGGCCCGTGACATGCTCGACGGCGACGCCGCCTATCTGCTGCTCGCCACCGACGACGAAACCGAGTTGGAGGTCCGCGCCTCCACCGGGCTGCCCTCCGCCCGCCAGCGATTCGCCCGCGTCCCCGTCGAAGCGGGCACCGGGCGCTACGGCTCGGCCCGGATGCCCGCCGTCCACGAGGACCTGTCCGCGGTGCCAGGCGCCGTTCCACTGCTGGTGAACACGGGCATGCGTTCCGTCGTCACCGTCCCGCTGAAGGTCGAGGGCCGGCTCACCGGCTCGCTCGGCGTGGCCGCCGAATCCCCCGCCCGCTACAGCAACGAAGAGGCCCTGCGGCTCCAGTTCGCCGCCGACCGCATCGCCCTCGCCGTCGAGCGCGCCCGCCTCACCGAGCTGGAGCGGCTGCGCCGCGGCTCCCTGTCCTTCCTCGTCGAGGCGTCCGACCTCCTCGCGGGCACCCTGGACCGCGACCAGACGCTGGCGCTGATGGCCCAGATGACGGTGCCCACGCTGGCCAGTTGGTGCGCCGTCTATACGGTCGCCGACCAGGCGTCCGATCCCGAGCTGTCGTACGTCCTGCACGAGGACGAGGACCGCATCGACGGCCTCAAGGCCCTGCTGATGAAGATCGACCCACCGGAGCAGGTCCCCACCGGCGGCGCCCGCAGTTGGTCCGGCCCCTATGACGCGGCCCACGCCGCCGCCCTGCGCACCTCGCTGCGCAGCCTCAGCCTCGGCGACTCCGCCCGCCCCTCCTCCGGCCCCGGCGCCTCGCTCGCGACCGCCTCCGCGGTCGGCGGGGAGACGGTCGTACTGCCCCTGGTGGCCCGCAACCGCGTCATCGGCATGCTCATCCTCGGCAAGCCGACCGACGAGCACTTCCGCCAGGAGAACCTGGAGCTCGCCGAGGACCTCTCCCGCCGGGCCGCGCTCGCGCTGGACAACGCGCGGCTCTACTCGGAGCGCACCGCCATCAGCCAGTCCCTCCAGCGCAGTCTGCTGCCGCCCGAGCAGCCCGAGGTCCCCGGAGTCGAGGTCGAGGTCATCTACCGCGCGGCGGGCGAGGGCAATGAGGTCGGCGGCGACTTCTACGACCTCTTCCCGATCCGCGACGGGGCGTACGGCTTCGCCATCGGCGATGTCTGCGGCACGGGACCGGAGGCCGCCGCCGTCACCGGACTCGCCCGGCACGCCCTGCGGCTGCTCGCCCGCGAGGGTTTCGGCGGCCCCGCGGTCCTGGAGCGGCTCAACGCGGCCATCCTCGACGAGGGTGCCCGCAGCCGCTTCCTGACCCTCCTCTATGGGGAGTTGTGGCCGCAGCACGACGGCAGCGCGGTGCTCAAGGTGGTCTGCGCCGGACATCCCCTGCCGCTCCGGCTGCGCCAGGACGGCAGCGTGGAGGCGGCGGCCGAGCCCCAGCCACTCCTCGGCGTCATGGAGGACCTCGAGCTGTACGAGCAGACGGTGACGCTCGACCCGGGCGATGTGCTGCTGTGCGTCACCGACGGCGTGACGGAGCGGCGCGAGGGCACCAGGATGCTCGGCGACGACGGCCTTATCGACGTCCTCACGACCTGTACCGGCCTTACGGCGGGCGCGGTGGCCGCCCGAGTGCTGCGGGCCGTGGAGCGCTTCGCGGCGGAGCCTCCGTCGGACGATATGGCGATCCTGGCGATGCGCGTCCCCGAGCCCGCCGACTCCTGAGGCGGGCGGCCGGGGCGCCGGGCGACCCCGCGCAATGCCCGAATACACAATGCCCGAACATGACGAAGGCCCCCGCCATATGGCGGGGGCCTTTCGCAGGAGAGCCCCAATACGGAATCGAACCGTAGACCTTCTCCTTACCATGGAGACGCTCTGCCGACTGAGCTATTGGGGCGCGTCGACGGGATAGATCATACCCGAACTCGGGTGCGCTCCCGACCACTCGCCCCCATGCCTCAGGCGGCTGACTGGAGCAGCCCGCCCAGCGCGTTGCAGGCCGAGACCACGCGCTGCAACTCCCGCCGCGACATGGTCGGATCGACGGGCAGCGCCAGGCATTCATCGGCCGCTCGCTCGGTCTCCGCGAGCCACAGATCGCGCCGGAAGCGCGCGGTGCGGTGCGCGGGTGTCTGTACGGGCACATGGCATACGACGCCGCGAGAACGCAGCGTGCGGGCGAAGGCGTCCCGATCCGGCCGGCCATTGCCGGGGACCCGAACGACGTACTGCTGATAGGTGTGTTCCACGCCCGGCGCGACCGGCGGCGTGAGAACCCCGCGCAACTTTCCGTCCAGATAGGCCGCGTTGGCCTGTCGCCGCAGAATCTCCCCGGCGGACTCACCGGCCGACCCGTATCCGATCACCAGCACGCCGTGCCGCTGGCCCAGGCCGGTGAGGGCCGCCATGTCGGCGGGATGTCCGAAGGTGTGAATGGCCACGATGGCCGCGGTCCGGGGCGACAGCGCCTCGGCCACCGCGGCCGGGTCTATGCAGTAGGTATGGGCGTCGATGTCCACGAACACCGGCCTGGCACCGGCCAGCAGCACCGCTTCAGCGGCCTCAGGAGTGCCGTAGGACGGCACGATTACCTCGTCGCCCGGCCGCACCCGCGCCCGGGTCAACTCATGCAGCAGCTCATCCGTAGGTGTCCCCATGAGCGGCATGTTGCCCAGGCAACATGAACACCGAGTAGCCCGCAACACAACAGCAGAAGAGCCCTGCCGGTGACCGAAGTCCCGACAGGGCTCTTTGCAATATTTGTTCGGCGGTGTCCTACTCTCCCACAGGGTCCCCCCTGCAGTACCATCGGCGCTGAAAGGCTTAGCTTCCGGGTTCGAAATGTAACCGGGCGTTTCCCTAACGCTATGACCACCGAAACACCATGAAGTTGAACCGGAACCACACCCCAA
>NZ_JAHLEM010000243.1 GCF_018883605.1 Streptomyces niphimycinicus | reverse complement strand
TCTGCCTGTGGAGACGGTGTGAGACCTCAACGGGAGTCCTCCCGGACGGGGCGGTCGTCGGTGAAGCAGGAAACCCAGCGGGCGACCGCTGGAACCCCCCGCCTTTAGGCGGAGGAGGAAGTCAAGCAGGTCTCCCAGTACGGCTTCACCGATGTGCTGTTGCGCGGCCATGTCGGCCTCGACCCCTCACGGGTGGCGGCGCAGATCGTCTCCGGTATCGGCTTCATCGGCGGCGGCCTGATCTTCGTCCGGCGCGATGCCGTCCACGGGCTGACCGCCGCCGCGACCGTCTGGCTCACCTGTGCGGTGGGCATGGCCTGCGGCGGTGGTTTGGCCCTGCTGGCCACCGCGGCCACCGTGGTGCACTTTCTGGTGATCCGCGGCTATCCGCTGCTCACCCGCCGGCTGCCGGCCCTCTGGTCGGCCGAACGGGTGGAGTTGCAGCTTTCCTACCGGGTGGGCGCCGGGCTGCTGCCACGCGTCCTGGAGCTGTGTACGGGGGCCGGGTACCGGGTGCTGCGGGTTGGGGTGGACCGGGCGCCCTGGAAGGGCCGGGACCGCACCACCCGGATCGTCCGCGCCGAGGAGGAGGCCCGGCCCGCCGATACCGGTGTCGCCGAGGTGCAGCTCGCCCTCGAGGGCACCGGGGACGTCCTCCGGCTGGTCGGGGCGATCTCCGAGCTGGACGGTGTCCTCGGCGCCGACGCGGGCCGCGACCTCGACGACTCGGAGTGACGAGGAGGGGTACGAGGCGACGGCGTCCGGTGCGTGCTCAGTACGAGTAGAAGCCCGAGCCCGT
>NZ_JAHLEM010000242.1 GCF_018883605.1 Streptomyces niphimycinicus | reverse complement strand
CTCGGCGCCGACGCGGGCCGCGACCTCGACGACTCGGAGTGACGAGGAGGGGTACGAGGCGACGGCGTCCGGTGCGTGCTCAGTACGAGTAGAAGCCCGAGCCCGTCTTGCGTCCCATCCGGCCCGCGTCCACCATCCGCAGCAGCAGCGGGGGAGCTCGACCGTTGACGAGTGCCGTCCGCCCCGCCGCCCGACTGGATCCTTGCCCGCCGCAGGGCCGTCGGCGACCCGCGAACTGCGGACCTGGCGCAACCTCACTCAGGAGAAGCTCGCTGAGAAGTGCGACGTTGACGAGGATCTTTGATTGAAAACGGCCAGTGACGCTCTTTGCTCCCCAGGCTGTTGCCTTGGTCAACGTGGAATGGCGTTCGCCCGTCAGTTAGATGTCCGTCTTCGAACCCCGAGGCTGATGGGCCAGCCCTCATCTGAGGATCTGCAGAGGGGGTGTCTTCCCTAGGCTCCATCCGCGCGGTTCAGGAGGATGGCCACACGTGCAAGGAGCTTGCCCATGTTCTCGATGCCTGGTCGGAGGTTTCGCTGGTGGACGAAGACAGCCAGATCGAGGGCTACGTGGGCGAAGCAGTAGGCCAGCGCGCCACGTCCTGCGACCTGCTCGCCAGCGGTACAGAGCAACTCGATCGCCTCCGGAGTGATGCCGTCGGCGCTCAGGAGCGTCGCGTAGTCGAAGACTCTGGTGCCGCTGCCCAGCGCTTCGATGTCGATGACGCCGCTGACATGGGCGTCGTGGAAGAGGATGTTGGCGGGCCGGAAGTCGCCGTGGACCAGGTCACCGGTGGGCAAGGTGCCCGATCCGTAGGCAGCCAGGAGGCGTCCGCACGCGTTGGCCAGGGCGAGTCCGGTTGGGCCGGTCTTCGCTGCCTGCTGTCGCAGTTCTGCGGCTCGGTCGGCCATGCGGGCCGTCACAAACTGCGACCAGCACCGTTGTGGATCGGGATCGAGGCCAGCGTGCATCTCCAGGACGTCGATGAGCAGTTGGGCCTCGCGTGCCCCCACTTGGCGTCGGCTGTGGCCGGGTACGAGTTCTTGAACCTGATAGCCGAAGCCGTCGGTGCTGGTACCGACAGCGAGCCATGCCGGGGTCGGGTATCCGGCCGCGCGGATCTTTGCCACCCCCGCCGCGGCACGCTCGATCTGTGGGGCCCAGCCGCGGTCAAGACTCCATTTGAGTACCGCCTGCAGACCAGTCTCGTCGGTCAGGCGCCAGGCACCTGACTGAACCCCATCGTCGAATCGGTGGTCCAGCAGGAACTGGGTGTCGTGTGCGTAGTTCGCCTCTCGCAGAACAGCCCTCGTGATGCGCACATCAGCGCGGTCCGGCACGTTGTTCTCGGACATGGTGTGATCTCCTCGGCACATCAAACGAGCCGCTGTCGGTATACCGACAGCGACGGAGTGAACGCTTCAGCGCCAGCCAGGGCTGACGGCACGGAGATCAAGCCACGGCTCGGACGCTACTGGGTCCCTTCCTGCCCCGCATCAGGTTTTGAAGGCTTCGGGGCCGCACCACTTGTGTCAAGGGCGCCCTCGGCGTGGTAGGCATTGGCCTGTGCTCGCCCTCGACAGCTTGTCCTGGCCCCGAGGGGCTGGCCGAAGGGCGAATCTGGAGATGCGAGCGAGCCGGGCCTCGGCAAGTGGGCGGCCGAGGCGGGGGCTTCTCCGTGTGGGACTCCGGCCTCCACGATCCCCGTCCGGGGCCGGAGTCCCTGCCCTGCGGTCGACGGCCGCGCCTCGGCAAGCCGACCGGCAGGGGCTTTGGAGGGTGGGCCGCTGGTCGCGCGCTCCGGCGGGGGCCCGGAGCCCAGCAGCCCACCCGGTCTATCGGTACGGGTCGGCCGCGACGCACAGGTAGACCGCGAGCACCACCGACGCGGGAATCGCGCCGAGCAGAAGGCCCAGGTGGGCGGCGCGGAAGGCGAGCAGCGCGGCCCGTAAGGCAGGGGTCTGGCGACGGTGCCTCATCCGGGGCCTCCTGCGCGGGCCTGCCGAGTGGCCTCCTCGTGGGCGTGCAACAGCCGCTCACCCTCCGAGCAGACGGCGCCGGGCGTCCGGCAGGCCGGGCAGCCCGCGGCGTGCTCGATGGCCGCCCGCCACGACCCATCGGCGCGCGGGTCGGCGATGGGTTCGGGGGCCGTCATCGGGTCCTGCCTCGGTCGAGGGCACGGCGCATGGCGGCGGCCTGGGTCACGGCGTCGGCCGGGTAGTCCCGGGCGTGGGCGGGGCAGGCGTAGACGGTGGCGCCGGCGACGCTGCCGCTGTGCTCCATCGTTACCAGGACCGGCTCTTCGGTGGGCAGTTGGCAGCGGTGGCAGAGCTGCCGGCCGTCCGGTGTCGGGCCGAGGATCTCCCTGACGGCCTGGGCCAAGGCGTCGTGAAGCAGCCGGGTGTCGGTGAGGCAGCGGTCGAGACGGAACGGGACGCGCCAGTACGAGGAGTGGCCACTAACCCAGGACGCGGGCGGTACGCCGAGGAGGGTGCCTTCGTCGGCGAGTTCGGTGAGGACGCGGATCTGGCGCATGCACCAGCTACGGGCGGTGTCGATGCCGATCAGCCAGTATGTCTTGCCGTAGGTGTCGTCCTGGATCACGGCGCCGGATCGGTGGCCGAGCAGTTCCAGGGCGCGGTCGGCGACAGGGGTGGGCGCGGAGATGGCGTCCCACCATTTGCCCACCGGTAACGCCTCGATGTCGTCGGCGTTCGGCGGCTGCCAGGGCAGGTTTCTGGTCGTCATGGTCGGCTCCATGCGCGGTCTGTGTGCTGACCGTCACATCGTGCCGACGCAACAAGGCCGGAACTATCAGAGCTGACTGATAGTCCCGGCCAAAGGTTGACGGTCCGTTACGCGCCCAGCCAGGCGCCGAATCCGGTGAACGTCTCGGGCATCGACCGCCGGGCGTGCGCCAGCCCGGCGTAGGTCTCCCGCACCATCGGGTGGTATCGCGTCTGCTGCGGAGCCACGCGGCGCGCCTTCCGCAGGCTCTTGAACGAGTCCTCCGTCCGGCCCATCCATAGCTGAGCCCGGGCAACCTCGGCGTGGTGGTGGGCTAGCCGCGACTGCGGCCAGTCGTCCGGCACCGTCAGCCCTTCCGCCGCCTCGACCGCCTCGGGGTACATGTCCCGCTCGGCCAAGCTGCTGACCTTGTGGACGCCCACGTTGGTCGGGCCGAACGCCAGCCAGTGCGTCTCCACTGCTTCCCCGGTGCGCTTCGCGATCCGATCAGCCTCGGCCAGGTGCCCATCGGCGGCGGCCCCGTCCTTGCTGCGGGCGGACAGCACTGCCGCACCCAGGTGGAGCTGTCCGGTCACCACGTCACGCTCACGGCTCGGCGCCGCCTGCTCCATGGTGGACATCCCCATCGTGATCAGCCGCTGACCCGTCCCGTACTGCGCCGCCCGCAGGTACACCAGGGCTCGCATGTACTGGCGCATCCCGCTCAGCACCGGGTCAGATGCGCGCTGTGCTGCCCACTCCACACGGTCCAGCGCCACGGTGCACAGGTCCGCGTAGCCCAACTTCGTGGTGACGTCGTACGCCGTCCGATAAGCGGAAGCCAGGATCTGCCAGGCCCGGTCCGCCCCCACTGCGTACGCCGCAGCGGTGGCCTCGTGGATGAGCCCCGGCAGCTCGGCCGCAGCGGTCTTCAGGTCCGTGGCGCGCACCAGCGCGCACAGCCGTTCGGTGTCGCCATGCAGTTCGTCGAGCCCGCGGGGGGCAACCTCGGGGTCGGCGCCGAGGTCGTAGACGTCCAGGGCCTCGCGGATGGGCTGGATCAGGCCGTCCAGTTGGTCATGGCGTAGCTCTTGGATATACGGCTGTCCAGTGAGGTCGGAGACGGGCACGGACAGGGCGCGGGCCAAGGCCCCGATGACGGAAGGGCTGGCGGGCAAGTTGCCCTGCTCGACCTTGGTCAGGGTGCTGTACGAGACGTGGCTCTTGTCGGCCAGCTCGCGCTGCGTCAGATGGCGGGTTTTGCGCGCCTTCGCGATCCGCACTCCGGTGTGCTCTTCGATGCTCTGTGGCATGCTGAACTCCGTTCTGCTCGACATCAGAACGGTACCCGCGGTCGGCTCCGCCGGTACGGCTGAACGGCCCCCGCCTGGGTTTCGGTGGGGGCCGTCGCGCTTCCTTGACACGGCGAAACGCCCTCGCCCGAAGCACGCGCCACCGTGGCGCTGCTGCATCTGCTCTGCGAGCAGGGTGGCCCCGGGGCCGACGCCGCGGTCGAGCCGGCGGCCAGACTCGGCTGCCGGCCCCCGCCGAGTAGGCCCCCTACACCGGCAGCGCGTTGCCCCGGCCGTTCAGCCACACCTGCTGACCGGCAGGCGTCACCGTGAGCCCGAACTGCGTGCGGGCCGGGCGACCAGCATCCGCCCACCAGGCGTGGGCCGCCTCGACCTCGGCCCACAGCCGGCGCGGGCCGTGCTGCTGCACGTCGTACTCGACAGCGTCCGGCTCGTAGTCGACCGACGCCCACGACCCGGTGCCCGCGTCGGCGAGCCATAGCGTCCACGCACCGTCAGGCCCCTGGCCCGTAGCCCACTGGCAGCCGGGAACCAGCACTCCGACCGCGAACCAGGCGTCATCGTTGCCGAGGACGTGCGGGTCGAGTCCGGTGTGGCTGTCGTGGGTTTCGCCCCCGGCCCGGGCGATGGCCATGACGTCCCGCGGCGGTGCCTGTGCCCTCATCCACATGAACGCCGCGTCGTCCACAACCCGGCCGGATGCCACAGGTCCGTCGGGGCAGTGCTCGACGGTGAGCTGGAGGAGCACGCCGTTGCGCAGCGTGGTGCCCCACGGGAGCACGATGATCCCGCCCGGCTTGGTCTGCTCGATCCAGGCGCGCGGCACGTCGTGCACGGAGCAGGTCGCAATGAGCCGGTCGTACGGCGCACGCGCCACCCAGCCCTCAGCGCCGTCACCGGTGACCACGGCGGGTGCGTACCCCGCGGTCTCGAGGCTGGCGCGCGCCCGCTCGGCCAGTTCGGCGTCGACCTCCACCGAGGTGACCTGCTCGTCGCCGAGCCGGGCCGCGAGGAGTGCCGCGTTGTAGCCGGTGCCCGCGCCGATCTCCAGTACGCGGTGACCGTCCTCGGCTCGGAGTGCGGCGAGCATGCGGGCGACGATGCGCGGCATGCTCGCCGAGCTGGACGGCGTGCGCGCCACCTCGGCGTCGGGCGGGTCCTCGACCTGGGTTACCAGTGCCTCGTCGGCGTAGGCGAGATGCTCCCACCGGTCGGGGTCGGCGGCTCGGTCGAGGGGCGTGTAGCCGTCGTCGCCGCGGACCCAGATGCGGTCAGGGATGAACCGGGCACGGTCGACGCGCAGAAATGGGCCGCGCCAGTCGGCGGAGAGGTGGCCGCCGTGGCTGAGCATCTGGGTGAGTGCGGCTGGGCCGTTCGCGGTGAGCATGCCGCCTACTTCGGCTGGGGCCCGGGTGGGGTCGGCTGGGCTGGAGGGATGGGCTTGTCGGGCTTGTGCCCGTCGCCTTCGGCTACGTCCGGCTTGCCGCTGTGCTTGCCCATGGCGCTCCCTCGTCTCGTTGAAGTGAGGGCCATGGTGGCGCGGGCTCGGGGTGTGCGGCAGGGCGCACGGGTGCTTGCCCGGGGGTGCGCGCGCCGAGGTGTGGCACCGGGCTGGGCGTATGGCCCGTGCCCCGCACGTCATCGTCCAGACTGCCCTCACCCACCGGCGGCCGGACCGTGCGCGTGAACGGCACGATCCTCGGTAGGGGCGGCTGTCCGTGGTCCGGGATGGCCGCCCTACTGATGTCCGCGGAGACCTGCGGGCTACCTCTTCGAGCGGGTGTCAGCGCTGGGCATCAGTACGAGTAGAAGCCCGAGCCCGACTTGCGTCCCATCCGGCCCGCGTCCACCATCCGCAGCAGCAGCGGGGGAGCGGCGTACAGCGGCTCCTTGTACTCGGCGTACATCGAGTCGGCGATCGCCGCGATCGTGTCCAGGCCGATCAGATCGGCCAGCTTCAGCGGGCCCATCGGATGGGCGCAGCCCATCTCCATGCCGTTGTCGATGTCCTCGCGGCTGGCGATCCCGGACTCGAACATCCGGATGGCGGAGAGCAGATACGGGATGAGCAGCGCGTTGACCACGAACCCCGCGCGGTCCTGGGCGCGGATGGCGTGCTTGTCCAGGACGTCGTGGACCAGCGCCTCGGTGCGCTTGATGGTCTCGTCACCGGTGGTGAGCGCCGGGATCAGCTCCACCAGCGCCTGCACCGGCGCCGGGTTGAAGAAGTGGATGCCGATCACCTGATCCGGGCGGGAGGTGGCGACGGCCAGCTTGACCAGCGGGATGGAGGAGGTGTTGGAGGCGAGGATCGCGTCCGGACGGGTCACCACCTGGTCGAGGACCTGGAAGATCTCCGTCTTGACCTGCTCATTCTCGACGACCGCCTCGATCACGAGGTCACGGTCGGCGAATTCCCCCAGGTCGGTGGTGAAGCTCAGCCGGTCCAGCGTCGCGTCGCGCTGCTCCTCGGTGATCTTGCCGCGCTCGGCGGCCTTGCCGAGGGAGTTGGTCAGCCGGGTACGCCCTATCTCCAGGGCCTCACCCGTGGTCTCGGCGACCATGACGTCCAGGCCGGATCGGGCGCACACCTCCGCGATGCCCGCACCCATCTGGCCACAGCCCACCACTCCGACGCGTTCGATGTCGGTCACATCGTGCCTTTCGCTGGTCCAACTGTCCGTTGTGCCGTCCCCCTGTCGCCCCAGACGTTACCCTCCGGTTATCGGCGAGGGGCGGGCCGGGGCCGGATTCCCGTCCCCGGCCCGCCCCCGTCCCCGGCTTGCGCACGGGGCTCTCACACCGCGGTCACGAGGTGTCGCCGCGCAGGATGCCGCGGCCGTTGGTGGCCACGTAGACCCGGCCGTGGACGCGCGGGTCGCCGGTGATCGAGGCGCCCGTCCAGCCCCACTGGTGGGCGTCGTCGTCGATCCGGGTCCAGCTCGCCCCGGCGTCGGTGGAGCGGAAGATGCCGCGCACCCCGCCGATCTTCGCGCTGGTGTAGAGCGCTCTTGCGGTCGGACTCCACCACCGCCCCGGCCGGGATACCGCTCGACGCCGAACAGGAGTTGCCGAAACCGGTGGTGTGGTAGACGGCCGAGGTGCCCTCCGGGGCCCAGACGAAGCCGCTGCCGTCGGCCGCCGCGGCCACCGTGCCGCCGCCCGTGACCCCGGACGGCTCACTGCCCTGGAACCAGTTGGCGCCGTTGTCGGTCGAGTAGGCGATCCGCGGGGCGGAGTCGTTGTTGCCCATCCTCTCCGGACGTGGGGGTAGTGAGGGGTGCGGGCCCTGCGGGCGAGGCTATTTGGGAGCGCTCCCATGCGTGCGTCATCCGATGCTGGCGGCCGGATGGCCGTGCGAGAAGGGTGAAGTCAAGCGGTCCTCAAGGGGGGTTGGGCTTGCGTGGCCCGGATTCGCGATAGGCATTGCCGGGCGCCCCACAAGGGCCCCATCATCAGCGGGAGTTGCCTCCTCCGGCGCGATGGCTGCCCGGGGCCGGAAGGGTGACGGCCTCCTGGGGCCGCGGTCCCGGCCGGTGGCGGGCGGCGGCGCTACGTTGGCGACACGACCGAGGCGAGGAGTTGGGCATGGGTCGGATCACGCGCAGAAGTCTGACGGTGGCGGCCGCCGGAGCCCTGGCCGCCACCGTCACCGCGGGGGACGCGCTGGCACAGGGGCGGGGCGGTGGGCACCGGCCCGAGTTCCGCGGGATGTGGCTGGCCACCGTCGCCAACCGCGACTGGCCGTCCAAGCCGGGTCTCACCGCGGACGCGCAGCGGGCCGAGCTGCTGAGCTTCCTGGACACCGCCGTGCGCCGCCGGCTCAACGCGGTGGTCTTCCAGGTACGGCCGACGGCGGACGCCCTGTGGCCCTCACCGTACGAGCCGTGGGCCGAGTGCCTCACCGGCGTCCAGGGCCGGGACCCGGGCTGGGATCCGCTGGGCACCGCCGTGCACGAGGCGCACCGGCGCGGCCTCGAGCTGCACGCCTGGTTCAACCCGTACCGGATCGCCAACCACACCGACCCCTCCCGGCTGATCCCCACCCATCCGGCCCGGTTGCACCCCGAGTGGGTGGTGCCGTACGGCGGGAAGCTCTACTACAACCCCGGGCTGCCCGAGGTCCGCCGCTTCGTCCAGGACGCCATGCTGGACGCGGTCGCGCGCTATGACATCGACGCCGTCCACTGGGACGACTACTTCTACCCCTATCCGGTGGCCGGCCAGGTCTTCGACGACGACGCCGCCTACGCACGCCACGGCGCGGGCTTCCCGGACCGGGCGGCCTGGCGGCGCGACAACATCGACCGGCTGGTGTACGAGACGGCCGGGCGCGTCAAGCGGCTGAAGCGGCGGGTGCGGTTCGGCGTCAGCCCCTTCGGTGTCTGGCGCAACCAGGCCACCGACCCGCTGGGTTCCGCCACCACGGCAGGGGTGCAGACCTACGACGACCTCTTCGCGGACACCCGCGGCTGGGTGCGGCGGGGCTGGCTCGACTACATCGTCCCGCAGGTCTACTGGAACATCGGCTTCGCCGCCGCCGACTACGCCGCGCTCGTGCCCTGGTGGTCGGAGGTGGTCCGGGACACGGGGGTGAACCTCTACATCGGCGAGGCGCTCTACAAGGCGGGCGATCCGGCGCAGCCCGCGCCCTGGCAGGACCCGGCGGAGCTGTCCCGGCACCTCACCTTCGACCAGGGCTTTCCGCAGGTGCGCGGCAATGTGTACTTCTCGGCCAAGGAAGTGGCCGCCGACCGCAACGGCGCCATGGCGCGTGTGGTCGCCGACCACTATCCCCATCGTGTCCGTCCGCCCCGCTGAGCCGGGGCCCCGGGCTCGCTAACGCTGCCCGGGTCCGGCGGCCAGATGGCGGACGACCGAGTCGGGCCCGGGGGAGAACAGGCACTCGTGTCCGTCGTCCTCGTAACGCACGCGGTAGGGCGGTTCCCCGTCGGTCCCGAGCACTTCGATGATCTCCGCTACACGATCGTGAATCCCGACAACCCTGCCGTGCACCAGCAGCTTGTCGCCTACGGTCGCCTCCATATGCGTGACCTCCTGTCCGCTGGAGGGCAATGCGATCCCTGTGGCCAGTCTATGGCTGGTTGTCCTGGTTTGCTCCCGCCGGGGGATGATTCGGGTCCCCCCGCTTTGGGGACCCGGCTCGCCGCTTCGGGGATCCGGTCCGCCGTTTCGGGAGCCCGGTCCGCCGTTTCGGGGATCCGGTCCGCCGCCGTGGGCCCCGGTGCCCGGCCCGCCGCCGGGGTCCGTACGGTCCTCGCCGCCGGGACCCGTGCCCGCTGCGTCACCCCGATGCACACCAGCACCGCCACGGCGGCGATCGGGGCGGCGGGGGTCAGCTTCTCGCCGAGGAGCAGCACCGACCACACCAATGTGAGCAGCGGCTGGGCCAGTTGGAGCTGGCTGGCCCGGGTCACCCCGATGGCGGCCATCCCCCGGTACCAGACCACCATGCCCACGAACTGCGAGCCCACCGCCAGCCACAGCAGTCCGGCCACCGCGCGGCCGCCGAGGTGGACGTCCTCGGCCGACACCGCGAGCACCGCGCCCGCCAACGCCAGCGGCAGACAGCCCACCAGCGCCCAGCCGATCACCTGCCAGCCCGGCATATGGCCGGCCAGCCGTCCGCCTTCGGCATAGCCCGCCGCGCACACCGGCAGCGCGGCGAACAGATACAGATCGCCCGTGGTGGGCGCGCCGCCGCTCTGCTGGAGCGCGAAGGCGATCACGACCGCGGCCCCGGCCAGCGCCGCCGCCCAGAACGTCCGCGAGGGCCGTACCCCGGTGCGTACGGCGGAGAGGGCGGCGGTGGTGAGCGGCAGCAGGCCGACCACCACGGCCGCGTGTGCCGTGGTGGAGGTCTGGAGGGCGAGCGTGGTCAGCAGCGGGAAGCCCACGACGACCCCGGCCGCCACGACCAGCAGCCCCGGCCAGTGACGGCGGTCCGGCACCGGCACCCGCAGGGCGGCCAGCGCGCCGCCCGCGATCAGTGCGGCGAGCACCACCCGGCAGGTGGTCACCGACCAGGGGCCGAGGCCGGTCAGCGCCCAGGCGGTGCCGGGGAAGGTCAGGGAGAAGGCGGCTACGCCGAGCATGGCGAGCACGGTGCCGGTGCGGGCGGCGGACGGCGACGGGGCGTTGTCCCGGGCCCGGGCGGTGTCCTCCCGGCCCCGGGCGGTGTCGTCCCGGCCCCCGGTGGGGCCGCCGCTCACCGCTATCGCACTGTCGTCAGTAGCGCTATCCTGTACTGTCATGGAACAGCGTAGCAGTGTGGCCGAACTCGCGAAATCGCTGCGGGAGGAGCTGGACCGCTACTCACCCGGAGAGAAGCTGCCGTCCAGCCGTGTCCTGGTCGAGCGCCACCGGGTGAGCCCGGTCACCGTCTCCCGCGCCCTCGCCGCCCTCGCCGCCGAAGGGCTGGTGGTCACCCGCCCCGGCGCCGGTGCCTTCCGCGCCGACCGCCCCGGGGCCGGGGCGCCACGGCCGGGCGACACCTCCTGGCAGGAGGTCGCGCTGAGCGTGGAGACGGCCGGCGAGCCGGTGCGCCGCTCGGTCGACGCCTCCGGCGTCCTGGCCACGCTCGCCGCCCCACCGCACGGGATCCTGGAGTTCAACAACGGCTATCTGCACTCCTCGCTCCAGCCGGAGCGGGCGCTGTCCGCCGCCCTGGCCCGCGCCGGACGGCGGCCCGGGGCATGGGAGCGCCCCCCGGTGGAGGGGCTCCCCGAGCTGCGCGCCTGGTTCGCCCGCGAGATCGGCGGCCCGGGCGGAACCCTCGGCGCCGCCGACGTACTGATCACCGCGGGCGGCCAGTCCGCCCTCACCTGCGCGCTGCGCGCCCTCGCCCCGCCCGGCGCGCCCGTCCTCGTCGAATCCCCGACCTACCCCGGGGTGCTCGCCGCCGCCCGCGCCTCCGGGCTGCGCCCCGTCCCGGTGCCGGTGGACACCGAGGGGGTCAGGCCCGAGCTGCTCGCCGAGGCGCTGCGGGCGACCGGCGCCCGGGTCTTCGTCTGCCAGCCGCTGTTCCAGAACCCCACCGGGGCGATGCTCGCCCCCGAGCGGCGCCGCGAGGTGATCGGGATCGCCCGTGCGGCGGGCGCGTTCGTGGTCGAGGACGACTTCGCCCGCCGGCTCGTCCACGAGGACGCGCCCCCGCTGGCCCCCACGCTCGCCGCCGACGACCCCGACGGGGTGGTGGTCCATGTGTGCTCGCTCACCAAACCCACCTCGCCCAGCCTGCGGGTGGGCGCGCTCGCCGCCCGCGGCCCCGCGCTGGGGCGGCTGCGCGCGATCCAGGTCGTCGACAGCTTCTTCGTGCCCCGCCCGCTCCAGGAGGCCGCCCTGGAACTCGTCGGCGCCCCCTCCTGGCCCCGCCATCTGCGCAACGTCGCCGCCGAGCTGCGCACCCGCCGCGACGCGCTGGTCACCGCCGTCCGGCGCGAACTGCCCGACCTGGAGCTGCGGTATGTCCCGCCCGGCGGCTACCACCTGTGGCTGCGGCTGCCCCAGGGCACCGACGAGACCGCGCTGGACTCCGCCGCGCTGCGCGCCGGGGTCGCCGTCGCCCCCGGCGGCCCGTACTTCTGCGCGGAACCGCCCGCGCCACATGTGCGGCTGAGCTTCGCGTCGGTGGCGGGCGTCGGCGAACTGGCGGAGGGCGTACGGCGGTTGAGCGCGGCGTGGGGCGAGGTGCTGGCGGGGGCGTAGCGGTGTCCGGTGCGGGTCCTGCCGCCCGCGGCGGGCTGTTCCCCTCCCCGCCCCTTCCCACAACTGGGGCTCCGCCCCAGACCCCGAAACCGGGGCTCCGCCCCAGACCCCGGACCGGGCGCCCCAGACCCCGAAACCAGGGCTCCGCCCCCAGACTCCGGCGTCAAGGGGCGGAGCCCTGCCGCGTGGCGGAGCCGCACATCGACACGGCCCGGCGCCCCTTCAGGGCGTCCGCATCCTGCCCGCCACCCACGATGCGCACGGTGTTCATGAGACGGTTGCTTCGAGCCGCCCGGTGACCCGGCGCACACCGAAAGGCCCTGCTCTTCTCCTGGTTACGGGTCCTGGAGCCGTGGCCGTGACCGTACGATGCCGGGATGACGTTTCGGCTGACGCTGGTCGCCGCCGGTCGCAGCTCTTCCCGGCTGGGGGAGCGCTTCGGTGACGACCGGCCGCTGGATCCGGAGGGCCGGCTCGCCGCCGAGCGCGCGGCCCCCGCGCTCGTACCGCTGGCCGCGGCGGAGCTGCGCTACTGCTCGCCGTCGGCCCGCAGCCGGGAGACCGGCGATGCGCTGGGCTTCACCCCGCTGGTCCAACTCGCCCTGCGCGACTGCGACATGGGCCGCTGGGCGGGCCGCTCCCTCGCCGATGTGATGGCGCGCGAACCGGGCGAGGTGGACGCCTGGCTCGGCGATCCGCGCTCGGTGCCGCACGGCGGGGAGTCGCTGCACGCGTTCATCATGCGGATCGGCGGCTGGCTGGACACCCGCCCGGCCGAGGACCACGCCAAGATGGTGGCCGTCGCCGACCCCGGGGTGGTCCGCGCCGCCCTGATGTACGCCATCAAGGCGCCGCCGCACTGCTACTGGAACGTCGACATACGCCCGCTCTCCACCGTCACCCTCACCGGCCGCGCGGGCGAGTGGCGGCTGCGTGTGGACGGGGCGTGAGGGGAGTGCTCACGGCGCCTCGGTGATCTCCTCGGCAGTGCTCACGGAGCCTCGGTGATCTCCTCGGCCAGCAGATCCATCAGCAGGCCGTCGTGCCACGTGCCGTCGGGGCCGCGCTCGTAGGAGCGCATGATGCCCACGGGCCGGAAGCCGACCTTGCCGTAACAGCGGATCGCGGCGGCGTTGTCCGCCGCCGGGTCGATCACGATCCGGTGGTGGCCGTGGTCGGTGATCAGATGGCGGGCCAGGGTGCGTACGGCGTCGGTGCCCAGCCCCCGCCCGTGCACCGCCGGGTCCAGATAGATGTCGATGCTCGCATGCCGGTAGTCCGGCTCGTCCTCCGCCGCCCACTGGATCATGCCGATCACCGCGCCCCCGTACTCGATGCTCAGATGCTCGGCGCCGGGCTCGGCCAGGTCCTCGCGCACCGCCGCCACCAGGTCCTCGCCGCCCCGCCAGCGCGCGTGGACCTCGGGCTTCGCGCGGATCGCGGCCAGGACGGGGACATCGGAGGGATCGGTGGGGCGCAGCACCACCTGTGCGCCCCGCAGGGTTCTCGGCATGGACGGGACGATCCCAGGAACCGCGGGCGGTGGCCAGGGTGCGTCGTTCTGCCCAGGGCCCTTTCGGGAAAGGGCCCGGCACCAGATATCTTGATGTCGAGCAATGTTGCAGACGTGGAGCGGAGCACCCGGTGACTGACTCGACCATCATCTATACGCACACGGACGAGGCCCCTGCCCTCGCGACGTACTCGTTCCTGCCGGTGATCGAGGCATACGCCTCGACGGCCGGGGTCACCGTGGAGAGCCGGGACATCTCTCTGGCGGGCCGGATCATCGCCCAGTTCCCGGAGCACCTCGAAGAGGGCCAGCGCATCCCCGACGCCCTCGCCGAGCTCGGCGACCTTGCCAAGACCCCTGAAGCCAACATCATCAAGCTGCCGAACATCTCGGCCTCGATCCCGCAGCTCAAGGCCGCGGTCGCCGAGCTCCAGGAGCAGGGCTACGCGCTGCCCAACTACCCGGACGACCCGAAGACCGACGAGGAGCGGGAGATCCGCGCCCGTTACGACAAGGTCAAGGGCTCCGCCGTGAACCCGGTGCTGCGCGAGGGCAACTCCGACCGCCGCGCCCCCGCCTCGGTGAAGAACTACGCCAAGGCGAACCCGCACCGCATGGGCGCCTGGACGGCCGATTCCAAGACCAATGTGGCCCATATGGACACCGACGACTTCCGCTCCACCGAGAAGTCCGCGGTGATCCAGGAGGCCGGTTCGCTGCGCATCGAGCTGGCTGGCGACGACGGCTCCACCACCGTGCTGCGCGAGTCGGTGCCGGTGCTGGCGGGCGAGGTCGTGGACGCCTCCGTGATGCGCGTCGCGGCGCTGCGCGAGTTCCTCTCGGCGCAGGTCGGCCGCGCCAAGGCGGAGGGTGTGCTGTTCTCGCTGCACCTGAAGGCCACGATGATGAAGGTCTCCGACCCGATCGTCTTCGGCCACGCCGTACGGGCCTTCTTCCCCAAGACCTTCGCCGCGCACGGTGAGGCGCTCGCCGCCGCCGGACTCACCCCGAACGACGGTCTGGGCGGCATCCTCAAGGGCCTGGAGGCCCTGCCCGAGGGTGCGGCGATCAAGGCGTCCTTCGACGCCGAGCTGGCCGAGGGCCCAGAGCTGGCCATGGTCGACTCCGACCGCGGCATCACCAACCTGCATGTGCCGTCCGACGTCATCGTCGACGCCTCCATGCCGGCCATGATCCGCACCTCCGGCCACATGTGGGGCCCGGACGGCGAGGAGCACGACACCCTCGCGGTGATCCCGGACAGCAGCTACGCCGGGATCTACCAGGCCGTCCTCGACGACTGCCGCGCCAACGGCGCCTTCGACCCGGCCACGATGGGCTCGGTGCCCAACGTCGGCCTGATGGCGCAGAAGGCCGAGGAGTACGGCAGCCACGACAAGACCTTCGAGATCCCCACCACGGGCACCGTCCGCGTCCTGGACGCGGCGGGCAACGCGGTCATCGAGCAGGTCGTCGGCGCCGGTGACATCTTCCGGATGTGCCAGACCAAGGACGTGCCGATCAAGGACTGGGTCAAGCTGGCCGTCACCCGCGCCCGCGCCACCGGCGACCCGGCCGTCTTCTGGCTCGACGAGGGCCGGGCGCACGACGCCAACCTCATCGAGAAGGTCAAGGCGTACCTGCCCGAGCACGACACCGAGGGCCTGGACATCAAGATCCTCTCGCCGGTCGACGCGATCAAGCTCTCGCTCGAGCGGATCCGCCGTGGCGAGAACACGATCTCGGTCACCGGCAACGTCCTGCGTGACTACCTGACCGACCTGTTCCCGATCCTGGAGCTGGGCACCAGCGCCAAGATGCTCTCGGTCGTCCCGCTGATCAACGGCGGCGGGCTGTTCGAGACCGGCGCGGGCGGCTCCGCGCCCAAGCACGTCCAGCAGCTCGTCAAGGAGAACTACCTGCGCTGGGACAGCCTGGGCGAGTTCCTCGCCCTCGCGGTCAGCTTCGAGCACCTCGCGCAGAAGACGGGCAACGCGCGGGCCCAGGTCCTCGCCGACACCCTGGACCGGGCGACCGGCTCCTTCCTCGCCGAGAACAAGTCGCCCAGCCGTCGCGTCGGCGGTATCGACAACCGCGGCAGCCACTTCTACCTGGCCCTGTACTGGGCCCAGGAGCTGGCCCGGCAGACCGACGACGCGGCCCTGGCCAAGGCGTTCGCCCAGCTCGCCGAGGTGCTCACCGCCCAGGAGCAGACGATCGTCGACGAGCTGCTCGCCGTCCAGGGCTCCCCGGTCGACATCGGCGGCTACTACCAGCCGAACACGGCCAAGGCCGCGGCGGTCATGCGCCCGTCCGCGACCCTCAACCAGGCCCTCGCCACCCTCGGCTGACGCCCCGGCGCACCGCTGCGCCCCGGCCGGAACTCTCCGGCCGGGGCGCTTCGTTTTCTCCCCTATGGCCTGTCCGCTGCCGATGGCGTAAGACTTCAGAGCCATTTGCCCGCCGGTCCGTACCCCCAGCGGCGTAGGGCATCCCATCCCAGCGAAGGTTTCTCCCCAACTGCCCCATGAGAAAGGGTGATTGCGTCACAACACAGACTGCCCATAAGGACTCCCCACGTGCGAACCAGACCATTCGTCCATGTCCTGGCGGCGAGCACCCTCGCGGCCCTGGTACCGGCCCTCGCCCCGGCCACCGCCTCCGCAGCCGGCAACCCCCTGGAGCCGTACCTCGGTCAGAAGCCGGCCTGGCACCGCTGCGCCGACGACACTCCGGCCTCCTACCGGTGCGCCACCATCAAAGTCCCGCTGGACTACAGCCGCCCCGACGGCAAGAAGACCGATCTCGCGATATCGCGCATGAAGACCAGCACCCCGGCCGAGCGCCGCGGTGTACTGCTGCTCAACCCCGGCGGCCCGGGCGGCCCGGGCATCGGCATGCCGCTCTCGCTGGCCACTGAGCTGCCGAAGTCGGTGACGCGGAAGTACGACCTCATCGGCTTCGACCCCCGCGGGGTCGGCCGGAGTTCCCCCGTCACCTGCGGTCTGACCGGCAAAGAGGAGAGCTGGGAACGCCCTTACCGGGACGAGACGTTCACCCGGGACGTGAAGTGGGCGCGCACCGTCGCCGAGAAGTGCGACAAGGAACAAGGCGACAAGCTGCGCCACATCACCACCCGGAACACCGCTCGCGACATGGATGTCATCCGGGCCGTGCTGGGCGAGAAGAAGATCTCCTACCTGGGGTACTCGTACGGCACCTACCTCGGCGCCGTCTACACGCAGATGTTCCCCCGGCGCGCCGACCGCTTCGTGCTGGACAGCTCCGTGGACCCGGAGCGGATATGGCGCGGCATGATCCAGATCTGGGCCGAGGGCGCCGAACCCGCCTTCACGCGGTGGAGCGAGTGGACCGCCCAGCGGCACAGCACCTACAAACTGGGCAAGACCCCCGAGGCCGTTCGCAAGACCTTCTGGGACCTCGTCGCCCAGGCCGACCGTGAGCCGATCGAGCTCGACGGCCAGAAGCTGACCGGCGACGACATCCGCGGCGGCATCCGGGCCTCGCTCTTCACGGTGCGCGAGGGCGCGGAGGCCATCGCCAGATTGAAGAAGGCGGCCGACGGGGCTCCGGCCCGCACCGGCGAGTCCGCGGCGCCCAGCCGCCCCAGCCGGCCGGCCTTCGGCAGCGCCGCGGCCCCGGACAACGGCACCGCCGCCTTCTGGTCCGTCGTCTGCGCCGACACCCGCAACTGGCCGCGCGACCCCGAGCAGTACCGCAGCGACGCGCTGCGGGACAAGGCGAAGTACCCGCTGTACGGCGACTTCGGATCCACCATCAAGCCGTGCGCCTTCTGGAAGAAGGAGGGCAGCGAGCCCGCCACCAAGGTCGACAACAAGGTCGGCGCGCTGATCCTCCAGAACGAGTGGGACTCGCAGACGCCGCTGGCCAGCGGTCGCGGTATGCACCGGGCCATGAAGGGCTCGCGGATGGTCACCGTCGCCGGAGGCGAGGGCCACGGCGTCTACGGCTACACCAAGTCGTGCGCGGACAAGCCGGCCACCGGCTATCTGTCCACCGGCCGTCTCCCGGCGCAGGACCTGACGTGCCGTACGCCCGCGGCACAGCGCGAGCAGGGCTTCAAGAAGCTGCCCCTTCCCGCGCCTTCGGGACTCCCGGGGACGACGAACGGCTTCTGATCCGTTCCGCCGGACGATGAGGTGATGTGGGGCTCCAGCAGGGCTGGGGCCCCACATCACGTAGGTGCGTCTACCGGCCCGCGGGCGCCGGTGCGAGGCCGTCCTCGACCAGCCCGGCGAGGACCGCTTCGCCGAGGGCGTGTACGGCGGACTGGGGCCGGACCATGACGGTGAACTCCTTGATCCGGCCGTCGTCGGCGAAGTGCAGCAGGTCGATGCCGTGGATCTCCTTGTCGCCCACCCGGGCGCGGAAGAGCAGCACCGCCGACGCGGCGGAGGTGCCGTCGGTGCTGGTCCGCGCGGTACCGGTGTAGTCGCCGACGTAACGGAAGTCCTCGAAGGTGCGCAGCAGGACCCCGAAGAGGCCCAGCACCATCGGCTTGCCCTCGAAGGGGGTGAACTTGACGGGGCTGTAGAGGCGGATGTCCTCGGTGAACAGCTCGTCCAGGGCCGTCAGGTCCTTGTTGTGGACGGCGGCACGGAAACGGTCGGCGGCGTTCATCGCGGCCCCACCTTCACTAGTCATGGATGTGATTAGTCATTTTCATGACTACCATGGTTCCGTGTCCGGCGGCAGAGGCATTGCGGCGGCACATTCCGGCGCCAGAGGCACGAAGGCGGCGGCACGAAGGCGGCGGCATGAAGGCGGCGGCATGAAGGAGGCGGTCCCATGGCCCTACGGCACGCCGTGCTGGCAGCGCTGCTCGAGGGGGAGCTCAGCGGATACCAGCTCACCAAGGCGTTCGACATCGGCGTGGCGAACTTCTGGCACGCCCAGCCACAGCAGCTCTACGCCGAGCTGACCCGCCTGGAGAAGGACGGGCTCATCGCGGGCCGGGAGGTGGCCCAGGAGACCCGCCCCACCAAGCGGCTGTTCCGGGTGACCGACGCCGGGCTGGCGGAGCTGGAGGAGTTCACGGCCGCCTTCGCGAAGCCCTCCTTCATCCGCGACGACCTGCTCGTCAAGGTCCAGGCCGCCGACCATGTCGACACCGAGACCCTGATCGGCCGGCTCACCGAGCGGGCCGCCTTCGCCCAGGCCAAGATCGACCTCTTCGGCAAGCTGCTGCGCAAGATCCGCGGTGACCGCACCGAGGAGGAGTTCCTTCGCCACGGCCGCCCCATCGGCCCGTATCTGACCTGTCTGCGCGGTCTGGCCCTCGAACAGGGCAACCGCGACTGGTGCGAGCGCACGATCACGGTCCTGCGACAGAGGGAGCACACCCATGCCCGGCACTGACGCGCCCTACCGCCGCTATGTCGCGCTGGGCGACAGCCAGACCGAGGGCCTGGGCGACGGCGACGAGGCCACCGGTCTGCGCGGCTTCGCCGACCGCCTCGCGGAACACCTCGCCCACCACAACCCCGGCCTCTCCTACGCCAACCTCGCCGTACGGGGTCGCCTGGCCGCGCAGGTCCACACCGAGCAGCTCGCACCCGCGCTGTCCCTCCGCCCCGACCTGGCCACCGTCGTCGCCGGGGTCAACGACCTGCTGCGCCCCCGCTTCGACGCCGACCAGGTCGCCCACCACCTGGAGGCGATGTTCGCCGAGCTCACCGCCCAGGGCGCCCGCGTGGCCACGCTCACCTTCCCCGACCCCGCCCGCATCACCCCGCTGGCGCGTCCCCTCGCTCCGCGCGTCGTCGTCCTGAACCAGCGCATCCGCGAAGCCGCCGGGCGCCACGGGGTCACCGTCGCCGAAACCAGCCGGCCCCCCGTCGTCGCCGACCCCCGGCTGTGGAGCAGCGACCGTCTGCACGCCAGCCCCCTCGGCCATCAGCGCATCGCCGCCGCCCTCGCCCACGCCCTCGGCCTGCCCGGCACCGACGACACCTGGACCCATCCGCTGCCCCCGCCGGCGACCCCCGTGCCCACCGGATGGCGCGCCGCCCCCGGCGAACTGCGCTGGACCGCCACCTTCCTCGGCCCCTGGCTCACCCGGCGGCTCCGGGGCCGCTCCTCCGGCGACGGCCACACCGCCAAGCGCCCGGACCTGGGCCCGGTGGACGCGAGGCGCCCGGGCTGAGCGGAGCGGTGCGACCGTCAGAAGTCGTACGGCTTCTCGGTGTTCCAGTTCAGCACGTCGGCCTCGTTCCAGCGGAACTCCGGCTGCTCGCCCTTGGAGTCGACGGAGTAGAAGGGGCCGTCCTGACCGTCCGCGCCGCGCAGCGCGATGGCGAACGACTGCGCCGTCTGGTTCTTCGAGCCGTAGTCGAAGAGGTTCACCGCGCTGTACACCGTGCCGCCGGGCCGGAGCGTGATGCGCTTGTCGCCGGCCGTGTCGTCCTTCTTCGAAAGCGGGAGCGCGGCGCTGTCGACATCGCCGCCGAGCTTCACGGACGGGTACGAGGTGACCCAGCACGGCTTGTCGCCCTCGTTCGACGCGGTGATCAGCAGGTGGTCGCCCTGCTGCCCGGCGAGCTGGTGCACCGCGGTGACCATCATCTCGTCGCCGCGGCACTGCTGGGCGGCGGTAGCGGCCTTGTTCGTGACCTCGTCCGACCCGCCCGAGGCGGTCGTCGAGCGCTCGCCCGTCTTGGTGTCACCGCCGCTCTTGGCCTGCTCCGCGCCGCCCTTGGCGTCCCCGTTGGACACCGACCGGCTCTGCGAGGTACCGGCGGCCTTGTCGCCGCCCGCCGCCTTCGAGTCGCCGTCGGCGCCGCCGCAGGCGGTCAGGCCCAGCGCCAGCGCGGCGGTGACGGTGGCCAGGGCGGCGGTACGAATCCGGGAAGTACGCATGATCAGGTTTCTCCTGCGCCTTGTGCGGGAGCCTTCTTTGGCGTCCCGCGGTGTGAACACCACTTTTCCGGGGGCCGCTGACGTTCTGGAAACGCTTCACTCACGCCTGGCTCACGTCCCGCAAACGAACCGCGAGCGGCGGGGAGGGCTTTGCATAACACTGCGATCAATCGTATAGTCATGCCATCGCGTGAGGGAGGAAGACGGCAATGGCCATACGTGCTGCGGTGGCGGGCGCGAGTGGATACGCGGGCGGCGAACTGCTGCGTCTGCTGCTCGCCCACCCCGAGGTGGAGATCGGCACCCTGACCGGCAACTCCAACGCCGGGCAGCCCCTCGCCGGGCTCCAGCCCCATCTGCTTCCGCTGGCCGGGCGGGTGCTGGAGTCCACCACCGCGGAGGCGCTGGCCGGACATGACGTGGTCTTCCTGGCGCTGCCGCATGGGCAGTCCGCCGCCGTGGCCGAGCAGCTCGGCGACCAGGTGCTGGTCATCGACTGCGGCGCCGACTTCCGGCTGAAGGACGCGGCGGACTGGGAGAAGTTCTACGGCTCGCCGCACGCCGGCACCTGGCCCTACGGCCTCCCCGAGCTGCCCGGGGCCCGCTCCGCGCTGGAGGGGACCAAGCGCATCGCGGTTCCGGGCTGCTATCCCACCGCCGTCTCCCTCGCGCTCTTCCCGGCGTACGCCGCCGGGCTGCTGGAGCCCGAGGCGGTGATCGTCGCCGCTTCCGGGACCTCCGGCGCGGGCAAGGCGCCCAAGCCGCATCTGCTGGGCAGCGAGGTCATGGGATCCATGAGCCCGTACGGCGTCGGCGGCGGCCACCGGCACACCCCAGAGATGATCCAGAACCTGTCGGCCGCGGCGGGGGAGCGGGTCTCGGTCTCCTTCACCCCGACCCTCGCCCCGATGCCTCGCGGGATCCTCGCCACGTGCAGCGCCACCGCTCGGCCCGGGGTGACCGGGGAGAGCCTGCGGGCCGCGTACGAGAAGGCGCTGCGGGACGAGCCGTTCGTCACCCTCCTCCCCGAGGGCCAGTGGCCCTCCACCGCCGCCGTCCACGGATCCAACGCCGCGCTGCTCCAGGTCGCCCATGACGAGGCGGCCGGCCGCGCCATCGTGATCAGCGCCATCGACAACCTCACCAAGGGCACCGCCGGTGGCGCGGTGCAGAGCATGAACATCGCCCTCGGCCTCCCCGAGGAGCTGGGACTTTCCACGATCGGAGTCGCTCCATGAGCGTTACGGCAGCCCAGGGCTTCACAGCCTCCGGCGTCGCGGCAGGCATCAAGGAGAACGGAAACCCCGACCTCGCACTCGTCGTGAACACCGGCCCGCGCCTCGCCGCCGCGGCCGTCTTCACCTCCAACCGCGTCAAGGCCGCCCCCGTCCTGTGGTCCGAGCAGGTCCTTAAGGGTGGCCAGGTCTCGGCCGTGGTCCTCAACTCCGGTGGCGCCAACGCCTGCACCGGCCCGCTGGGCTTCCAGGACACCCACGCCACCGCCGAGAAGGTCGCGGACGCCCTCGGCCACAGCGCGGGCGAGATCGCCGTCGCCTCCACCGGGCTCATCGGCGTCCGGCTGCCCATGGACGCGGTGCTGTCCGGGATCGGCAAGGCCGCCGAGGCGCTCTCCCCGCACGGCGGCGAGAAGGCCGCCATCGCGATCAGGACCACCGACACCGTGCACAAGACGGCCGTCGCGCAGAGCCCCGCCGGCTGGACCGTCGGCGGTATGGCCAAGGGCGCCGGGATGCTGGCCCCGGGCCTGGCCACCATGCTCGTCGTCCTCACCACCGACGCCGATGTGGACACCCCCGGGCTGGACACCGCGCTGCGCGCCGCCACCCGCACCACCTTCGACCGGATCGACTCCGACGGCTGCATGTCCACCAACGACATGGTGCTGCTGATGGCCTCCGGCGCCTGTGGGGTCACGCCCGAGGCCGCCGAGTTCGCCGAGGCGGTCCGCGAGGTCTGCGCCGATCTCGCCCGCCAGTTGATCGGGGACGCCGAGGGCGCCTCCAAGGACATCCGGATCGAGGTCGTGGGCGCGGCCACCGAGGACGACGCCGTGGAGGTGGGCCGCTCCATCGCCCGTAACAACCTCCTCAAGTGCGCCGTGCACGGCGAGGACCCCAACTGGGGCCGGGTGCTCTCCGCGATCGGCACCACCTCGGCCGCCTTCGAACCGGACCAGCTCAACGTCGCGATCAACGACGTCTGGGTGTGCAAGAACGGCTCGGTGGGCGAGGACCGCGAACTGGTCGACATGCGCTACCGCGAGGTCCGCATCACCGCGGACCTCGCGGCAGGCAGCGAGTCCGCGGTGATCTGGGCGAACGACCTGACGGCCGACTACGTCCACGAGAACAGCGCGTATTCGTCTTGACGTCCCCGCTTGGTTGTCGCGGGTCCCCGCCGTCGCCGACGAGGGTTCCTGCTTCACTGGCGACAGCCCGCTCGGACGCATCCGAGACAGGTCTTACATCGCCTCCACAGGCCAGCACCGCCCGCCCGGCGGCTGAAACGAGAGTCTTCCGGAAGTCGGATATGACGGTCAATCACTCGTATGAGGGAAAACAACCCACCCGTAAACACACCGCCCTGCCCAAGGCCCGCATCCTCATCGAGGCGCTGCCCTGGCTGACCCGGCACCACGGCAAGACCGTGGTGATCAAATTCGGCGGCAACGCCATGGTCGACGACGAGCTGAAGGCCGCCTTCGCCCAGGACGTCGTCTTCCTGCGCCACGCGGGCCTGCGCCCCGTCGTCGTCCACGGCGGCGGCCCCCAGATCAGCGCGCAGCTCGACCGGCACGGTCTGGTCAGCGAGTTCAAGGCCGGACTGCGGGTCACCACCGACGACGCCATGGATGTCGTACGGATGGTGCTGGCCGGACAGGTCCAGCGCGAACTGGTCGGGCTGCTCAACCGGCACGGCCCGCTCGCCGTCGGCATGACCGGCGAGGACGCGCACCTGATGTCCGCCACCAAGCACTTCGCCGAGATCGACGGCGAACAGGTGGACATCGGCCGGGTCGGCCAGATCACCGAGATCGACACCGGCGCGGTCCAGGCCCTGCTGGACGACGGCCGGATCCCGGTCGTCTCCTCCATCGCCCGCAGCGCCGATGACGGCCATGTCTACAACGTCAACGCCGATACGGCCGCCGCCGCCCTCGCCGTCGCGCTGGGCGCCGAGACGCTGGTCGTGCTCACCGATGTCGAGGGCCTCTACGCCGACTGGCCCAACAGCGACGATGTGATCAGCAAGCTCACCGCGAGCCAGCTCGAGAAGCTGCTGCCGGAGCTGGCCAGCGGCATGGTGCCGAAGATGGAGGGCTGTCTGTACGCCGTGCGCCACGGGGTCACCACCGCCCGGGTGCTGGACGGACGCGTACCGCACGCCATCCTGCTGGAGATCTTCACCGACGAGGGCATCGGCACGATGGTCCTGCCGGACGGGACCGTGATCGACCCGCAGAACCAGAGCGACCAGAGCGAGCAGAGCGAGCAGAGCGAGCAGGGCGACAAGGGGGAGGACCAGTGAGCAACGCGGAGCTGAAGCAGCGCTGGCAGGGGGCGCTCATGGACAACTACGGCACCCCCCGCCTCCCGCTCACCCACGGCAAGGGCACCAAGGTCTGGGACGCGGACGGCACCGAATACCTCGACTTCGTCGGCGGTATCGCCGTCAACTCCCTCGGCCATGCCCACCCCGCCGTCGTCCGGGCCGTGTCCGACCAGATCGCCACCCTCGGCCATGTCTCCAACCTCTTCGTCGCCGAGCCCCCGGTGGCGCTCGCCGAGCGGCTGCTCCAGCTCTTCGGCCGCTCCGGACGCGTGTACTTCTCCAACTCCGGCGCGGAGGCGGTCGAGGCCGCCGTCAAGATCGGGCGGCGCACCGGGCGCACCCATATGGTGGCCACCACCGGCGGCTTCCACGGCCGCACCATGGGCGCCCTCGCGCTGACCGGCCAGCCCGCCAAGCAGGACCCGTTCCTTCCGCTGCCCGGCGATGTCACGCATGTGCCGTACGGGGACGTGGCGGCGCTGCGCGCGGCCGTCACCACCGACACCGCCCTCGTCATCGTGGAGCCCATCCAGGGCGAGAACGGCGTCGTCGTGCCGCCGGCCGGCTATCTGGCGGCGGCGCGGGAGATCACCCGGGCCACCGGCACCCTGCTGGTGCTCGACGAGATCCAGACCGGCATCGGGCGGACCGGGCACTGGTTCGAGCACCAGGCGCAGGGCGTCGAGCCCGATGTCGTCACCCTCGCCAAGGGGCTCGGCGCCGGGCTGCCCATCGGCGCCACCCTCGCCTTCGGGCCCGCGGCCGACCTGCTGACCCCGGGTCAGCACGGATCCACCTTCGGCGGAAACCCCGTCGCCTGCGCCGCCGCGCTCGCCGTCCTCGACACGATCGCCGCCGACGGCATCCTGGACCGGGTCAAGCGGGCGGGGGAGCGGCTGCGTAACGGAATCGAATCGCTCGACCACTCTCTGGTAGCCCGGGTCCGCGGCGCCGGGCTGCTGCTCGGTATCGTGCTCACAGAGTCCCTCGCACCGCAGGTGCAGCAGGCGGCTCAGGACGCGGGACTCCTGGTGAACGCGGTCGCGCCGGATGTGGTCCGGCTCGCCCCGCCGCTCGTCATCGCCGACGAGGAGGTGGACACCTTCCTCCGGGAGCTGCCCGCCGTTCTGGACGCCGCACGCGAGGGTGACGGGGAACGACGAGCCGGAGACTGACGACACCGATGACCGAGGCGCAGCACACCGACGCGCAGGACGCCAACCACGGCGGACCGGCCGTGCCGCAGACCCGCACCGCACGCCACCGCCGGATCGTGGACATCCTGAACCGGCAGGCCGTGCGCTCCCAGAGCCAGCTCGCCAAGCTGCTCGCCGACGACGGGCTCTCCGTCACCCAGGCGACGCTCTCCCGGGACCTGGACGAGCTGGGCGCGGTGAAGATCCGCAACACCGGCGGTGAGCTGATCTACGCGGTGCCGAGCGAGGGCGGCGACCGCACGCCGCGCGCCCCGCTCGGCGAGTCGGCGAGCGAGGCGCGGATGGCCCGGCTGGCGGCCGAGCTGCTGATCTCGGCGGAGGCGTCGGCCAACCTCGTGGTGCTGCGCACCCCGCCGGGCGCCGCCCAGTTCCTCGCCTCGGCCATCGACTCGGCGGAGCTGCACGACATCCTCGGCACCATCGCGGGCGACGACACCCTCATGCTGATCAGTCGCGACCCGGTGGGCGGCCAGCAGTTGGCGGACCATCTGCTGCGCCTGGCCCAGAAGGAGCGTTAGGGGAGGCCCGGCGGGCTGCTCCGCTCCCCTCCCGCTCCTCTCCCCTCCCGCGGGAAGGGGCGGGGCGGGGAAAGATCCACCGGGCACCCCTCGGCGCGAAGAGACCCGCCCGGAGATCCCCTAGGCGCTCGCCGCCTTCTCCGTCCCGCGCGCCCGGTACGACATCCAGGCCGCCACCACCGCGCCCGAAACGTTGTGCCAGACGGAGAACACGGCGGCCGGAAGCGCGGCCAGCGGGCTGAAGTGGGCGGCGGCCAGGGAGGCGGCGAGCCCGGAGTTCTGCATGCCGACCTCGAAGGCCATGGCACGGCTGGCGGGCGCGCCCAGCCGGGCCACCTTCCCGGCGCCGTATCCCAGCGCCAGGCCGAGCCCGTTGTGGAGCACCACGGCGAGCAGCACCAGCGCCGCCGCCGACTTGATGGTGTCCGCGCTGGCGGCCACCACGACCGCGACGATCACGCCGATGGTGACGGCGGACAGCCAGGGCAGCAGCCCCAGCACCCGGTGGAGGTACCGCCCGGCGACCAGCCGTACGACCAGCCCCCCGATCACCGGCAGCAGCACGGTCTTGAGGATGTCGGTGACCATCGACCCCGCGTCCACCGGCAGGAACTCCCCGGCCAGCAGCAGCGTCAGCGGTGGGGTGACCAGGGGCGCGAGCACCGTGGAGACGGTGGCGACCGAGACCGACAGGGCCACATCGCCGCGCGCCAGATAGGTGACCACATTCGAGGCGGTTCCGCTCGGCGCACAGCCGACGAGGATGACTCCGGCCGCCAACTGCGGGGAGAGACCGAGGGCGTTGGCGATCAGCCACCCCAGCCCCGGCATGATCACATAGTGCGCGACCAGGCCGAGGGCCACCGCCCACGGCCGCTTGACCACACCCGAGAAGTCCTGCGGGGTCATGGTCAGCCCCATGCAGAACATGATCACGCCGAGCAGATAGGGCACGTTCGGCGCCCAGCCGCTGAAGGTGCCGGGCGTGGTGAGGCCCGCCGCACCGGCGGCGAGGACCAGGATGGGGAAGACGGTGACGGCCCGCCGGGCCGCCCGGTCGGCGGAGGTGGACTCCGGCGACGGCGACGGCGACGGCGACGGCGAGGGCGCCTGGGCCGCCGTCGTCGAGGGGTCCGCCGCGGAGCTCTTCGATTCGGATCGCACCGCGTGATCGAACGCTTCCGGAGGCACCTTCCGCAACACCGTCTCGTTATGTGGTCACTACACCCACTATGGCGAGCCAAGAGGCGGCAGCGGCAGCGGAAGCCCCGGCAGACCGTCGATGCTGCTGGCGATGTGCTCCTTCTTGTGGAAGTAGCGGTCCAGCGACGCGTCGTCCTCCCGCCGGAAGCGGTCGCCGTGCAGCGTGCGCTCCTCGCGATAGTCCATGAAGGGGACCGCGTAGCCGCAGGTGTCCCGGATCAGCTCGGCCGTCACCACGATGACCGCCCGCAGCCCATGGGCGTCCACGTCGACGCCCGGGAAGTGCTCCAGCAGCGCGCCGAAGCGCGGATCGTCACGGAACACCGGCTCGCCCCGGCCATGCACCCGCACGATGTTCGGCGGGCCGGTGAAGGCGCACCACATCAGGGTGATCCTGCCGTTCTCCCTCAGATGGGCGATGGTCTCCGCGTTGCTCCCCGCGAAGTCCAGGTAGCCCACGGTCAGTTCGTCGAGTACGGCGAAGGAGCCGGTGAGCCCCTTCGGAGAGAGGTTCACCGTGCCGTCCCCGTTCAGCGGGGCGGTGGCGGTGAAGAAGATCTTCTGTTCTTCGATGAAGGTGCGGAGTCTGCCGTCGATGCGTTCGTACACCTTTCCCATGTGGCGCATTATCCTCACGGGTGGCCGCCCGGGCGATGGTTCCATGGGCGTATGGCCGCCAAGAAAGCCTCCGCGCGCGCGTCCGCGACCGGGCCCGCGATCCGCATCCGCCGGGTGTACGACACCCCCGGCCCGGACGACGGCACCCGTGTCCTGATCGACCGCGTCTGGCCCCGTGGCCTCGCCAAGGCCGACGCCCACCTGGACGAATGGACCAAGGACGCCGCACCCTCCACCGAACTGCGCCGCTGGTACGGCCATGAACCGGACCGCTTCCCCGAATTCACCCGCCGCTACCGCGCCGAACTCACCACCCCGGAGCGCCAGGCGGCCGTCGACCACCTCCACGCCCTGGCCACCTCCGGCCCCCTGACCCTCCTCACGGCCGTGAAGGACCTCGACCACGGCCATGTCCAGGTGCTGGCCGAGGCGATCCGCGACCGCGAATGAACCCCGCGACGGTCAGCCGCTCGGTGTGTCGTCGTCGCGGAAGCACCGGGACGTGACATCGACGGAGATCAGCGGCCATCACTGGGCCAGGGCGTGGTCGACGAGGCGGAGGGCGGCCCTGGCCTGGGCCTCGGCTGGTGCCTCGTCGGTGCGCAGCGTGAAAGTGGCGGTGGTCGCGGCGCGGCTGCCGTCGGCTGTGACGCCGCTCTCCGAGACGATTCCGAGGTGGGTTCCGCCGTGGAACCATATGCCCTCGCCGTTCCGTCCCCCGGGCCGCCAGGCGATGCCCATGCCGTAGCGCACGCCGTCGGCCGGAATCCAGCCGTCGGCCGCCACGGTCCGTTTCATCGCGGACAGTTGGGCGGGGCGCAGCAGCCGGCCGCCCAGCAGCGCGCGCAGGAAGACGGCGTGGTCGTGGGTGGTACTGATGATGCCGCCGTCCGCGCCGCCGCCGGAGGCGAGGGAGGTGTCGGTCAGATGCGGGCTGCCCGGGAACTGTGTGTATGCCGTCGCGGTCGGCTGCGGGACATACGCGGAGGTGCCCGGAATGAGGGTGTTCCTGAGCCCGAGCGGTTCGATGATGCGTTCGTGGATCTCCTGGGCCCAGGGGTGTCCGGTGACCTGTTCGATGATGAGGCCCACGATGACGTAGTTGGTGTTGGAGTAGCCCCAGCGCTGTTCCTCCGCCGGGTCGGCGGCGTCCGGCACCCACAGCGGAGGCTCGCTCAGGGCGGCCTCTAGCTGTTCCCGCGGCGTGGAGGCCCGGAACCGTGTCTTGAGGTAGCCCTCGGGGGTGAACACGTCCTCTCCGCCCGCTGCGGCGAGGTAGTCGTTCAGGCCGCTTGTCTGGCGGAGCAGATTGGCGATGGTGATCTTGCCGCCGTTGTTGCCGTTCCCCTTGACCACCCCTGGCAGCCACCGTTCGACGGCGTCGGTCAGTGCGAGTCTGCCTTCGCCGGCCAACTGCATGGCGATGGTGGCGGTGAAGGGTTTGGTGTCGCTGCCGAGGCGGTAATAGGCGTCCCAGGGCACCGGGCGACCGGCCGTCAGATCCGCTGTGCCGGCCCGCGCGAGGGTGCGCCCCCGCGCGCTGAGCACCTCCGCCAGCACTCCGGTGGCCCCGGTCGCCCGGATCGCGTCTACGTCGGCCTGGAGGGCGTCGTGTCCGCGTGGCCGCCCGCCGGTGGGCACCGCCGAGGCGGTGCCGGAGCCGGTGCCCACCAGAACGGCCGCCGCGGCAGCCGCCATACCCTTGCGCCGGCTGATGACCGGTCCCCTCGGGCTCATCGGGCGGCTCCCGTGGGGGCGCAGGTGATGTCGTCGGCCGGCAGCGTTCCGCCGCGCAGGTAGTCGTTGACGGCCTGGTCGGCACAGGGGACGGGCTGATGGCCGTCGATGCCCCGCCCGTAGACACCGTGCGAGCGGATGTCCGCGGTCACCAGGCGCGAGCCGGTGAGCCTGCGGTGCAGTGCCAGGGCGCCGTCGTAGGGGACGTTGTTGTCCCGACGGGCCTGCAACATCAGGACGGGCACGTTGTTGTGGATGGAGGTGCCCGGCTCCCGCGGTTCGGTCTTCCAGAACGCGCACGGTGCGATCATCCCGTTGACCACCGGGCCGAAGACCGGCTGCGTGGCGCGGCTGCGAACGCTGTTGTGCCAGTACGTCTCCGGGTTCTTCGGCCAGCCTCCAGCGGGCCAGCCGCCGTCACCGCACATGAACAGCGCCCCGCCCACCATGCTGTCCTCCAGGTCCGGCGAGTTGAGCAACTGGAGCATGGCGGCGAGCTCCGGGCCGGGCTCGACCGGCTTCCCGGCGTCGGCGTCGGCCAGATCGCGCACCACCGAGGCCAGGGCGGCGTCGTTCTCCTGGTGCTGGACGAGCTGCCGGAGCAACAGCCGCAGCACGGGGGCGTTCAGATGCTGTCCGCCGACCGCCACTGGTCGGCGCTCGGCGTGATCGAGCAGCTCCTGAACGGTGGCCCGCACCTGGCTGCCGGTCGAGCCCAGCCGGTACCGGTCGTTGTGCCGGGCGGCCCATCCGGCCCACTCGTCCAGCCCCGCCTCCAGCGGGTCGCCGGCCCGCTGGAACAGCTCGTACTGGGTGGCGGCCGGATCGGTGGAGGAGTCGATGACCACGCGGTCGGCCCGGCGGGGGAACAACTGGGTGTATACGGCGCCCAGGTCGGCACCGTAGGAGACGCCGTAGTAGGACAGTCCGGATTCGCCCAGCGCGGCCCGGATCGCGTCCATGTCGCGGGCCACGTTCCGGGTCGAGGCGTGCGGCAGCAGCTCCGCGTTGTCCCCGTACTCCTGGCAGCGCCGAGCCGTGTCCCGCGCGGACCGGACCGTCTCCTCGAAGTCCTCGCGCGGGGAGGTGACCGGGCCGGGTGGCGGCGAGGGATGTCCGGGCGCGCAACGGATGGGGGTGCTCTCGCCGAGGAACCTCGGGTCGAAGCCGATCAGGTCGTAAGTGTCCGCCACCTCCTTCAGCGCCGGGCGGAGCGCGAGGGTGTTGGCGAGACCGGTCCCGCCGGGGCCACCGGGGTTGGACAGCAGAATGCCGCGCCTGCCGGCCGTGGAGGTGGCCTTGATCCGCGATATCGCGACCTGGATGGTACGGCCGCCGGGGTCGGAGTAGTCGAGGGGGACGGTCACCTTGGCGCACTCCGCCCCCGCCGCGTTCAGCTCCGTCTGAGCCTTTGAGCAGGGCCCCCAGACGAGGCGCTGGTGGTGGGCAGGGGCACCGTCAGTGGGTTGACGTGGTGCGGCCGTGGCGGGCACGGCCGCGGTGAGTAAACCGGCCAGACCCAGGCTGATGGTGGCCGCGGACGGGACGCGCATGGTGCTCCTCGGATCGGACGAAGCTGTCACCCACGACGCTAGGAGCGCACATGACGCCGGACCATGCGGCTGCCCGGTTCACATTTCCTGGTGAGTACGGTATTGACAGGCAGCGGACTCCACTCCCAAGAAGCGCACTGGGGAGGGGAGGGGCGGATACCTGAGTACTTCTGCTCAGAGTGCCTGAGTGCTCCTGCTCAGAGTGGCTGAGTACTCCTGCTCAGAGTGTCAGTGGGACGCTCGGATCGGGCACCGGCCCTATACGCACAGCCCCGCCGTATAGCGGGCGAAGCCGCTGGTGTGCCAGGTGGCGCCGTCGGCGGTGATGACGAACGCCTCGGCGTCGGCGAGCCGTCCCAGCCAGGCGCGGGCGCGGCCGGCGCCCATCGCGCAGGCCGCCGTGGCCCAGGCGTCCGCGTCGGCCAGACTGGTGGCGATCACGGTGACCGAGGCCAGGCCCTGGGCCGGGGGGCGCCCGGTGCGCGGGTCGATGATGTGGCAGCCCCGCTCGGCCGGGCCGGAGGTGGCTACGGCCAGTTCGCCGTGTGCCTCCACGACCGCCGCCAGCTCGCCCCGGCGCAGCGGATCGGCGATGCCCACCCGCCAGGGGCCGCCGTGCACCTGGACGTCGCCGCCGCCGTTGACGCACACCGACCCGGCGCCCGAGGAGACCAGCATCCGGGCGGCGCGCTCCACGGCCCAGCCCTTGACCAGGCCCGTCGGGTCGGGCCGGCCACCGGCGTAGCGGGCGCTGAACCAGCCGCCGCTGCGGTGCTCGGCCTCCTCGCACATCCGCAGCACATCCCAGACCTCCGGGGCGCACCGCGACAGCGTCAGCTCACCGCGCCGCAGCCGGCTGATCTCGCTGTCCGGGCGATAGGTGGAGAACAGCTCGTCCACCCGGTGCAGCCCCACCACGGCCCCGTCCAGCGCGGCCTGCACCCGGGGCCGGTCGGCGGCCGCGACCTCGCGCAGGTCGAAGGAGAAGACCGTGCCCATGACGTGCTCGACATGGCGCAGCGGCTCGGGCCGGTCCGTCTGGTACGTCATCGGGCACCCGCCTTGTCGAGAGCGCTCTGCAAGGACTTGGCATAGCCCTCGCTCGTGTAGGTGGCACCGGAGACCGTGTCCACCTTCGCCGCGGAAACCGCCTGCTGATTCAGCTTCGGGATGGAGTCCTTGGCGATCTGCTCGCTCTGCGGCCCGGAGTTCGGCGTCTTGACCGCCCGTGCGCCGGTGATCTTCCCGCCGCTGACGGTCAGGCTCACCTGGACCGGGCCGTACTGGGTCTGCGCGACGTCGCCGGTGACCGTACGGGCGCCGCCCGCCCCCGCCCCGGCCCCCGCGCCGCCGCCGCCCGGCGGT
>NZ_JAHLEM010000241.1 GCF_018883605.1 Streptomyces niphimycinicus | reverse complement strand
ACCGGACCGCCGGGGCCGCGGCGCCTGGTCGAGGCCGAGCAGCTCGCCCACCGGATGCCGCTCGGCCAGCAGCGCCGCCGCCGTGCGCGTGCGCTCACCGCAGGGGACGGGGGTGAGCCAGCCGGCCACCCAGGCGCGGCCGCGGATCCGCCGGGGCATCGCGACGGGGGCGACGTCGGTGATCTCCATCACGCAGGTCAGCTCGTCGTCCTGGGCGTGTGCGGCGGCCCGGGCGGCGGGGGAGCCGCTGGGAACCAGCAGCAGTACATCTCCGCCCGGAGCGACCGTCCGGGCGGCCGGACAGTCGGCCCCCAGATCATCCAGGGCCTCGATTCCGGGAATCGTCAACGAAGCCGTAGCCTTGGATTCAACGAGAGTACGTACGCGCTCTGCCGGCGATGGCCGCAGGGCGTCTTCCATGGGACGCGGCTGACCCTCCTCGGGGCTTTGACCAGTGCTGGGCAGGGGGATCCCAGGTCGAAACATGCGCTCTCCTCGGCTAAGGTAAGGCTCACCTAACTTACATGGAGGTTCGTTCCCCGTGAACCAGTCGCGTCCCAAGGTCAAGAAGTCGAGGGCGCTGGGCATTGCTCTGACCCCGAAGGCCGTCAAGTACTTCGAGGCCCGCCCGTACCCGCCGGGCGAGCACGGCCGTGGCCGCAAGCAGACCAGTGACTACAAGGTCCGGCTGCTGGAGAAGCAGCGTCTGCGCGCCCAGTACGACATCAGCGAGCGCCAGATGGCCCGTGCCTATGACCGCGCTCGGAAGGCCGGAGGCAAGACGGGCGAGGCTCTGGTCATCGAGCTCGAGCGCCGTCTGGACGCGCTCGTGCTGCGGTCGGGCATCGCCCGCACCATCTACCAGGCCCGCCAGATGGTCACCCACGGCCACATCGAGGTCAACGGCCGCAAGGTCGACAAGCCGTCCTTCCGGGTCCGCCCGGACGACGTGGTGATGGTCCGCGAGCGCAGCCGCGACAAGCACCCCTTCCAGGTGGCGCGCGAGGGTGGTTACGCCCCCGACGGCGAGACCCCGCGCTACCTCCAGGTCAACCTGATGGCGCTCGCCTTCCGCCTCGACCGGGACCCCAACCGTAAGGAGATCCCGGTCATCTGCGACGAGCAGCTCGTCGTCGAGTACTACGCCCGCTGATTCGGCGGAGCGCGCAGTACCCAGCCAAGCCCGCGGGTTCCCCTCGACGCCGGTCGACGGGGAACCCGCGGGCTTGTCCGATGGCGGGCCCGGGAGCGGGCCCGGCGGCCGTTATCCGTTTCGGGTGCGCGTCCGCGGCGCGATAAGGTCGATACCTGCCGCCCGCGCCCGGATACCGCCCGAGAGCGGCGGGCGACGAACGACGAGCACAACCATCACGAACGAGCACGAACAACGACGACGAGCGGCGACAGGGAGCGGTGCGACGTGTCCGGTGGAGAGGTGGCCGGGATCCTCGTGGCCGTCTTCTGGGCGATCCTGGTGTCCTTCCTCGCCCTGGCGCTGGTGAGGCTGGCCCAGACGCTCAAGGCGGCCACCAGGCTGCTGGCGGAGGTCACCGACCAGGCGGTTCCGCTGCTCAGCGAGGCGTCGGCGACCGTGCGCGAGGCCAACACCCAGCTCGCCCGGGTGGACTCGATCGCCTCCGACGTCCAGGAGGTCACCTCCAACGCCTCCGCGCTCTCCTCGACCGTCTCCACCGCCTTCGGCGGTCCGCTGGTCAAGGTGGCCGCGTTCGGCTACGGCGTCCGGCGGGCGATCGGCCGCAAGGGACGGGCGCAGGACGAGCCCGCGCCCGCGCGCACCGTCGTCATCGGCAAGACCCTGCCGTCCGCCCGCTGGGGCGGCCGTCGCAACCGTGGATCGAAGGGCTGACAGACCGGATGTTCCGCCGCACATTCTGGTTCACCACCGGCGTCGCCGCCGGAGTGTGGGCCACCACCAAGGTCAACCGCAAGCTCAACCAGCTCACCCCGGAGAGTCTGGCGGCGCAGGCCGCCGACCGCGCGGTGCTGGCAGGCCGGCGGATCAAGGTCTTCGCCCTCGACGTACGGGACGGCATGGCCGACCGCGAGGCCGCGCTCAAGGACGCGCTCGGGCTCTCGGCGCCCCCGCCGGACGACCGCAAGCAGCTTCCGGCCCAGCGGGGCCGGGCCCAGCTCACCCACACCACTCCCCACAAGCTCCACAAAGCCGGAAATGAGGACCACTGATGGAGTCGGCTGAAATCCGCCGCCGCTGGCTGCGCTTCTTCGAGGAGCGCGGGCACACCGTCGTGCCGTCGGCGTCGCTCATCGCGGACGACCCGACGCTGCTGCTGGTCCCCGCGGGCATGGTCCCCTTCAAGCCGTACTTCCTCGGCGAGGTCAAGCCGCCCTTCGACCGCGCCGTCAGCGTGCAGAAGTGCGTGCGCACCCCGGACATCGAAGAGGTCGGCAAGACCACCCGCCACGGCACCTTCTTCCAGATGTGCGGGAACTTCTCGTTCGGCGACTACTTCAAGGAAGGCGCCATCAAGTACGCCTGGGAGCTGCTGACCAGCTCCCAGGCGGAGGGCGGCTACGGCCTCGACCCCGAGCGGCTGTGGATCACCGTCTACGAGCAGGACGACGAGGCCGAGCGCATCTGGCGCGAGGTGATCGGCGTCCCCGCCGAGCGGATCCAGCGCCTGGGCATGGGCCCGAACTACTGGTCCATGGGCGTCCCCGGCCCCTGCGGCCCCTGCTCCGAGATCAACTACGACCGTGGTCCGGAGTTCGGCGAGGAGGGCGGCCCGGCCGTCAACGACGAGCGCTACGTGGAGATCTGGAACCTGGTCTTCATGCAGTACGAGCGCGGTGCGGGCGAGGGCAAGGAGAACTTCCCCATCCTCGGCGAGCTGCCCAGCAAGAACATCGACACCGGCCTCGGCCTCGAGCGCCTCGCGATGATCCTTCAGGGCGTGCGGAACATGTACGAGACCGACACCCTGCGCGTCGTCATGGACAAGGCCACCGAGCTGACCGGGGTCGCCTACGGCGCCGCCCATGAGTCCGACGTCTCGCTGCGCGTGGTCGCCGACCATATGCGCACCTCCGTCATGCTCATCGGCGACGGCGTCACCCCCGGCAACGAGGGCCGCGGCTATGTGCTGCGCCGCATCATGCGCCGCGCCATCCGCAATATGCGCATCCTCGGCGCCACCGAGCCGGTCGTCGGCGAGCTGGTCGACGTCGTCCTCAAGACGATGGGCCAGCAGTACCCGGAGCTGCTGACCGACCGCAAGCGCATCGAGACCGTCGCCCTCGCCGAGGAGTCGGCCTTCCTCAAGACGCTCAAGGCCGGTACCAACATCCTCGACACCGCCGTCACCGACACCAAGGCCGCCGGTGGCAGCGTGCTCGCCGGTGACAAGGCGTTCCTGCTCCACGACACCTGGGGCTTCCCGATCGACCTCACCCTCGAGATGGCCGCCGAACAGGGCCTCTCGGTGGACGAGGCGGGCTTCCGCCGGCTGATGAAGGAGCAGCGGGAGCGCGCCAAGGCCGACGCCAAGGCCAAGAAGACCGGCCACGCCGACCTGTCCGCCTACCGCGAGGTGGCCGACAGCTCCGGCCTGACCGAGTTCACCGGCTACAGCCACACCGAGGGCGAGTCCACCATCGTGGGCCTGCTGGTCGACGGGGTGTCCTCGCCCGCCGCCACCGAGGGCGACGAGGTCGAGGTCGTTCTGGACCGCACCCCGTTCTACGCCGAGGGCGGCGGCCAGCTCGCCGACACCGGCCGGATCAAGCTGGACACCGGCGCCGTGGTGGAGGTCCGGGACGTCCAGCAGCCGGTGCCCGGCGTCAGCGTGCACAAGGGCGTCGTCCAGGTCGGCGAGGTGACGGTCGGCGCCGGCGTCCACGCCCGGATCGACGTCACGCGCCGCCGCGCCATCGCCCGCGCCCACAGCGCCACCCACCTCACCCACCAGGCGCTGCGCGACGCCCTGGGCCCGACCGCCGCCCAGGCCGGTTCGGAGAACTCGCCCGGCCGCTTCCGCTTCGACTTCGGCTCGCCGGCCGCCGTGCCCGGCGGGGTCCTCATGGACGTCGAGCAGAAGATCAACGAAGTGCTCTCACGGGAACTCGACGTCTCCGCCGAGGTGATGAGCATGGACGAGGCCAAGAAGCGGGGCGCCATCGCCGAGTTCGGCGAGAAGTACGGCGACCGGGTGCGCGTGGTGACCATCGGCGACTTCTCCAAGGAGCTGTGCGGTGGCACGCATGTGCACAACACCGCCCAGCTCGGTCTGGTGAAGCTGCTCGGCGAATCCTCCATCGGCTCCGGTGTGCGCCGGGTCGAGGCCCTGGTGGGCGTGGACGCCTACAACTTCCTCGCCCGTGAGCACACGGTCGTCTCCCAGCTCACCGACCTGGTCAAGGGCCGCCCCGAGGAGCTCCCGGAGAAGATCTCCGGCATGCTGAGCAAGCTCAGGGAGGCCGAGAAGGAGATCGAGCGGTTCCGCGCCGAGAAGGTGCTCCAGGCCGCCGCCGGTCTCGCCCAGGGCGCCAAGGACATCCGGGGCACGGCCCTGGTCGCCGCCAAGGTGCCGGACGGCACCTCCGCCGACGATCTGCGCAAGCTGGTCCTGGACGTACGTGGACGCATCCCTGGTGACCGTCCCGCCGTCGTCGCCCTCTTCACCGTTTCGGGCGGCCGTCCGCTGACCGTGATCGCCACCAATGAGGCCGCCCGTGAGCGCGGTCTCAAGGCCGGTGACCTGGTCCGCACCGCCGCCAAGACACTCGGCGGCGGAGGCGGCGGCAAGCCGGACGTGGCCCAGGGCGGCGGCCAGAACCCGGACGCCGTCGGCGAGGCCATCGAGGCCGTCGAGCGGCTTGTCGCGGAATCGGACCTGTAGCCGTGCGACGCGGCAGGCGGATCGCCATCGACGTCGGGGACGCCCGGATCGGGGTCGCCTCATGCGACCCCGATGGGATCCTCGCCACACCCGTGGAGACCGTGCCGGGACGCGATATCCCGGCCGCCCACAAGCGGCTCGCGGCGCTCGTCGAGGAGTACGAACCGCTCGAAGTGGTGGTCGGCCTGCCGCGCTCGCTCAGCGGGCGCGAGGGGCCGGCCGCGGCCAAAGTACGCACCTTCGCGCGCGAGTTGGCGCGCCGAGTCGCCCCGGTGCCGGTACGGCTCGTCGACGAGCGTATGACCACTGTCACAGCGTCCCAGGGGCTGCGCGCCTCCGGGGTGACGTCGAAGAAGGGCCGCTCGGTGGTTGACCAGGCGGCCGCCGTGGTGATCCTACAGAGCGCGCTGGAGACCGAGCGGGTCTCGGGCAGGGCCCCCGGAGAAGCCGTCGAAGTGGTCATCTGATCGCGATACGGTAACGTTCCGCGCGACATGGCCGCCGCCACCCGTGCCACGAGCACGCCGAGCGGTGACCACCTCCGTCGCTAGGGGATCGATGACTGAGTACGGCCGGAGACCCGGCTCCCAACCGTGGCATCCCGAGGATCCGCTGTACGGGGACCGGGAATGGAGCGGCCGGCCCACGGTGGCCGGTCAGGATCCCTATGCGCAGGCCCCCTATGCGCAGGCCCCCTACGCTCAGGAGCCGTACGCACAGGACCCCTATGCGCAGGACGCCTACGGCCAGGATCCATACGGTCAGGGCTCCTACGGGCAGGAGCCGTACGCCCAGGATCCCTACGGGCACCAGCAGTATCCGCCCGGATATCAGCAGGATCCCCAGCAGCACCGGCCCCAGCAGCACCAGCAGCCGCAGTGGGACGGCCAGGACGGCGGCTACCCGCATCAGCGGCACCCGCAGGAGTACCCCGGCCAGGGCGTTCCCTACCCGCCCCAGGACGGCTCGTACGGGGGCATGGACCCGCAGGATCCCTACGGGGGCCAGGGCGCTTCCTACCCCGCCCAGGACGCCTACCAGGGACAACAGCAGTCACCGCACGCCCCCTCGGGACCCCAGGGCGCCCATGTGCCCCCGCAGACACAGCAGATGCCCACGGTCCCCGCGGAGCACCAGGTGCCCCGCCAGCGCGAGGCCCCCGAGGAGCCGCCCCTCCAAGCGGACGACGAGGACGACCACCCGTTCTTCACGGACCGCGGCGGCCGGGGCCTGGGCGACGCGGCGGACGACGACGAGGACGACGACGGGCCCGGCGCGCGCGGCGGCAAGAAGGGCAAGGGCAAGCAGCCCAAGAAGCGCCGCAGCGGCGTGGCATGCCTCTTCGTCACCGTCGTCCTGGTGGGCGCCGTCGGCGGAGGCGGCTACTACGCGTACGACTTCTGGCAGACCCGCTTCGGCCCCGCACCCGACTACTCCGGCGACGGCACCGGCCGGATCGAGGTGGAGGTTCCCTCCGGCTCCGGCAATGCCGAGATCGGCTCGATCCTCGCCGACAAGGGCGTGGTCAAGAGCAGCGGCGCCTTCGTCGACGCCGTGGAGAACAGCGGCAAGTTCGTCCAGCCGGGCACCTACAGCCTGCGCAAGGAGATGTCCGGCGCGGCGGCGGTCAAGCTGATGCTCGACCCCACCAGCAGCAACGCCCTGATCGTCACCGAGGGCATGCGCGACGCCACGATCTACGCGGCGATCGACAAGAAGGTCGGCGTCAAGGCGGGGACCACCGCGGACATCGCCAAAAAGGAGGCGAAGAACCTCGGGCTGCCCTCCTGGGCCGACGACAACAGCAAGATCAAGGATCCGCTGGAAGGGTTCCTGTACCCGTCCCGCTACAGCGTGGGCAAGGGCGCCAAGCCCGCGGACGTGCTGCGCAAGATGGTCGCCGAGGCCAACCGGAACTACGGCAGCCAGGATCTGGCGGGCAAGGCGAAGGAGCTGGGCCTCAAGTCCCCGCTCCAGCTCATCACCGTGGCCAGCCTGGTCCAGGCGGAGGGCGTCACCCACGACGACTTCCGGAAGATGGCCGAGGTCATCTACAACCGGCTCAAGCCCGCGAATCCGGAGACCTACGGCAAGCTGGAATTCGACTCCACGTACAACTACATCAAGAATCAGAGCAAGCTGGATATCCCGATCAGCGAGATCAAGGGATACGACAATCCATACAACACCTACTTCTACAAGGGGCTCCCGCCCGGCCCGATCGGCAATCCGGGTGCGGACGCACTGAAGGCGTCGCTGAACCCGACCTCCGACGGGTGGTACTACTTCGTCGCGGTCGGCGGCAAGAGCCAGTTCTCCAAGACCTACGCGGATCACCAGAAGTGGGTCGACAAGTTCAATAAGCAGCGCACGAACAACGGCTGAGGAAAGATGTCGGAAAACCGCAGGGCAGCGGTGCTCGGTTCGCCGATCGCCCACTCCCTGTCACCGGTGCTGCACCGCGCCGCGTACCGGAAGCTGGGCCTGAGCGGCTGGACGTACGACCGCTTCGAGGTGGACGAGACCGCGTTGCCGGACTTCTTCAAACACCTCGGCGAGGACGGGGGACCGGCCTGGGCCGGGCTGTCCCTGACCATGCCGCTCAAGCGCGCCGTCATCCCGCTGCTGGACGAGATCACCGACACCGCGGCATCGGTGGAGGCCGTCAACACGGTCGTCTTCACCGACGACGGCCGCGGGCACGGGGACAACACGGATATCCCGGGCATGCTGGCGGCACTGCGCGAGCGCGGTGTCGGCCGCGTGGAGCGCGCCGCCGTGCTGGGCGCAGGTGCCACCGCCTCCTCGGCGCTGGCCGCGCTCTCCCGGATCTGCGACGGCGAGGTCACCGCATACGTCCGCAGCGAGGCCCGCGCCGCCGAGATGCGGCAGTGGGGCGAGCGGCTGGGCGTCGCGGTGCGCACGGCGGACTGGGGCGACGCGGCCGAGGCGCTCGGCGCGCCCCTGGTGATCGCCACCACCCCCGCGGGCACCATGGACGCGCTCGCGGCGTCCGTACCGGACCGCCCCGGCGCGCTCTTCGACGTCCTCTACGAGCCCTGGCCCACCCCGCTCGCCGCCGCCTGGTCCGCGCGCGGCGGCTCGTTGGTCGGCGGCCTGGACCTCCTGGTCCACCAGGCGGTACTCCAGGTCGAGCAGATGACGGGCCGCGCCCCCGCGCCGCTGGCCGCGATGCGCGAGGCGCTGGCGGCCCGCTGACCCGCTTCACGGGCCCCTGGACGGCCCCCGCCAGGCCCTGCGTGACCGTCCCCCGGACCTGCGCGACCGTCCCCCCGGCCCGTCTCTGGCCCATTCCCGGCCCGCCGCGACCGTCCACCCCATGGACCATGCACCGATGAGACTCCCGGGTCGTGGGAGGATCGGAGGTGCGGGCCGGAGTCGCGCGGACCGGGTCGCGCCGCAAGACGTCGAGGCACGCGCATGAGGGAGCACCGTTGAGCAGGTTGCGCTGGCTGACCGCGGGGGAGTCGCACGGCCCCGCACTCGTGGCGACGCTGGAGGGGCTGCCCGCCGGGGTGCCGATCACCACCGACATGGTGGCGGACGCCCTGGCCCGACGGCGGCTCGGCTATGGCCGCGGTGCCCGGATGAAGTTCGAGCGCGACGAGGTCACCTTCCTCGGCGGCGTACGCCACGGCCTGACCCTCGGCTCCCCGGTCGCGATCATGGTCGGCAATACGGAGTGGCCGAAGTGGGAGCAGGTCATGGCCGCCGACCCGGTGGAGCCCGAGATCCTCGAGGGACTCGCCCGTAACGCCCCGCTGACCCGCCCGCGCCCCGGCCACGCGGACCTGGCCGGGATGCAGAAGTACGGTTTCGACGAGGCCCGGCCGATCCTGGAGCGCGCCAGTGCCCGGGAGACCGCCGCCCGAGTGGCCCTTGGCACCGTCGCCCGCTCCTACCTCAAGGAGACGGCCGGGATCGAGATCGTCTCGCATGTCGTGGAGCTGGCCGCCGCGAAGGCGCCGTACGGCGTCCACCCCAAGCCCTCCGACGTCGAGAAGCTGGACGCCGACCCGGTGCGCTGTCTGGACGCCGACGCGAGCAAGGCGATGGTGGCCGAGATCGATCAGGCCCACAAGGACGGCGACACCCTCGGCGGCGTCGTCGAGGTGCTGGCGTACGGCGTGCCGGTGGGCCTTGGCTCCCATGTGCACTGGGACCGCCGGCTCGACGCACGGCTGGCCGGTGCGCTGATGGGCATCCAGGCCATCAAGGGCGTCGAGGTCGGCGACGGCTTCGACCTCGCGCGGGTGCCCGGTTCCAAGGCCCATGACGAGATCGTCTCCACGGACGAGGGCATCCGGCGCTCCTCGGGCCGCTCGGGTGGCACCGAGGGCGGGCTGACCACCGGCGAGCTGTTGCGCGTCCGGGCCGCGATGAAGCCGATCGCCACCGTGCCGAAGGCGCTGGCCACGATCGATGTGACCACCGGCGAGCCGACCAAGGCCCACCACCAGCGCTCCGACGTCTGTGCCGTTCCGGCGGCCGGGATCGTCGCCGAGGCGATGGTCGCGCTGGTCCTGGCGGACGCGGTCGCGGAGAAGTTCGGCGGCGACTCGGTCACCGAGACGCGGCGTAATGTGCGGAGCTTCCTCGAGAACCTGGCCATTCGGTGAGCGGGCAGGTCGGCGAGGGGCCCGTCGTCGTGCTGGTCGGGCCCATGGGCGTCGGGAAGACCACCGTCGGGCAGGCGCTCGCGCAGCGGCTCGGCACCACCTTCCGCGACAGCGACAGCGACATCGTCGCGACGGCGGGCAAGGAGATCTCGGAGATCTTCATCGACGAGGGCGAGCCGCACTTCCGTGAGCTGGAGCGGCAGGCCGTACGGACCGCCGTCGCCGAGCACCGGGGCGTGCTCGCGCTGGGCGGCGGTGCCGTCCTCGACGAGGGCACCCGTGAGCTGCTCGTCGGCCTCCCCGTCGTCTTTCTGGAGATGGGCGTCGCCGAGGCCGTCAAGCGCACCGGTCTCGACGCCCCGCGCCCGCTGCTCACGGTCAACCCGCGCCAGCGCTGGCGTGAGCTGATGGAGCAGCGCCGCCCGCTGTACACCGAGGTCGCCCGCGCCGTCGTGTCGACCGAGGACCGCACCCCCGAGGACGTCGCCGAGGCCGTCCTGGACGTACTGGAGCTGAAGAACGCATGACACCCCCTGTGGCCGAGACTCCTACGCGCATCCAGGTCGGAGGCACCGCGGGCACCGCGCCGTACGAGGTGCTGATCGGCCGGCAGCTCCTCGGCGAGCTGCCCGGCCTGATCGGCGCGAGTGCCAAGCGCGTCGCCGTCCTGCACCCCGAGGCGCTGGCCGAGACCGGTGAGGCCATCCGCCAGGACCTCGCCGAGCAGGGGTACGACGCCGTCGCGATCCAGTTGCCCAACGGCGAGGAGGCCAAGACCGCCGAGGTCGCCGCGTACTGCTGGAAGGCGCTCGGGCAGACCGGCTTCACCCGCACCGATGTGATCGTCGGCGTCGGCGGCGGCGCGACCACCGACCTGGCCGGATTCGTCGCCGCGAGCTGGCTGCGCGGTGTGCGCTGGATCGCCGTCCCCACGACCGTGCTCGCCATGGTCGACGCCGCCGTCGGCGGCAAGACGGGCATCAACACCGCCGAGGGCAAGAACCTCGTCGGCGCCTTCCACCCCCCGGCCGGGGTGCTGTGCGATCTGGCCGCGCTGGACTCGCTGCCGGTCAACGACTACATCAGCGGGCTCGCCGAGATCATCAAGGCGGGCTTCATCGCCGACCCGGAGATCCTGGAGCTGATCGAGCGGGACCCGGCCGCCGCCCGTACCCCCGCGGGGCAGCACACCGCCGAGCTCATCGAGCGCTCCATCCGGGTCAAGGCCGAGGTCGTCTCCAGCGACCTCAAGGAGTCCGGGCTGCGGGAGATCCTCAACTACGGGCATACGCTCGCCCATGCCATCGAGAAGAACGAGCGCTACAACTGGCGCCATGGCGCGGCCGTTTCCGTGGGCATGGTCTTCGCCGCCGAGCTGGGGCGGCTGGCGGGCCGTCTGGACGACGCCACGGCCGACCGCCACCGCGCCGTCCTGGAGTCCGTGGGCCTGCCGCTCACCTACCGCGGCGACCAGTGGCCCAAGCTGCTGGAGACCATGAGGGTCGACAAGAAGTCCCGGGGTGACCTGCTGCGTTTCATCGTCCTGGACGGCCTCGCCAAGCCCACCGTCCTGGAGGGCCCGGACCCGGCGGTGCTGCTCGCGGCGTACGCCGAAGTCTCCCGCTGACGCGGTAGGCATCCGTCGTCGCGGTTGGCGTCGCCGTTGTCATCGCGGTTGTCGTCGCGTCACAACTCTGTCATCGTCTTCGAAGCCCGCGGCACCGCCGCGGGCTTTCGAGCAGCTCCCCAGCCCCTCGCAGTTGCCGCCCTTGGCGGACGAATTGCCAGGCCGGGAAGGGGTTACGGGCACACAATGGGTTTGCGGGGCGTTCACACAGCGGCACTCTGGGCAGGTACCGTTCGGTAGGAGCGGCCTCACCGCCGTATCAACGTGACAGTTGTCGGATGAGAACTGCCTGTACGAGACGGAGTGCCACCGGATGCAGCATGCAGTGGGAGCTCCGCTGCCACCGCCCCACCAGCCGGGGCCGGTGCCCGGTCCGCAGGGTGCGGGCTGGGCCCAGGGCGCGAGTGCCAACCATCACCCGGGACCTCACCCCAATCCCCCCGCCCCGCCCGCGCCTCCGGTGCCCGGGCATCCCGCACCGCCCGCGCAACATCCCGCACCACCGCCCGCGCAGCACCCCGTACCGCCCGCGCAGCATCCGGTATCGCCGCCACCGGCCCCGCCCGCGCATCCCGGGGCGCCGCTGGAGACGGTGAACACCACCGGCCATATCCAGTTGCCGCCCGGCGGTCCGGTGCCGCTGCCGCACCCCCCGGCGGACCCGTCGGTCGCCGATGTCTCGCAGGCGGCGGTGGCGGTGCTGCTGATCGGACCGGCCGGGGCGGGCAAGACGACGGTCGCGCGCCACTGGGCCGACCGCCGCCGGGTGCCGACCGCCCACATCAGCCTGGACGATGTGCGGGAGTGGGTCCGGTCCGGTTTCGCCAACCCCCAGTCGGGGTGGAACGAGAACTCCGAGGCGCAGTATCGTCTGGCCCGCCGCACCTGCGGCTTCGCCGCCCGTAACTTCCTGGCCAACGGGATCTCCTGCATCCTCGACGACGCCGTCTTCCCCGACCGCCCGGTCGTCGGCCTCGGCGGCTGGAAGCGCCATGTCGGACCCGGTCTGCTGCCGGTGGTGGTCCTTCCGGGCCTGGAGATCGTCCTGGAGCGGAACGCGGCCCGCAGCGGCAACCGCCGCCTCAGCGACGAGGAGGTGGCGCGGATCCACGGCCGGATGGCCGGGTGGTACGGCTCCGGCCTGCCGATCATCGACAACTCCACCTATGACGTGGAGACCACGGCGCGCATGCTCGACGAGGTGGTCACCCGCTCCATCGCAAGCCCACCGAGCTGGTAGGCGCCCCCATCCGGACCCGTTCGACCGGCCGTCCTCCCCGAGCGTGCGTACGCTCGGGGACATGTCCGAGGTGTACGCGGCCCGACGTGCCCGTCTGCACGATCAGTGCACCGCGGCCGGGAGCGCGGCGGCGCTGGTGTCCCGGCCCGCCAATGTGCGCTATCTGTGCGGTGCCGTGCCGCCCGGGGCGGTGCTGCTGCTCGGCCCCGTCCAGGATGTGCTGGTGGCCGCCGAGGTTCCGTCCGCCCCGCCGCTCTCCCCGTCCCTCTCCTCCGGTCCGGCGCGTTCGGACGAACCGCGGCTGCTCGTCCTGCCGGGCGCGGACGGCGATCCGGTGGTGGCCGCCGCCGATCTGGCCGCGGCGGACGGCGCCGACTCGCTGGCCGTCGAGGAGCACGATCTGACGGTCGCCCGCCATCGGGCGCTCGGCGCCGCCGCGCCCCGGCTCCGCCTGGCCGATCTGGACCGCGCCGTCGAGCAGTTGCGGCTCGTCAAGGACGACGAGGAGATCTCTCGTATGCGGATCGCCGGGGAGCTGGCCGACCAGGCGCTCGGCGAGCTGCTGGAGTCGATCCTGGTGGGCCGTACCGAGCGTCATCTGGCGCTGGAGCTGGAGCGCCGGCTGGTGGACCACGGCGCGGACGGCCCGGCCTTCCCCACCGTCGTCGCGGCGGGGCCCAACGCGGGCCGCCCCGGCCATCTGCCCACCGACCGGCGGGTCGAGGAGGGCGACTTCCTCACCATCTGCCTGGGCGCCGACTACCGCGGCTACCGCTGCCAGGTGGGCCGTACCTTTGTCATCGGGCCCTCGCCCGCGGACTGGCAGGTCGAGCTGTACGACGCCGTCTTCGCCGCCCAGCGGGCCGGTCGGGAGGCGCTGCTGCCGGGCCGGGCGTACTGCGATGTGGACCGGGTGACCCGCCAGGTGCTGACCGCGGCGGGCTACGGAGACGCCCTCGAACCGTGCACCGGACACGGTGTGGGCCTGGAAATCGACGAGGACCCTCGGCTCACACCGTCCGCCATGGGTAAACTGGACGCTTGTGTGCCGGTCACCGTCGAGCCGGGGGTTCACCTCCCGGGACGGGGCGGTGTCCGGATCGATGACACGCTCGTCGTCCGCCCCGAGGCGGACGGCGGACCCGAGCTACTCACCATCACGACCAAAGAGCTGCTCGCACTCTGAAGATCAGGGCGCGTCGGCGGCTTTCTGGTCTCCGCCAGCGTAGTCCAGGAGAACCCGCAACCGTGGCATCCACGAACGACCTCAAGAACGGCTTGGTGCTCAAGCTCGAAGGCGGCCAGCTCTGGTCCGTCGTCGAGTTCCAGCACGTCAAGCCCGGCAAGGGCCCCGCCTTCGTGCGCACCAAGCTCAAGAACGTGCTGTCCGGCAAGGTGGTCGACAAGACCTTCAACGCCGGCGTGAAGGTCGAGACGGCCAATGTCGACAAGCGCGGCATGCAGTTCTCGTACAAGGACGGCGAGAGCTTTGTGTTCATGGACATGGACACTTTCGACCAGATCTACATCACCCCCGAGGTCGTGGGCGACAACGCCCGCTATCTGCTGGAGGGCTTCGAGGCCGTCGTGGCGATGTACGAGGGCAACCCGCTGTACGTCGAGCTTCCCGCCGCCGTCGAGCTGGTGATCGAGTACACCGAGCCGGGCGTCCAGGGCGACCGCTCCACCGGTGGCACCAAGCCCGCCAAGCTGGAGACCGGCTACGAGATCGGTGTGCCGCTGTTCATCACCACCGGTGAGAAGATCAAGGTCGACACCCGCTCCGGCGAGTACCTCGGTCGGGTGAACAACTAACCGTGGCTGCCCGCAACAAGGCCCGTAAGCGTGCCTTTCAGATCCTTTTCGAGGCCGATCAGCGCGGCACCACCGTGCAGATCGTGCTCGCGGACTGGATCCGGCTCGCCCGGACCGACGACCGGCAGCCGCCGGTCAGCGAATACACGATGCAGCTCGTCGAGGGATATGCGCAGCACATCGACCGGATCGACGAGCTGATCGCCACCTATGCGGTGGGCTGGACGCTGGACCGGATGCCGGTCGTCGACCGGAATATCCTGCGGCTGGGCGCGTATGAGCTGGTGTGGGAGGACGAAACCCCGGACGCGGTGGTGATCGACGAGGCGGTGCAGCTCGCCAAGGAGTTCTCCACCGACGACTCGCCGGCCTTTGTCAACGGTCTGCTGGGCCGTATCAAGGAGCTGAAGCCGAGTCTGCGTCGCGATCAGGAGCACCCGGAGCACCGGGCATAACCGCGACGGGGCCGTCACACCGGACTACGAGCCGGACCGCCGGGCCATACGACGGACGCCCCACGGGCGCGTCAGAGGCCGCACAGGCGCGTCGGACGACAAAGCCGCCGGGGGCGGTGGAGGACCCGGAAGGGCCCCACCGCCCCCGGCGGCACGTTTCTGCTGGTGAAGAGCGAAAAGGGACGCGGACTCAGACGTCCTCGTGCTGGACCGCGCGGCGGGCGTCGGCGCCCAGCACGCCCCAACTGATGAGCTGCTCGGTCAGCACGGACGGCGACTGGTCGTAGATAACGGCGAGGGTGCGCAGGTCGTCCTGGCGGATCGAGAGCACCTTGCCGTTGTAATCGCCACGCTGGCTCTGGATCGTCGCGGCATACCGCTGAAGCGGGCCTGCCTTCTCGACCGGCACATGGGCCAGTCGCTCAAGGTCCAGTACCAGCTTCGGCGGCGGCTCGGCGGCCCCGGCCGGGCTTGTGCCCGGAAGCAGCTCCTGCACCGGGACGCCGTAGAAGTCGGCCAGCTCGGCGAGACGCTGCACGGTCACGGCGCGGTCGCCGCGCTCGTACGATCCCACCACCACGGCCTTCCAGCGGCCCTGGGACTTCTCCTCGACACCGTGGAGGGAGAGGCCCTGCTGGGTGCGGATGGCGCGGAGCTTGGCCCCGAGCTGTTTGGCGTATTCGCTGGACATAAAGCTCCCCGGACGCTGTATCGACGTGCGGCTGTGCCGCGCGGCTGGTCACTCACTGTGAGGTTACGCAGCGTAATTTCCATTCGTCAAGCCGAACGGAGCGGAGGGGCTCCGGCCAGGGGTGATGGCAGGAGTGCGGCGGACCCCTGCTAGTGTGAATGGCGCAAATCCGACCGTCCTTTAAGGTCCGTCCCGTGAGGCGGAGAAGGAGGTCCGTTTCTTATGGACGCCCGTACCTCGAACGCCGCGCGCCCCGTGCTGGAAGCACCGGATATCGCGCGCGTTCTCACCCGCATCGCCCACGAGATCGTCGAGCGCGCCAAAGGCGCCGATGATGTGGTGCTGCTCGGCATTCCCACCCGTGGTGTCTATCTCGCCCGGCGGCTGGCCGCCCGGCTCGAAGAGATCACCGGCAAGCCCGGCCGGATCCCGGTCGGCTCGCTCGACATCACGATGTACCGCGACGACCTGAGGCTGCGCCCGGCCCGCGCACTCGCCCGTACCGAGATCCCCGACGACGGCATCGACGGCCGTCTGGTGGTCCTCGTCGACGATGTGCTCTTCTCCGGCCGCACCATCCGCGCCGCGCTCGACGCCCTCGGTGACATCGGGCGCCCGCGCGCGGTGCAGCTCGCGGTCCTCGTCGACCGTGGTCACCGGGAACTGCCGATCCGTGCCGACTATGTCGGTAAAAACCTCCCCACGTCGCTGCGGGAGACGGTCAAGGTCCAGCTCACCGAGGAGGACGGCCGCGACAGCGTGCTCCTCGGGCTGCGCGAGACCACCCCCGCGGACGGGAAGTAGCGCCCCTCACCGACGGCGAGTGCCGCCCCGGCGACCCCGGGGAACTCGTCCGACGGACCACCGGTGCCGCCAGGACACCGGTCCCCGCGCCTGCCCGCCCGTATGCCCGCACACCTCCTTCACCCACGGAGCAACCGGATGAAGCGCCACCTCATCTCGGCCGCCGACCTCTCGCGCGACGACGCCGTCCTGATCCTCGACACCGCCGAGGAACTGGCCCGGCTCGCCGACCGGCCGATCAAGAAACTGCCGACCCTGCGCGGCCGTACCGTCGTCAACCTCTTCTTCGAGGACTCCACCCGCACCCGCATCTCCTTCGAGGCGGCCGCCAAGCGGCTGTCCGCCGACGTCATCAACTTCTCCGCCAAGGGCTCCTCGGTCTCCAAGGGCGAGTCCCTGAAGGACACCGCGCTCACCCTGGAGGCGATGGGCGCCGACGCCGTCGTCATCCGCCACCACGCCTCCGGCGCCCCGCACCGGCTCGCCACCTCCGGCTGGATCAACGGCGCCGTGGTGAACGCGGGCGACGGCACCCATGAGCACCCCACCCAGGCGCTGCTCGACGCCTTCACCATGCGCCGCCATCTGATCCCGGACGCCTCCGGCGTCGGACAGGACCTGGCCGGGCGCCGGGTCACCATCGTCGGCGACATCCTGCACAGCCGGGTGGCCCGCTCCAACGTCCATCTGCTGGCCACCCTGGGCGCCGAGGTCACCCTGGTCGCCCCGCCGACGCTGGTCCCCTTCGGCGTGGAGAGCTGGCCCTGCGAGGTCTCCTACGACCTGGACGCGGTGGTCGGCAAGACCGACGCCGTGATGATGCTGCGCGTCCAGCGCGAGCGGATGAACGCCGCGTTCTTCCCCACCGAGCGGGAGTACGCCCGCCGCTACGGCCTGGACGGCGACCGCATGGCGCGGATGCCGGAGCACGCCATCGTGATGCACCCCGGCCCCATGAACCGCGGTATGGAGATCACCGCGGAGGTCGCGGACTCCGACCGCTGCACCGCCGTCGAGCAGGTCGCCAACGGCGTCTCGATCCGCATGGCCGTCCTGTACCTGCTGCTCGGCGGGAACGAGTCCGCCGCCGCCACCGCCCGCACCGAGGAGAGCAAGTGACCATGAGCGACACCCACAAGACGCTGCTTCGCGGGGCGAAGGTGCTCGGGGGTGAGCCGCGGGACGTGCTGATCGAGGGGGAGCGCATCGCCGCGGTCGGCACCGGGCTGGACGCGGACGGCGCCACCGTGCTCGACGTCGCCGGACAGATCCTGCTGCCGGGCCTGGTCGACCTCCACACCCATCTGCGCGAGCCCGGCCGCGAGGACTCCGAGACGGTCCTCACCGGCACCCGGGCCGCCGCGGTCGGCGGCTTCACCGCGGTCCACGCCATGGCCAACACCTTCCCGGTCGCGGACACCGCGGGCGTCGTGGAGCAGGTGTGGCGGCTGGGCCGGGAGTCCGGCTACTGCGACGTCCAGCCGGTGGGCGCGGTGACCGTGGGCCTGGAGGGCAAGAAGCTCGCCGAGCTGGGCGCGATGCACGACTCCGCCGCCGGGGTGCGGGTCTTCTCCGACGACGGCAAATGCGTGGACGACGCGGTGATCATGCGCCGCGCGCTGGAGTACGTGAAGGCGTTCGACGGCGTCATCGCCCAGCACGCCCAGGAGCCCCGGCTCACCGAGGGCGCCCAGATGAACGAGGGCATCGTCTCCGCCGAGCTGGGCCTGGGCGGCTGGCCGGCCGTCGCCGAGGAATCGATCATCGCCCGCGATGTGCTGCTCGCCGCGCATGTCGGCTCCCGGGTGCACATCTGCCATCTGTCCACCGCCGGCTCGGTCGAGATCGTCCGCTGGGCCAAGTCCAAGGGCTGGAACGTCACCGCCGAGGTCACCCCGCACCATCTGCTGCTCACCGACGAGCTCGTACGCTCCTACGACCCCGTCTACAAGGTGAACCCGCCGCTGCGCACCGAGGCCGATGTGATGGCGCTGCGCGAGGCGCTCGCCGACGGCACCATCGACTGCGTGGCCACCGACCACGCCCCGCATCCGCATGAGGACAAGGACTGCGAGTGGGGCGCCGCGGCCATGGGCATGGTCGGCCTGGAGACGGCGCTGTCCGTGGTCCAGCACACCATGGTCGACACCGGGCTGCTGGACTGGACGGGCGTCGCCGACCGGATGTCGGTGCGGCCCTCGGCCATCGGCCGGCTGACCGGCCACGGCCGTCCCATCGCCGCCGGGGAGCCCGCGAACCTCACCCTGCTCGACTCCGCTTACCGTGGTGTGGTGAACCCCGCGGGCTTCGCCTCCCGCAGCCGCAACACCCCCTACGAGGGCCGCGAACTGCCGGGCCGCGTGACGTACACCTTCCTGCGGGGCCGGGCGACGGTTGTGGACGGGAAGCTGGCGTGACATCTGAGAGCCATCCGGTGGCGGGCCTCGCGGGATTCGCGGGCCTCGCCGCCGAGCAGAAATCGCAGGACGTGACGGACTGGGCCGCCCGGATCGGCTGGGTCGTCGGGCTGCTGCTGGTCATCGCGCTGGTCTACTGGCTGATGCGCGAGGGCTGGAAGTGGCGCGGCACCCTCCAGGGCGACCTCCCCGAGCTGCCCCAGGCCCCGGCCGAGCCCGGTGAGCCGCGGCTCAGGATGGGCGGCCGCTACCACGGCTCCACCACCGCCGGGCAGTGGCTGGACCGGATCGTCGCCCATGGGCTGGGCACCCGCAGCCGGGTCGAGCTGACCCTCACCGACCAGGGCGTGAGCGTGGTCCGGCCGGGCGCCCAGGACTTCTTCATCCCCGCCGCCGAGCTGCGCGGCGCCCGTCTCGACAAGGGCATCGCGGGCAAGGTCCTCGCCGAGGGCGGGCTGCTGGTGATCACCTGGCGGCTCGGCGAGAAGCTGATCGACTCGGGCTTCCGCTCCGACCACGCCGCCGAGCACCCGGCCTGGGTCGACGCCCTCACCACCTCCGACAGCGACCAGAACCACCCCAGCAACCAGACGGAAGGCGCCGAACGATGACGACCTCCACCCGGGGCGCCAGTGCCCCCGCCGTACTCGTCCTGGAGGACGGCCGCACCTTCCGCGGCCGGGCCTACGGGGCCGTGGGGGAGACCTTCGGCGAGGCCGTGTTCTCCACCGGAATGACCGGCTACCAGGAGACCCTGACCGACCCCTCCTACCACCGCCAGGTCGTCGTGATGACCGCCCCGCACATCGGGAACACCGGCGTCAACGACGAGGATCCGGAGTCCAGGCGGATCTGGGTCTCCGGCTATGTGGTGCGCGACCCGGCCCGTACGCCCTCCAACTGGCGCTCCCGCCGCTCGCTCGACGAGGAGCTCACCGCCCAGGCCATCGTCGGCATCAGCGGGATCGACACCCGCGCCCTCACCCGCCATCTGCGCGAGCGCGGCGCCATGCGGGTGGGCATCTTCTCCGGCGGGGCTGTCGCCGACGAGGCCACCCTGCTCGCGAAGGTGCGGGCCGTCCCGCAGATGAAGGGCGCCGACCTCAGCGGCGAGGTGGCCACCACCGAGACCTACGTCGTCCCGGCGATCGGCACCAAGAAGTTCACCGTCGCCGCGATCGACCTGGGCATCAAGGGCATGACCCCGCACCGGATGGCCGAGCGCGGCATCGAGGTGCACGTCCTGCCCGCCACCGCCACCGCCGAGGACATCTACGCGGTGAACCCGGACGGGGTCTTCTTCTCCAACGGCCCGGGCGACCCGGCCACCGCCGACCACCCCGTCGCCCTGATGCGGGCCGTGCTGGAGCGCTCCACGCCGCTGTTCGGCATCTGCTTCGGCAACCAGATCCTCGGCCGCGCACTCGGCTTCGGCACCTTCAAGCTGAAGTACGGCCACCGCGGGATCAACCAGCCGGTGCAGGACCGCACCACCGGCAAGGTGGAGGTCACCGCCCACAACCACGGCTTCGCCGTGGACGCCCCGCTCGACGCGCCGTCCGACACCCCCTTCGGCCGCGCCGAGGTCTCCCATGTCTGCCTCAACGACAACGTGGTCGAGGGGCTGCGGCTGCTCGACCGCCCCGCGTTCAGCGTCCAGTACCACCCCGAAGCCGCCGCAGGTCCGCATGACGCCGCGTACCTTTTCGACCGCTTCGTGTCCCTGATGGAGGGCCAGCGTGCCTAAGCGCACCGACATCCAGTCCGTCCTGGTCATCGGCTCCGGCCCGATCGTCATCGGCCAGGCCGCCGAATTCGACTACTCCGGCACCCAGGCGTGCCGGGTGCTGAAGTCCGAGGGCCTGCGGGTCATCCTGGTCAACTCCAACCCGGCCACGATCATGACCGACCCGGAGATCGCCGACGCCACCTATGTCGAGCCGATCACCCCGGAGTACGTCGAGAAGATCATCGCCAAGGAGCGCCCCGACGCGCTGCTGCCCACCCTCGGCGGCCAGACCGCGCTCAACACCGCCATCTCCCTGCACCGGGCGGGCACCCTCGACGAGTACGGCGTCGAGCTGATCGGCGCCAATGTCGAGGCGATCCACAAGGGCGAGGACCGCGACCAGTTCAAGACGGTCGTCGAGGCCGTCCACGCCAAGATCGGCCACGGTGAGTCCGCCCGCTCGGTCATCTGCCACTCCATGGACGACATCCTCGCGGGCGTCGAGCAGCTCGGCGGCTACCCCGTCGTGGTCCGCCCCTCCTTCACCATGGGCGGTGCGGGCTCCGGCTTCGCCCACGACGAGGACGAGCTGCGCCGCATCGCCGGCCAGGGCCTGGCCCTCTCGCCGACCACCGAGGTGCTCCTGGAGGAGTCCATCCTCGGCTGGAAGGAGTACGAACTGGAGCTGATGCGCGACCGCAACGACAATGTCGTGGTCGTCTGCTCCATCGAGAACTTCGACCCCATGGGCGTGCACACCGGTGACTCGATCACCGTGGCCCCGGCGATGACGCTCACCGACCGCGAGTACCAGATCCTGCGGGACATCGGCATCGCCGTCATCCGCGAGGTCGGCGTCGACACCGGCGGCTGCAACATCCAGTTCGCGGTCAACCCCGAGGACGGCCGGGTCATCGTCATCGAGATGAACCCGCGCGTCTCCCGCTCCTCGGCGCTCGCCTCCAAGGCCACCGGCTTCCCCATCGCCAAGATCGCCGCCCGGCTGGCCGTCGGCTACACCCTCGACGAGATCCCCAACGACATCACCGAGCAGACCCCGGCGTCCTTCGAGCCGACGCTCGACTACGTCGTGGTCAAGGTGCCGCGCTTCGCCTTCGAGAAGTTCCCGGCCGCCGACGCCCGGCTCACCACCACCATGAAGTCGGTCGGCGAGGCCATGGCCATCGGCCGCAACTTCACCGAGGCGCTCCAGAAGGCGCTGCGCTCGCTGGAGAAGAAGGGCAGCCAGTTCGACTTCACCGGGGAGCCCGGGACCAAGGCCGAGCTGCTGACCCGGGCCGACATGCCGACCGACGGCCGGATCAACACCGTCATGCAGGCCATTCGCGCCGGCGCCACCCAGCAGGAGGTCTTCGACGCCACCCGGATCGACCCGTGGTTCGTGGACCAGCTCTTCCTGATCAACGAGATCGCGGACGAGCTCGCCGCCGCCGACAAGCTCGGCCCCGAGCTGCTCGCCGAGGCCAAGCGGCACGGCTTCTCCGACGCCCAGATCGCCGGGATCCGCTCGCTGCGCGAGGACGTGGTCCGCGAGGTGCGGCACGCGCTGGGCATCCGGCCCGTCTACAAGACGGTCGACACCTGCGCCGCCGAGTTCGCCGCCAGGACCCCGTACTTCTACTCCTCCTACGACGAGGAGTCCGAGGTCGCCCCGCGCGAGACCCCCGCGGTGATCATCCTCGGCTCGGGCCCCAACCGCATCGGCCAGGGCATCGAGTTCGACTACTCCTGCGTCCACGCCTCCTTTGCGCTGCATGACGCGGGCTATGAGACCGTCATGGTCAACTGCAACCCGGAGACCGTCTCCACCGACTACGACACCTCCGACCGGCTCTACTTCGAGCCGCTCACCCTGGAGGACGTGCTGGAGATCGTCCACGCCGAGCAGCAGGCGGGCCCGGTCGCCGGTGTGATCGTCCAGCTCGGCGGCCAGACCCCGCTGGGCCTCGCCCAGGCGCTCAAGGACAACGGTGTGCCGATCGTCGGCACCTCGCCCGAGGCGATCAACCTCGCCGAGGAGCGCGGCGCCTTCGGCCGGGTACTCACCGAGGCCGGGCTGCCTGCGCCCAAGTACGGCACCGCCTTCTCCTTCGCGCAGGCCAAGGGCATCGCCGCGGAGATCGGCTACCCGGTCATGGTCCGCCCCTCCTACGTCCTCGGCGGCCGCGGCATGGAGATCGTCTACGACGAGCCCTCGCTCGCCGCCTACCTGGAGCGGCACGCCGGGCTGATCTCCGAGCACCCCGTGCTCATCGACCGCTTCCTCGACGACGCCATAGAGATCGACGTGGACGCGCTCTACGACGGCGAGGAGCTCTACCTCGGCGGCGTCATGGAGCACATCGAGGAGGCCGGGATCCACTCCGGCGACTCGGCCTGCGCGCTGCCCCCGATCACCCTCGGCGGCTTCGACATCAAGCGGCTGCGTGCCTCGACCGAGGCCATCGCGCGCGGTGTGGGCGTCCGCGGGCTGATCAACATCCAGTTCGCGCTGGCCGGGGACATTCTGTACGTACTGGAGGCGAACCCGCGCGCCTCCCGCACCGTCCCCTTCACCTCCAAGGCCACCGCCGTACCGCTGGCCAAGGCCGCCGCCCGGATCTCGCTGGGCGCCACCATCGCCGAGCTGCGCGCCGAGGGGCTGCTGCCCTCCAGCGGCGACGGCGGCACGCTGCCGCTGGACGCGCCGATCTCCGTCAAGGAGGCCGTGATGCCGTGGTCGCGGTTCCGGGACGCCTCCGGGCGCGGGGTGGACACCATCCTCGGCCCGGAGATGCGCTCGACCGGCGAGGTCATGGGCATCGACTCGGTCTTCGGCGCGGCCTACGCCAAGTCGCAGGCCGGGGCGTACGGGGCGCTGCCGACCAAGGGGCGCGCGTTCGTCTCCGTCGCCAACCGCGACAAGCGCTCGATGATCTTCCCGGCCCGGGAGCTGGTCGGCCTCGGCTTCGAGCTGCTGGCCACCTCGGGCACGGCGGAGGTGCTCAAGCGCAACGGGATCAGCGCGACCGTGGTGCGCAAGCACAGCGAGGGCGAGGGCCCGAACGGCGAGAAGACCATCGTCCAGCTCATCCACGAGGGCGAGGTCGACCTGATCGTCAACACCCCGTACGGCACCGGCGGACGGCTGGACGGCTATGACATCCGTACGGCGTCCGTCGCCCGCGGGGTGCCCTGCCTGACCACCGTCCAGGCGCTCGCGGCCGCCGTCCAGGGCATCGAGGCGCTGGGCCGGGGCGCGGTCGGCGTCCGATCGCTCCAGGAACACGCGGAACATCTGACCGCCGCCCGCGAGGAGTGAGGCGAGGGAGGGGGACACCGGCCGGTGTCCCCCTCTTCATGAGCCCGCCCTTCTTCATGAATCCGCTCGCTCACTGCCGCAGAAAGCCCCTCATGTACGCGCTCCTGTTCAACCTGATCTTCCGGCGCATGGACCCGGAGAAGGCCCATCACCTGGCCTTCTCCTGGATCCGGCTGGCCGCTCGCATCCCCGTGCTGCGGACGTTCGCCGCCGCCGTCCTCGCCCCCCGCCACAAGGCGCTGCGCACCGAGGCGCTGGGCCTGCGGATGCACGGGCCCTTCGGGCTCGCCGCCGGATTCGACAAGAACGCCGCCGGAATCGACGGCATGGCCATGCTGGGCTTCGACCATGTCGAGATCGGCACGGTCACCGCCCAGCCGCAGCCCGGCAACCCCAAGCGACGGCTCTTCCGGCTGGTCGCCGACCGGGCCCTGATCAACCGGATGGGCTTCAACAACGAGGGTTCGGCGGCGGTCGCGGCCCGTCTCGCGGCCCGGCGCCCGGCCTTCGCCACGACGCTCGGCGTCAACATCGGCAAGACCAAGGTCGTCCCGGAGGAGGAGGCCGTCGCCGACTATGTGACCTCCACCGAGCGGCTCGCCGCCCACGCCGACTACCTCGTGGTCAACGTCTCCTCGCCCAATACCCCCGGACTGCGGAATCTCCAGGCCGTGGACCATCTGCGGCCGCTGCTGACCGCGGTCCGCGAGGCCGCGGACCGTACGGTCACCGATCGCCGGGTGCCACTTCTGGTCAAAATCGCGCCGGATCTCGCCGACGAGGACGTGGACGCGGTCGCCGATCTGGCGGTCGAGCTGGGCCTGGACGGCATCATCGCCACGAACACGACGATCGCGCGCGACGGCCTCGGCCTCGCCTCCGACGCGCGGCTCACCGCCGAGACCGGCGGCCTGTCCGGCGCCCCCCTCAAGGCGCGCTCCCTGGAGGTTCTGCGCCGCCTGTACGCCCGTGTGGGCGACCGGCTGACCCTCGTAGGGGTCGGCGGGATCGAGACCGCGGAGGACGCCTGGGAGCGGATTCTGGCCGGTGCCACGCTGGTGCAGGGCTACAGCGCCTTCATCTACCGGGGCCCGTTCTGGTGCCGTGAGATCCACCGCGGCCTCGCGGAGCGCCTGGCCGCGTCCGAGTTCGACACCTTGGCCGACGCGGTCGGCGCCGGTGCCGCCGCGTAACGCCTCCGGCGGTGATGTTCCCCACCCCGCCCCTTCCCGAACCGGGGGCGAGCCCCCGGGCCCCCCGCCGGGGCTCCGCCCCGGACCCCGCTCCTCAAACGCCGGAGGGGCTGAATTTCCTGAGGAGAGACCAATGACGACCCCCACCCCCTTCGGCGCGCGGCTGCGCGCCGCCATGGACGCCCGCGGCCCGCTGTGCGTCGGCATCGACCCGCA
>NZ_JAHLEM010000240.1 GCF_018883605.1 Streptomyces niphimycinicus | reverse complement strand
GGGGCTCCGCCCCGGACCCCGCTCCTCAAACGCCGGAGGGGCTGAATTTCCTGAGGAGAGACCAATGACGACCCCCACCCCCTTCGGCGCGCGGCTGCGCGCCGCCATGGACGCCCGCGGCCCGCTGTGCGTCGGCATCGACCCGCATGCCTCCCTGCTCGCCGACTGGGGCCTGGGGGACGATGTGGCGGGTCTGGAGCGGTTCACAAGGACCGTCGTGGAGGCCCTCGCCGAGCGGGTCGCCGTCCTCAAGCCGCAGTCGGCCTTCTTCGAGCGGTTCGGCTCGCGCGGCATCGCGGTGCTGGAGCGGGCCGTCGCCGACGCCCGGGCCGCCGGGGCGCTGGTGCTGATGGACGCCAAGCGCGGCGACATCGGATCGACCATGGCCGCGTACGCCGCCGCCTATCTGGATCCGGCCTCCCCGCTGTTCTCGGACGCGGTCACCGTCAGCCCCTACCTCGGCTTCGGCTCGCTGCGCCCGGCGCTGGACGCGGCGCGGGCGGCGGGGGCGGGCGTCTTCGTGCTGGCGCTGACCTCCAACCCGGAGGGCACCGAGGTGCAGCACGCGGTACGGCCCGACGGCTCGACCGTCGCGGCCACCGTGCTGAGGGCGCTCAAGGACGAGAACGCCGCCGAGGCCGCCGAGGGCCGCCTCGGCTCGTACGGCGCGGTCGTCGGCGCGACGCTGGGCAGGGCCCCGCAAGAGGCGTGCGTCGATCTGACGATCGACGGGCCGCTGCTGGCCCCCGGCATCGGCGCCCAGGGCGCGACCCCCGCCGATCTTCCCTCGGTCTTCGGCCCGGCGATCAAAAATGTCGTTCCGAGCGTCAGCAGGGGGGTGCTCCGGCACGGTCCGGACGCCGCGTCGCTGGTCGCGGCGGCCTCCCGAATGGCTGAGGAAGTGCGGGCCGTGGCCGAATAACCCGGCTATTTTGTCCGTAAATGTCCGAGTCGAGCGAGTCTGACCAGGACTTTTCGTCTGTTCTCGCTGACTGGAGCGGGATCGGCCGCTAGTCTCCGACGAGAGCGAACGCGCTGCTGCGTTGCGCGTTGCTCCCCAGGTGAGGGGCGACTAGGTTCCTCACCGGTCCATATCCGACAGTTCGACATCCGAGGTGACGTAGGCGTGGCTCTTCCGCCCCTTACCCCTGAACAGCGCGCAGCCGCGCTCGAAAAGGCCGCCGCGGCTCGCCGGGAGCGCGCCGAGGTCAAGAATCGACTCAAGCACTCCGGCGCGTCCCTGCACGAGGTCATCAAGCAGGGCCAGGAGAACGACGTCATCGGCAAGATGAAGGTGTCCGCTCTCCTGGAGTCCCTGCCCGGCGTCGGCAAGGTCCGCGCCAAGCAGATCATGGAGCGGCTCGGCATCTCCGAGAGCCGTCGTGTGCGGGGTCTGGGCTCCAACCAGATCGCGTCGCTCGAGCGTGAGTTCGGCGGCGCCGCAGGCTGACGCCGCCCGGCGTTTCCAGGCACTCCCGGGAACCTGGATAATCGCTCCATGGCAGCACACTCCGCACGACCGCGACTGACCGTGCTCTCCGGCCCCTCCGGGGTCGGTAAGAGCACGGTCGTCGCTCATATGCGCAAAGAACATCCCGAGGTCTGGCTCTCGGTCTCCGCCACGACCCGCCGACCGCGCCCCGGCGAGCGGGACGGCGTCCACTATTTCTTCGTGGACGACGGGGAGTTCGACAAGCTCATAGCCAATGGTGAGCTGCTGGAGTGGGCCGAATTCGCGGGCAACCGCTACGGCACCCCGCGTGAGGCGGTCATGGAACGCCTCGGTGCGGGCGAGCCGGTGCTGCTGGAGATCGATCTACAGGGCGCACGGCAGATCCGCGAGTCCATGCCGGAGGCGCAGCTCGTCTTCCTCGCTCCGCCGAGCTGGGAGGAGCTGGTGCGCCGGCTCACCGGCCGGGGCACCGAGGCGCCCGAGGTCATCGAGCGGCGCCTGGCGGCCGCTCGGACCGAGCTGGCCGCCGAGTCCGAGTTCGATACGACCTTGGTCAATACCTCCGTCGAGGACGTGGCGAATGAGCTGCTAGCCTTGATGCGAGTGGCTTGATCTTCGATTCACTCTTGCCATGAGGCGTAATAAGGAAGGCTAGAGAGTGTCCTCTCCCATGACCGCGCCCGAGGGGATCATCAACCCTCCGATTGATGAGCTGCTCGAGGCCACCGACTCCAAGTACAGCCTGGTGATCTACGCGGCCAAGCGCGCGCGGCAGATCAACGCGTACTACTCGCAGCTCGGTGAGGGCCTGCTCGAGTACGTCGGTCCCCTCGTGGACACCCACGTCCACGAGAAGCCCCTCTCGATCGCGCTCCGCGAGATCAACGCGGGCCTGCTGACCTCCGAGGCCATCGAGGGCCCGGCCCAGTAGGTTTCGATCGCTTCACCCACGGCCCGGCAGTGACTGCCGGGCTCGTGGTGTGTCATGGGTACGTGACGCGACCCGGCGTACCGTGACTGGACGTACGACGGACGACGTACCCGGTGGGGAGCCGAGCGATGGACAAGCCCAAAGTGGTCCTGGGCGTCAGTGGCGGGATCGCCGCCTACAAGGCGTGCGAGCTGCTGCGCCGCCTCACCGAGTCCGGCCATGACGTACGCGTCGTGCCGACCGCCTCGGCGCTGCACTTCGTCGGCGAGGCGACCTGGTCGGCGCTGTCCGGGCAGCCGGCGGCGACCGAGGTGTGGGACTCCGTCCACGAGGTGCCGCACGTCCGCATCGGCCAGTCCGCCGATCTGGTCGTGATCGCCCCCGCCACCACCGATCTGCTCGCCAAGGCCGCCCATGGCCTGGCGGACGATCTGCTCACCAATACGCTGCTCACCGCGCGCTGCCCGGTCGTCTTCGCGCCCGCGATGCACACCGAGATGTGGCAGCACCCCGCCACCCAGGAGAACGTGGCGACCCTGCGCCGCCGCGGCGCGGTCGTCATCGAACCCGCCGTGGGGCGGCTCACCGGTGTGGACACCGGCAAGGGGCGGCTGCCGGACCCCGGGGAGATCTTCGAGGTCTGCCGCCGGGTGCTGGCCCGCGGCGCCGAGGCGCACACCACCGATCTGGCCGGCCGCCATGTCGTGGTCAGCGCCGGAGGCACCCGAGAGCCGCTGGACCCGGTGCGCTTCCTCGGCAACCGCTCCACCGGCCGGCAGGGGTACGCCCTGGCCCGTGCCGCCGTCGCCCGGGGCGCGCGAGTGACTCTTGTCTCGGCCAACAGCGAGCTGCCCGACCCGGCCGGCGCCGATGTGCTGCGCGTGGGCACCGCCGCACAGCTCCGGGAGGCCGTGCTCAAGGCCGCCGCGGACGCCGACGCCGTGGTGATGGCCGCCGCCGTCGCCGACTTCCGCCCCGCGCACTACGCCGAGGGGAAGATCAAGAAGCGCGACGGCCAGGAGCCCGAGCCGATCGCCCTGGTACGGAATCCGGACATCCTCGCCGAGATTTCCGCGGAGCGCGCCCGCCCCGGCCAGATCGTGGTCGGCTTCGCCGCCGAAACCGACGATGTGCTCGCCAACGGCCGAGCCAAGCTCGCCCGCAAGGGCTGCGATCTGCTGGTGGTGAACGAGGTCGGGGAACACAAGACCTTCGGCGCCGAGACCAACGAGGCCGTGGTGCTCGGCGCCGACGGCACCGAGACGCCCGTACCGTACGGCCCCAAGGGCGCGCTCGCCGACACCGTGTGGGATCTGGTGGCCGACCGCCTGGGATGACCCCGGACCCGGGACCCCGGGCCTCGGGCGGCGTCCGGCGGGCCGCACACCGAGCCCGGCGGACGCCCTCGGCGGGGCCCGTACTGCGGCCGATCGGGCTCATGAGACGCCCCTGCCACGGCGGGGTGGGGCTGTATTTCGACTTGAGGCAAGGTATGTTCCCGGTCACGGGCCTGCCCGTTCTGTGGGACGGGGATGCTTGACCGGTGGACTTGCCGGATAAACTGGCCCAGGAACCGCACCGGGCGCAGCTCCCGAGCGGTCCGACCATGATCAGCCAGCAGCCGCTGCAACCCCAGGGAGCGATGTGTCCCGCCGCCTGTTCACCTCGGAATCTGTGACCGAGGGTCACCCCGACAAGATCGCTGACCAGATCAGCGACACCATCCTCGACGCCCTTCTCAAGGAGGACCCGACCTCCCGGGTCGCCGTCGAGACGTTGATCACCACCGGCCTGGTGCATGTGGCCGGCGAGGTGACCACCAAGGCGTACGCCCCGATCGCGACGCTCGTGCGGAACAAGATCCTCGACATCGGCTACGACTCGTCGAAGAAGGGCTTCGACGGCGCCTCCTGCGGCGTCTCGGTGTCGATCGGCTCACAGTCCCCCGATATCGCCCAGGGTGTGGACTCCGCCTACGAGCTGCGGGTCGAGGGCGATGAGGACGAGCTGGACAAGCAGGGCGCGGGCGACCAGGGCCTGATGTTCGGGTACGCCTGCGACGAGACGCCCGAGCTGATGCCGCTGCCGATCAACCTGGCGCACCGGCTCTCCCGCCGGCTGTCCGACGTCCGCAAGAACGGGACCATTCCCTACCTGCGCCCCGACGGCAAGACCCAGGTCACCATCGAGTACGACGGCCACAAGGCGGTCCGCCTGGACACCGTCGTCGTCTCCTCGCAGCACGCCTCCGACATCGACCTGGACTCGCTGCTGGCCCCCGACATCCGGGAATTCGTGGTCGAGCATGTGCTGAACAAGCTGGTCGAGGACGGCATCAAGCTCGACACCGAGGGCTACCGCCTGCTGGTCAACCCGACCGGGCGGTTCGAGATCGGCGGCCCGATGGGCGACGCCGGCCTCACCGGCCGCAAGATCATCATCGACACCTACGGCGGCATGTCCCGCCACGGTGGCGGCGCCTTCTCCGGCAAGGACCCGTCCAAGGTCGACCGCTCCGCCGCCTACGCCATGCGCTGGGTCGCCAAGAACGTGGTGGCCGCGGGCCTCGCCCAGCGCTGCGAGGTGCAGGTCGCGTACGCCATCGGCAAGGCCGAGCCGGTCGGCCTCTTCGTCGAGACCTTCGGCACCGCCGCGGTCGACGCCGAGAAGATCGAGAAGGCCATCTCCGAGGTCTTCGACCTCCGCCCGGCCGCGATCATCCGCGACCTCGACCTGCTGCGCCCGATCTACGCCCAGACCGCGGCGTACGGCCACTTCGGCCGCGAGATCCCCGACTTCACCTGGGAGCGCACCGACCGCGTCGACGCCCTCCGCGCGGCGGCGGGCCTGTAGGACCCCCGCTTTCGGTCACGGTTTCCGCGAAGGCCCGGACGCCCCTCGGCGTCCGGGCCTTCGCGTGCCTCGCTGTCCGTGCGGTCTGCTAAGACTTGATCTGTGAGCAGGGACAACGAGCGGCCGAAGGATCCGGCGGAGGCATCGGAGGGGGAGCAGCTCGCGCTCATTCGGGAGACCGTGCGCAAGGCCAAGGGGGAGCGGGCCAGGCCGCGGACCTGGCGGGGGGCCAAGCTGGCCGGGGAGCTGCCCGTGGCGCGGGTGCTGGTGGACAAGGGGCCGGTCCACCTCGACAAGCTGTGGGATTACGCGGTGCCGGCCGAGATGGCCGCCGAGGCCCGGCCCGGGGTGCGGGTGCGGGTGCGGTTCGGGGCCGGGACGGGGAAGGTGCGCGAGGGGCGGCGCGAGGGCGGTGGGCTGCTCGACGGGTACATCATCGAGCGCGTCGCCGAGTCCGAGTACCGGGGCCCGCTGGCCGCCCTCGCGCAGGTGGTGTCCCCGGAGCCGGTGCTGGGGCCGGGGCTGCTGGCGCTGTGCCGGGCGGTGGCCGACCGGTATGCCGGATCGCTCGCCGATGTGTTGCAGCTTGCCCTGCCCAAGCGCAACGCCCGCGCCGAGGGCGAGCCGTCATCGCCGCCGCTGCCCACGCCGGAGCCGCCCGCGCCCGGAAGCTGGGCGCGGTATCCGGCCGGGCCCGGGTTTCTGGAGGCGCTTGCCCGTGGTGACCGGCCGCGGGCCGTATGGACCGCGCTGCCCGGGCCGCACTGGCCCCGGGAGTGGGCCACCGCCGTGGCCGCCACGCTCGCGTCCGGGCGCGGCGCGCTCGTCGTCGTGCCGGACGGGCGGACCGCCGAGCGGGTGGACGCGGCGCTCACGGAGGTGCTCGGCGGTCAGGGGCGGCATGTGCTGCTCACCGCCGACCTTGGGCCCGAGGAGCGCTACCGCCGCTGGTTGGCGGTCAGCCGGGGCTCGGTCCGGGCCGTGGTGGGCACCCGGGCGGCGATGTTCGCACCGGTCCGGGAGCTCGGGCTGGTCGGGATCTGGGACGACGGGGACCGCAGCCACAGCGACGACCGGCTGCCCCAGCCGCACGCCCGCGATGTGCTGCTGCTGCGCGCCGTCCATGAGAAGACGGGCTTTCTGCTGGGCGACCTGGGCCGCACCGTCGAGGCCGCCCAACTGGTGGAGAACGGCTGGGCCCGGCCGCTCGAAGCCGACCGCGAGCAGGTCCGGGCGGCCGCCCCGCTGATCCGTACGGTCGACGAGGGCGAGGTGGCCCGGGACGCGGAGGCCCGCGCCGCCCGGCTGCCCACACTCGCCTGGCAGACCGTACGGGAGGCGCTGACCCGGGGCCCGGTGCTGGTGCAGGTGCCGCGCCGGGGCTACGTCCCGAAGCTGGCCTGTGAGCGCTGCCGGGAGCCCGCGCGCTGTGCGCACTGCTCGGGCCCGCTGGCGGCGCGGGACGCGGAGCACCTGGTGTGCGGATGGTGCGGGCGGGACGAACCCGCCTGGCACTGCCGTGAATGCGGAGGCGTCCGGCTGCGGGCGTCCATAGTCGGCGCCCGGCGCACCGCCGAGGAACTGGGCCGCGCCTTTCCGGCCGTGCCCGTGCGCACCTCCGGCCGTGACCATGTGCTGACGTCCGTACCCGA
>NZ_JAHLEM010000024.1 GCF_018883605.1 Streptomyces niphimycinicus | reverse complement strand
GTCCGGGAGGCCGGACTCGGCTGCCCCGGGGACGTCTCGCTCGGGCTGCTCGGCGGCCCGCCGCCGGACGTGGCCGCGGCACCCGTGCCCACGGGCTTCGACGTGCCCCGGCACCAGCTCGGCGCGGCCGCCGTCCGGCTCCTCTCCGCCCTGGTGGCCGGCGAGGAGACCCATGAACCCCTGGTGGCCTGCGCGTTCCGTACCGGCGAGACGGCGGGCCCGCCCGGCCGGCGGCCATGACACCCCCTGACGCACACCGCGGTTCGGACATCGCGGTTCGGACACGACCCCGAGGAGCAGCGTGACAGCGGAACCGGACATCCTGATCGTCGGTGGCGGCCTCGGCGGGATCGCCGCCGCGCTCGGCGCCTGCCGGGCGGGCCGACGTGTGGTGCTGACCGAGGAGACGGACTGGATCGGCGGCCAGCTCACCGCGCAGGCGGTGCCGCCGGACGAGCACCCCTGGGTGGAGCAGTTCGGTACGACGGCGACCTACCGGGCGCTGCGCGAGGGCATCCGCGCCTACTACCGGCAGTGGTATCCGCTGCGCGCCGAGGCACTGGGGCTTACGGAGCTGAACCCGGGAGCCGGCCGGGTCAGCAAGCTGTGCCATGAGCCAAGGGTGGCGCTCGCCGTCCTCGAGGGCATGCTCGCCCCGTACCGGGCCGCTGGCCTGCTGACCGTCCTGACCGAGCACCGCGCCGTGGTCGCCGAGACCGACGGCGACATGATCCGCGCGGTGACCGTGCGCGACCTGCGCTCCGGCGAGCGCACCACGTTCACCGCCCGGTACGTCGTCGACGCCACCGAGACCGGTGAACTGCTCGACCTCGCCGGTGTGGAGCACGCCAACGGGGCCGAGGCGCGGGACGAGTTCGGCGAACCGCACGCCCCCGCCGAAGCGCGGCCCGAGAACCAGCAGGGCATCACCGTGTGCTTCGCGCTCTCGCACCACGAGGGCGAGGACCACACCGTGGAGCGGCCCGCGGACTACGACTTCTGGCGTTCCTACCGGCCCGGCTTCTGGCCGGGTCCGCTGCTCGGCTTCCAGGCGCCCGACCCGCGCACCCTGGAGCCCGTGCCCCGCACCTTCGTGCCCAACCCGGACCTCGACCCGCTGGCGGTCAGCGCCGACCAGAGCGCCGACGCCGGGGACAAGGAGCTGTGGGGATTCCGCCGGATCCTCGCCCGCGGACTGCACCGGCCGGGCGCCTTCGGCTCGGACATCACCCTCGTCAACTGGCCGCTCAACGACTACTGGCTCAAGCCGTACATCGGCCAGGAGGCCGAAGCCCTGCGCGAGGCACGCCAGTTGTCGCTGTCGGTGCTGTACTGGCTACAGACGGAGGCACCACGGGCGGACGGCGGCACCGGCTTCCCGGGGCTGCGCATCCGCCCGGACGTCACCGGCACCGCGGACGGTCTCGCCAAGGCGGCCTACGTGCGCGAGTCGCGGCGCATCAAGGCGGTGACCACCGTCGTCGAACAGGACGTCGCGATCGACGTGGTCGGCCCCCATGGCCGGACCCGCTACCGCGACTCGGTCGGGGTGGGCGGCTACCGCATCGACCTGCACCCCTCCACGGGCGGCGACACCTATATCGACGTCGGCTCCGTGCCGTTCGAGATCCCGCTCGGCGCGCTGGTGCCGCGCCGGGTGCGGAACCTGCTGCCCGCCGGCAAGAACATCGGCACCACCCACATCACCAACGGCTGCTACCGGCTGCACCCGGTCGAGTGGAACGTCGGCGAGGTCGCGGGCGCGCTCGCCGCGCACTGCCTGGATGAGGGCGTGGAGCCCCACCAGGTGCAGGCCGAGGACAAGCGGTTCGAGGAGTTCGGCCGCCTCCTGGACCGGGCGGGTGTGCAGCGCCGCTGGCCCGACGTCCGCGGCTACTGACCTTCGTCCGACAGCTCTTCCAGCCCCCCGTCCCGGATAACGCGAAGCACGTCAACACACAAGGAGGTGCCCGCCATGACTCCAGACCGCCGCATCCGCGTCGGCATCGACGTGGGTGGCACGTTCACCGATGCCGTGGCGGTCGACGCCGCCGCGCTCACACTGGTGGGCCAGGTGAAGGTGCCCACCAGCCACCACCACGAGGACGGTGTCGCCCACGGCATCGTCCAGGCGCTCGAACAGCTCCTGGCGAAGGTCGGCCGGACGGCGGGCGACGTCGTGTTCCTGGCGCACGGCACGACCCAGGCCACCAACGCCCTGCTGGAGGGCGATGTGGCCACGGTCGGACTGATCGGTATCGGCGGCGGGCCGGGCGCGGTGATCACCCGGCGGCTCGCCGCCTTCGGCAAGCTCGAACTCACCCCCGGCAAGCGGCTTCCGCTGGTGTACGCGCATGTGGCCGATCCGTCCGCACAGGACGAGGTGCGCGCGGCCGTGGAGCGGGTGCGCGCCGAGGGGGCCGAGGTCCTCGTCGCCACGGAGCCGTTCGGGGTGGACCGGCCCGAGGGCGAGCGGGCCGTGCTCGACGTGGCGCGGCCCACGGGACTGCCGCTGGCCGCGGCCCACGAGATCACCTCGATGTACGGACTGCACAAGCGGACCCGGACGGCGGTGGTGAACGCCGCGATCCTGCCGCGGATGCTGGCCACGGCCGATCTGGTGGACGGCTCCATCACGAAGGCCGGGGTGACCGCGCCGCTGATGGTGATGCGCTGCGACGGCGGCGTGATGTCGCTGGACGAGATGCGCCGGCGTCCGCTGCTGACGATCCTGTCGGGCCCGGCGGCGGGCGTCGCCGGGGCGCTGATGCAGGAGCGGGTCAGCGAGGGCGTGTTCCTGGAGACGGGCGGCACCTCGACCGACATCAGCGTGGTGCGCCGGGGAAAGGTGGCGGTGCGCCATGCGACGATCCTCGGCAAGACCTCCTATCTGAGCGCCCTGGACGTCCGCACGGTCGGGGTCGGCGGCGGTTCCATGGTGCGGGTCTCCCACGGGCAGGTGGCCGGTGTCGGTCCGCGCAGCGCGCATATCGCGGGCCTGCCCTACGCCTGCTTCGCCTCGCTGGAGGAACTGCGGGACGCCCGGGTGGCGATGGTGCGGCCGATGGCCGGTGACCCGGACGACTACGTGGTGCTCGACGCGGCGGGCGGCCGGTTCGCGGTGACGATGACCTGCGCGGCCAACGCGCTCGGACGGGTCGGGGAGGAGGACTTCGCACGCAGCGACCAGGAGGTCGCGCGGGCCGCCCTCGCCCCGCTGGCCGCCATCCTCGGCACGGATGTGGCCGGTGCGGCACGCTCGGTGCTCGACGCGGGGACGGAGCAGGTCGGATCGGTGGTGGACGCCATGATCCGCGACTACCGCCTGGACCGCGACACCGCCCTCCTGGTGGGCGGCGGCGGGGGAGCGGCGGCGGTGACCCCGCATCTGGCCGCCTCCGCCGGGCTCGACGGCCGCATCGCCCGGCACAGCGAGGTCATCAGCCCCATCGGGGTGGCGCTCGCGCTGGTGCGCGAACAGGTCGAGCGCATCGTGCCCGGCGCCACCCAGGAACAGATCCTCGCCGTACGCGCCGAGGCCGAGCGGGCCGTCGTCGCCCAGGGCGCCGCCGCCGACGGCGTCGAGGTGGAGGTGACCGTCGACCCGCAGACCAACACCGTCCGGGCGGTCGCGACGGGCGCCACCGAGCTGCGCACCCAGGACCGGGCCCACCGCGCCGACGCCGACGAGCGGCTGCGCGCCGCCGCCACCAGCCTCAAAACGCCCGAGACCCGCGTGCGGACACTGGCCGGGACGGACGCGTACACGGTGTACGGCACCGAGGTGCGGCGCCGGCTGCGGGCGGACCGCCATCCGGTGCGGGTGGTGGACGCGGACGGTGTGGTGCGGCTCGGCGCGGCGGACGCGCGGGTGGCGACCATGACGGTGGAGGGCTCCGGCGAGGCGCTGGCCGCACTGGTCCGCGACGCGACCTCCTACGGCGACGGAGGCGTACGGGCCCCGGCCGTACGGCTCCTGGTCGGCGGCCGGATCGCGGACCTCTCCGGTGTCCTGGAACCCGAGGCGCTGCTCGCCCTGGCCCGCGCCGAACTGCGCCCGCGCGGCGCCGGGGAGCCGGTCGTCGCCGTCGTGGAGTCGCGGACATGAGCGGCGACCTTGACGTGGACCTCGCGGTACGCCTGCTCGGAGGGACCCCCACACACGAGGGCCGCGATCCCGTGCTGCTGCGCCACTGGGCGGTGGCGGCCACGGAGTTCGGCCGCCGGATGACCCCGCGGGCCGTGACCGTGCGGGTCGTCGAGCGGGACGGCGGGCTGGACGCCGGGCTGCTGGCCCGCTACCGGTCCCGGCCGCCGGTGGTCGAGGTGTACACCGACACCGTCGAGCGGGCCGAGCGCCTCGTAGCCGAGCGCGGCTGGCGCCACTGGTACCCCGAAGGTTCGGTGCGCGCCGCCGCCCTCGCCCACGAGCAGGCACACGCCTGGCTCCACCACGCCGCGGTGCGCGCCGAGTTCAAGCGGGCGCTGGGCCACACCGCACTGCGCTTCGGCCGGCGCCGCCTGTACGCGTACGTCGCGGGCGCGGACGAGATCGCCGCGCACGCCTACGCCCACGCCGCCTGCGGCCTGGGCCGCAGCCCTCTGCTGCTCACGGAGGCGCTGGCCGCCGCCGTGTCCTGCGAAAGCGAGAACTGAACGATGGGTGTCGTCATCCTGCTCGTCATGGCGGCGGGAGTCGCCGCCATGCTCACCCGCAAACTGCCCACGGCGTTCGCCCTGGTGCTGCTCGCCGTGGCGATCGCGTTCCTGGCGGACGCGCCGCTCACCGGCAAGGGCAGCGTGCTCGACACGGTGCTCCAGGAGGGGGCGCCCGCGCTCGCCGCCACGATGATCGCGATCCTGCTCGGCTCGTGGCCCATCACCCTCTTCGTGGCGATCGGCATCCTGCTCGCCGCGGTCAAGCTGCCCGGCGCCGTCGACGCCCTTCAGCCCCTCGTCAAGTCCATCAGCCCGCAGAACACCGTGCTGTTCATCCTCGTCTTCACCCTGCTGGTGCCGCTGTGCCTGTTCCGCGGCCCCCTGAACGTCTTCGGCCTCGGCGCCGGGATAGCGGGTGTGCTCGTCGCCACCGGCATCTACCCGGCCGTCGCCGTTCTCGGCATGACCGCCTCGTACAACCAGGTCTTCGGCGTGTCCGACCCGACCAGCACCCAGACCGTGTGGAGCGCCCAGTACGCGGGCGTCTCCCCACACCAGGTGATGCTGCGCACCCTGCCGTATGTGTGGGCCGTGGCCTTCGGCGGCCTGTGCGTCACCGCCTTCACCGAGCTATGACCGAAGCCGACCCGACCCGACCCGCCCCACGCCTCGACCGACCGCGCGGCCACGCCACCCCTTAGCCACCCGACCCCGTAGCCACCGAACCCACGGCCATCGAACCCCCGGCCACCGAACCCCCAGCCATTGAACCCGCAGTATCCGACCCAAGGAGCCGATCATGCCCGAGCCGCAATCCGGCCTCGACCGCCGTATGTTCCTGCGCGCCACCGCCGTGTCCGGCGCGGCGCTCACCGTCGGCGGGCCGGCCATACCGTCCGCTTCGGCCACGCCGTCCGCCTCGGCCGCGCCCGGCGGGTTCCCGGACTACACCTACGTCCGTACACTGCTCACCCCGTCGAAGCTGAAGTACAACCCGACGGGCGAGATCATCTTCCCCACGATCCGCGGGGTCTACGACAAGCTGGCCAGCCCCCTGGGCCGGTACTACCTCTACTACGCGCCGCACGACGCGCCGGGCGGCATCTGCCTGGCCTACGGGGACTCCCTGGAGGGCCCGTTCACCGAGTACCCGTCGAACCCGATCGTGTCCAACAGATGGGACCCGCACTACTCGGTCAGCCACGTCTCCTCGCCGCATGTGCTGTGGAAGGAGGACATCAAGGAGTTCTGGCTGTACTTCCACGGCGAGAACACCACCACCCGCCTCGCCCGCTCGAAGGACGGCATCCACTTCACCTACGACAAGGCGGTGCTGACCACGTCCATGATGCCCGCCGGTACCACCGAGACGTCCTACGCCCGGGTGTTCCAGTACGACCTGCCCTCCCGTGGCGCCCACTACGTCATGCTGTTCATGACCAACAACACCACCGACCACCGCGACATCGGCTGGGGCTGGTCCGCGGACGGCCGCAACTGGACCTTCGCCCAGACACCGCTGGTACGCCACTCGGACGTCGGCGCGATCAACGTCGGCGGTCCGCATCTGCTGACCCGCGGCGGTTCCGCGTTCGTCGTCTACAACAAGGACAAGACCAGCGGCGGCGACCTCATGATCACCGAAGTGGGCAAGGACTTCTCGCTCCGCAAGCACCTCGGCGTCTTCTACGACTCCCACTCATCGGCACCCGAGAACGGCCGGGCCGCGGCCCCCTCCTTCGGCACGGACCACGGCGTTCCGTACATGATCTACGAAGCGGGCGAACGCCTCGCCGGATCCATCGCGATGGCCCGCGGCTAGACGCGATCCCCGCCGGACCCGGGTACGCACCCCACGACCATCAGCCCTCCTGCCGTCCTCCCGAGGAAGACAGTCCCGCATGGCGCTCTTCGACCTTCCACGCGAGCAACTGCACCGCTACCGCAGCGCTTCCACCGAACCGGACGACTTCGACACGTTCTGGTCCGCCACGCTGACGGAGGCCCGGCGGCACGACCTCGGCGCCCGCTTCGAGCCCGTCGACACGGGCCTTGTCACCGTGCGGGTGTACGACGCCACGTTCGCGGGCTTCGGCGGCCACCCGGTCAAGGGCTGGCTGACGCTGCCCGCGGAGGCCGCCGAGCCGGTGCCCCTGGTCGTGGAGTTCGTGGGGTACGGAGGCGGGCGGGGACTGCCCCATGAGCATCTGCTCTGGGCGTCCACCGGCCGGGCGCACTTCGTGATGGACACCCGCGGCCAGGGCAGCGGCTGGGGTGGCGGTGGCGGCACCGCGGACCCGGTGGGCGCCGCCCCCGCCTACCCGGGATTCATGACCCGCGGGATCGACGCGCCGGAGAACCACTACTACCGGCGGGTGTTCACGGATGCCGTGCGGGCGGTGGAGGCCGCCCGCACGCATCCGCTCACCGACGCCTCCCGTACGGCGGTCATCGGGGAGAGCCAGGGCGGCGGGATCTGCCTCGCGGTGGGAGGGCTGGTCCCCGATCTGCTGGCGGTCGCCCCGGACGTGCCGTTCCTGTGCGACTTCCCGCGCGCCGTCACCCTGACGGACTCGGGCCCGTACCGGGAGATCGGCCTCTTCCTGCGCACGCATCGCGGTCGTACCGAGGAAGCGCTGCGCACGCTCTCCTACTTCGACGGCGTCCACTTCGCCGCTCGCGGCCGGGCGCCCGCGCTCTTCTCCACCGCCCTCGAGGACCAGACGTGCCCGCCCTCCACCGTGTTCGCGGCCTTCAACGCCTGGGCCCACGAGGAGAAGTCCATCGAGGTGTACGACTTCAACGGCCACGAGGGCGGCGGGCCGTACCAGGCCGCGACGAAACTGAGGTGGCTCGGGCCCCGGATGTGACACCGGCGGCGGCCCGGGACCGCCGCACGACCCCCGGAACGGCCGGTGGGCAGCCCCCTGCCCCCACCGGCCGGTGAGCCCTGCCCGCAAACACCCCGGCCGCATGGACGGCCCCGCGAAAACCGGTGAACGGCTGACGCCACACCCGTTGACGCGCGGACCGGGACCGCCGAAGAATGTGCGTCACCCTTCCTCTGACAACGTTGTCCAGCCTATGAGGTATCGCCCCGTGTCGCATCCATCCCTGCCCTTCGACCGCCGCCGCTTCCTGCACCTCGCCGGTCTCACGGGCGCGCTGGCCGCCCTGCCCCCGCTCACCGCGGCCGCGAGCGCCCAGGCGGCGCACGGCCGCACCGACCCGCCGCCGGACGAGGTCGCGGCCACCTACCTGCGGGTGCTCCTGGACCACACCCGGTGGTCCGAGACGCAGTGGGACCAGACCCAAGGCCACTACCTGGCCAAGGACTTCGGGTTCGCCGTGGTCCTCGGCAACGCGGTCCTGCTCACCCACGGCACCTACGACGCGGCGCGCGCGGGCACCGACCGGGAGACCCTGAAGCGGCGCACGCTCGCCACCATCCGCCACTTCGCCGCGTCCAACCGGCTCACCGGCGGCGACGAATGGGGCCGCACGCTCTTCTTCGACACCACCTTCCAGTCGTACTTCGTCCTCGCCGCCCGGCTGCTGTGGAAGGACCTCGACACCCCGACACGGCGCAACGTCGAGACCATCGTCCGCGAACAGGCCGCCTACACCGTGTCGTTGGGCAGCGGCGACGACCCAGCCTCCGGCGACTGGACGCCGAACGGCCTGAGCGGCGGACACGTCGGCGACACCAAGCTGGAGGAGATGGGCCTGTACGCGCAGACCCTCGCACCGGCGCTCGCATGGGCCCACGACGACCGCCGCGCCGCCGACTGGGCCACGTGGTACGGCATCTGGTCGCGCAACGAGGCGGGGCTGCCGCCCGCCGACCTCGCCAACCCCGCCCGCGTGGACGGCGTCGCCGTCTTCGAGAACACCGCCCGCAACCTGTACGACACCTTCATCGTCGAGAACCACGGCTCCTTCGGCCCGCACTACCAGGAGGAGCTGTGGCGCACCTCCGGCCGTAACGCCGCGCACTTCCTGGCCGCCGGACGCCCTCTCCCGCAGGTCCTCGCCCGGCAGCCGAACGCCCAGCCGCTGTGGCGCACCCTGCTGGGCGTCATGAGCGACGCGGGTGAACCGCTGATGCCGATGGTCGAGGACCGCGAACACCTCTACGGCAGGGACGTCATCCCGCTCGCCTTCCTCTCCCAGGTGATGCGCGACCGGGCCGCGGCGCGCGCCGAGCGGGAGCTGGCGTCGCGGCTGGAGGCGTACCAGCAGTACCCGCCCGAGCACCGGTTGGCGAAGTTCTCGGGGGAGCCGAAGTACGAGCCGGAGGCACGCGCAGAGATCGCGATCAGCTACCTGCTGCATGTGTGGGCGGCGGCGTCCGGGCGGCCCGTCGAGGCGCTCTCGCGCGCGGAACTGTTCGCGCAGGCCAGTGGTGTCACGGACTTCGGGACCGGCCCCGGACTGGTGTCACACCAGTCGCGCACCGCGTGGGCCGGTGCCGTGACGAAGCCCGGGTTCGTGAAGTTCGCCTGGCAGCCTGGGCACGACGACTGGCTGTTCCGGCTCAGCGGCGCCACCCCGATGTTCCTGCCCGCCACCGCCGCGCAGGTCCAGGGCCGTACCGTGCGCGTATACGAGTCCCTGCGCGACGGCTTCGACGGCAGCGCGACGCTGCTGCGCCTCGATGGCGGCTGGGCCGGGTTCGCGACGCTCCCGACCGGGTCGATCGTCTACGCGAGCGGCGGCACCGCCGACGCGGAGGGCCACCTCGAGGTGCACAATCTGACGATGCCCGGCATGCCGGGGCTCGACGGCGCGCGCACCTACCGCTTCGAGGAGGGCGAGACGACCGTCCGCGCCCGCGACACCTCCACCGGCACACCCGCCGGACGGGTCGACGAACTCGGCTTCACCCCCACGACGGTGCGCCACATCCGCATGCTCGGCGTGCGGCCCGACCCGGCCTACGGGTACTCCCTGTACGCCTTCGAGACGCGCGACGGCGCCCAGGGTGCGGACCTCGCGCGCGGCGGGTCCGCCACCGCCTCGTCGGCCGACGCGGGAAAGGGCGCGCCGCTCGCGGTCGACGGCGACGCGGCCACCCGCTGGGCGGTGTCGAGGGCCGACCGTCCGCGCGCCGACAGTTGGCTGGCCGTCGACCTCGGCGCCGAGCACCGGGTCGACCGGGTCACCCTGGCTTGGGAATCGGCGGCAGGACGCGCCTATCGCGTCCAGGGCTCCACGGACGGCCGGGACTGGAAGGACCTGGCGACCGGGCCGAGCCCGGCGGTGAGCAGCCGCGGCGGCTGGCTCGACGTCGAGGGACGCGCCGGGCTCGTGGTGCGGGACGGCCGGAACCCGATCGGCGTCTACGACGACACGATCGTCCTCGGCGACGGCCCGGCGGCACCCCTCCTCGTCGAGGGCTTCCCCGGCACATCGGCCGGGAAGCTGCGCGCGATCGCCCGGGGGACCGCGCCCACGGCGGAGCACACCGAGGTGCGCACGACGCTGACGGACGGACACCTGACCCTGTTCAACCTCTCCGGTGAGCCCGTCAAGACGCGGATCACGATCCCGCGCACCGGCACCGACACGGTGGTCTTCGAGGGCACGCAGCGGCTGACCGCCGACGGCACATCCTTCGATGCCGCACTGCCCGCCGCCACGGCGGTCGTGCTGCCCCCGCGCTTCACGCTCACCCCCGTCACAAGCCGGCGCCTGCCGTCGGGGCTGCGGGTCCAGGTCGTCGACGGCGCGACCGTGCGCCTGTCCGGGGCCTCCTGCACGCTGCGCGTCCGGGCCCAGGGGCGCAGTCAGGTCGCCGTCGTCAGAGCGGACCGGACGATCACCGTCGTCCTGGCGGGCGTGGCCGCCCACCCGCACGACGACCTGGCCCTCGGCAGGACCGTCTTTCCCACGAGCCCGCTCCCGGAGGGCATGTCCGACCCCGCGGCGGCGGTGGACGGCGATGCCCACACGGCGTGGCAGCCGGGCCCGCGCGGCCGCATGGTCGTGGACCTCGGCGCGGCCCGCCCGGTCCGCTCGGTGGAGACCGAGTGGACGGCGGGCGCGGTACCGGGCGCGAAGGTCGCCTTCAGCACGGACGGCATCACCTACCGGAACGCCGGAACCCTCACCGGCCGGGGCCGTGTGCGCCGGCTGACCGCCTCCGAGACGGCCCGCTACGTCGGCCTCGAGGTCGACGGGCCGACGCCTGCGGCGGTCTCACGCCTGCGGCGGCTGACGGTGCGCTGACCGCTCCGCGCCCGCCGGGCCGTGCGGCCTTCGGCCGCGCCGACGCTCGCCCGGCGGGCGCTCACAGCACGCGTGCGAAACGCGTCAGGTGTCGGTGGCGATGCGCTGCAACACTGTGGTGAGCCGACTCAGGTCCTCGCCCTGGACATGGTCGAGAACGTGTCGGCGCACGCTGGCGAGGTGGATCGGCCAGGACTCGGTCAGCGCGGCGAACCCGGCATCGGTGAGG
>NZ_JAHLEM010000239.1 GCF_018883605.1 Streptomyces niphimycinicus | reverse complement strand
GTGAATGCGGAGGCGTCCGGCTGCGGGCGTCCATAGTCGGCGCCCGGCGCACCGCCGAGGAACTGGGCCGCGCCTTTCCGGCCGTGCCCGTGCGCACCTCCGGCCGTGACCATGTGCTGACGTCCGTACCCGACCGTCCGGCACTCGTCGTGAGCACGCCGGGCGCCGAGCCGATCGCCGAGGGCGGTTACGCCGCGGCGCTGCTGCTCGACGGCTGGGCCCTGCTCGGCCGCCCCGATCTGCGCGCCGGTGAGGACGCGCTGCGCCACTGGCTGGAGGCGGCCTCGCTGGTCCGCGGCCATGGGGAGGAGGATGCCGAGGGCCGGGGCGGCACCGTGGTGATCATGGCCGAGCCGACGCAGCGGCCCGTCCAGGCGCTGGTGCGCTGGGACCCGGCCGGTTATGCGGCGCGCGAGCTGGCCGAGCGGTCCCAGTTGGGCTTTCCGCCGATCTCCCGGATGGCGGCGGTGACCGGCCCCGCGGAGGCGGTGGCCGAGCTGATCGCCTCGGCCGGGCTGCCCGAGGGGGCCGAGACACTGGGCCCGGTTCCGCTGCCCCCGGCGCCGCCGGGACGTCCGCGCCGCCCCGGAGACCCGCCGACGGGCGAGGTCTGGGAGCGCGCGCTGCTGCGGGTCCGCCCCGGCCAGGGCGGCGCCCTCGCGGCGGCCCTCAAGGAGGCGAAGGCGGGCCGCCTGGCGAGGGGGGAGAAGGATCCCGCGGTGCGGGTGGATCCCTTGGACATTGGCTGACCTGGGTTGGCCCCGGCTTGGGCATTGGCCGACCACGGTCTGGCATTCGCCGCCTCGGCCCGGGCATTGGCTGATCCCGGTCTGGGTATTGGCCGATCTCGGCTGCCCCCGGCTGGGGCGCGCACCGGGTGCCGGTGTCCGGGTGCCGCAGGCCGGGTGCTGGGGTCTTCCGGTGCTCGGTTCTTCCGGCCTGGGGCGCCCCTCCCGGCGGCAGCCAGGGCGAGTGGGAGGGCGCCGCAGAGTCTCCGGGCGCTTGGGTCTTCCGGCCGGGGGCACCTCCCAGCGGTAGCTGGGGGAGGCTTTTGCGCCCCGGAGGCGAACCGAGCC
>NZ_JAHLEM010000238.1 GCF_018883605.1 Streptomyces niphimycinicus | reverse complement strand
CGGCCGGAGCGTGAGCGTCGGGCCCCGGTACGTACCCCATGGCGGGCCCGGGCCCCGCCGCCCCAGCGAAGCCACCGCCACCAGCACCAGCGCCAGCACCGGCTCCGCCGCCCAGGCCGCCCGTGAGGGCCCCGCGCTCCAGCCGCTCCAGCCGCGACTGCACCGAACGCTCGTCGTCGAAGGCGGCGGGCAGCAGCACCCGGGCGCAGATCAGCTCGAGCTGAAGCCGCGGCGAGGTGGCGCCGCGCATCTCCGTAAGGCCCTCGTTGACCAGGTCCGCCGCGCGGCTCAGCTCGGCGCCGCCGAAGACCGACGCCTGCGCCTGCATCCGCTCCACCACATCGGCCGGGGCGTCGATGAGCCCCTTCTCCGCGGCGTCCGGCACGGCGGCGAGGATCACCAGATCGCGCAGCCGCTCCAGCAGATCGGCGACGAAGCGCCGGGGGTCGTTGCCCCCCTCGATCACACGGTTGACGACCTCGAACGCCGCCGCTCCGTCGGTCGCCGCGAAGGCGTCCACGATCGAGTCCAGCAGCGAGCCGTCGGTATAACCGAGCAGCGAGGTGGCCATGGCATAGGTCACACCGTCGTCGGCCGCGCCCGCGAGGAGCTGGTCCATCACCGACATCGAATCCCGCACCGACCCGGCCCCGGCCCGCACCACCAGCGGCAGCACCCCGTCCTCGACCGGGATCGCCTCGCGCCCGCAGACCTCGCCCAGATACTCGCGGAGCGTCCCGGGCGGCACGAGCCGGAACGGATAGTGGTGCGTACGCGACCGGATCGTGCCGATGACCTTCTCCGGCTCGGTGGTCGCGAAGATGAACTTGAGATGCTCCGGGGGCTCCTCGACCACCTTCAGCAGGGCGTTGAACCCCGCCGAGGTGACCATATGGGCCTCATCGATGATGTAGATCTTGTAGCGGCTCGACGCGGGCCCGAAGAACGCCTTCTCCCGCAGCTCACGGGCGTCGTCCACACCACCGTGGGACGCGGCGTCGATCTCGATCACATCGATCGAGCCCGGTCCGTTCCGCGCGAGGTCCTGGCACGACTGGCACTCGCCGCACGGCGCCGGGGTGGGACCCTTCTCACAGTTCAGACAGCGGGCCAGGATGCGCGCACTGGTCGTCTTGCCACACCCGCGGGGGCCGCTGAAGAGATACGCGTGATTGACCCGGTTGTTGCGCAGCGCCTGCTGCAACGGGCCGGTGACATGCTCCTGCCCGATGACCTCCGCGAAGGTCTCGGGGCGGTAGCGGCGGTACAGCGCGAGGGACGACACGCTTACGACGATATCGGGGACCACCGACAACCGGACCACGCCCGCATCCCCACACCCCCCGCATCCCCACAAGCACCCGGAGACGCAAGGCGCCCCCCACGCACCCACCAGAGCCCACTTACCCTTGCTGCCTTCCGGCCCTGGGGGAGTTCGGTGAGATAGCGCCACGTGAGGGGCTGCGCCCCACCTTAGCGGATGGGCCGGGGTGCGAACGACTCCGCGGGTGCCCCGTCCGGTCGTGGACCGTTTTCGGCCAGGATTCGGCCGACGGCCAGTGGGGCAGCGGGGCAGTCGGCCGGCGGGACAAACCCGACAGGAAGGCGTCATCCGGCGGCTTCCGGCTCGCGATGGGTGGCGAGGTACGTCCCGGCGCTGATCACAGGGATCACGGCCAGCACCCACCAGACCCGGTGGTAGTCCCCCAGGATCGTCGCGCTCGTCGGCGTCCCCAGGACGGCCACGAACAGGCTGACGCCGAGCAGGGCGCCGAGCTGCCGGAAGCTGTTGTTGATGGCGGTGCCGACACCGAAGCGCTCCGGTGGCAGTGCCTTCGCCGCGGCGCTGTTGAGAGTGGAGAGCGCCAGCCCGACCCCGATGCCGTTGAGCACGAGGGTGGGCAGCCAGTGCGCGGCCCAGTGCGGTGAGGCGCCGGTGCGCAGGGCGAGAGCGGCGGCGCCCGCGGCGTAGAAGAGGGCGCCGGTGACGAAGACCGGGCGGTAGCCGAATCGTTCGGCCAGCCGGCCGGCCAGCGGGGCCACGAACGCGGTGACGAGTGCGCTGGGGCTGACGGCCAGTGCGGACTTCAGCACGGAGTAGTGCCAGACGTTCTGCAGGAACAGCAGGCTGGAGAGGAGAACGGCGAAGAAGGCCACCGAGAAGACCAGTGTGGCCACGTTGGACGCCTGGAAGTTGCGAATCCGGAACAGGCTCAGGTCGAGTGCCGGTCGCGCGGCGTACCGGGACCGGCGGATCAGCACCGGGATCAGGACGACCC
>NZ_JAHLEM010000237.1 GCF_018883605.1 Streptomyces niphimycinicus | reverse complement strand
GTGTGGCCACGTTGGACGCCTGGAAGTTGCGAATCCGGAACAGGCTCAGGTCGAGTGCCGGTCGCGCGGCGTACCGGGACCGGCGGATCAGCACCGGGATCAGGACGACCCCGGCCACCGCGGTCGCCAGGACACGCGGGTCGTCCCAGCCCAGGTGCGGGCCGTAGATGACGGCGAAGCTGAGCAAGGCGGGCGCGGCGGCGCTCATGGCGACACCAAGGGGGTCGGGCAAGCCTCCGTCCCGGGAGCCGCGGGTCTCGGTCAGCAGGCGGGCACCCCAGACCGCGGTGAGCAGGCAGACGGGGACGTTGAGCAGGAAGACCCAGCGCCAGGTGGTGTATTCGATCAGGAGCGCGCCCAGGGTCGGGCCGATCGCGGTGGCGACGGCCGCCATGGCACCCCAGGTGCTGATCGCCGTGGCCCGGCGCTCCAGGGGAAAGGCGGGCAGGAGAAGCGCCAATGAGGCCGGAACGATGATGGCACCGAAGACACCTTGGGCCGCCCGTGCGGCGATGAGGACGCCGAGCCCGGGGGCGAGACCGCACAGGGCACTGCTGACCGCGAAGCCCATGAGACCGATCTGGAACAGGCGCTTGCGGCCGTAGGCGTCGGCCAGTTGCCCGGCCGGGATCAGGAACGCGGCGAAGACCAGGGTGTAGGCGTTGAGGACCCACACCAGGCGGGTGATACCGGCATCGAAACTGGTACTGATCGTGTCGAAGGCGACATTCACGATCGTGGTGTCGAGGAAGACGATGAACACACCGAGACTGGTCAGCGCCAGGATGCGGCGGGCATCTCCGTCCGGTACCGACGGGGCGGAGGCGACCGGGGTCGTCGCTTGCGGGGTGGACGGGATGGGCGGGGTGGACGGGATGGGCGGGATGGGCGGGATGGACATCGGCGCGCGGCTCCTCATACGGCTGTCGGGGTCGTCCTCACACGGCTGTCGGGTCCGGCGGCCCGCGCACCCCGCGCCGGCAGGGGGCGCGGTGACCGTCCGACGGGGCTACGGGTCACCGCCACGAGCTGATGACCAGCGTGAACAACGCGGTGAAGGCCACCCCCACGAAGATCAGGTACTGCGGGAAGAAACGCCGCCAGCGCTGGGTGAGCACGCCGATCAGCGTGAGCACGAGGCCGATGCCGACGATGCGCTGCCCCCGGGCGGCCGTGGAGCGCAGCACCCACTCGCCCGCGGGGACCCCGGCGCGCCCCGCCTCGGCCGCGTACACCTTGTAGGGGATGCCGCTGGCGGGCTGGTGCCGTACCGCGCGGGCACCCTCCGAGCCGATCTCCTTCTGCGCCGTGGTGTGCATGCGGGCGGTGGTCAGGGGCTGGGGCAGGTCGACGGAAGTCCCGGAGTACAGGGCGAGCGCGACCAGACCTCCGGCGACGCTGGCCACGGCGGCGCTCACGGTCAGCCGCAGCCCCGCCCTGGGCGCGGCGACGCACAGGACGGCGAGCATGAGCTCCGGCAGCAGCGGCCAGCTCAGCGCCTCGGTGAAGGACCAGGCGGCGACCAGAGCCAGGCCCTTCCAGGACACCGCCAGCCGGGCGATCCGGCTCCGGACCCGGCTGTCCCGGGGCCTGCACTCGGCCAGAAGTTCGAGGACCGCCGTGCGGGCGGTATCGGCGTCGGGGTCCCTCAGCGGCCGCCCGATCCGCACCCGCACGGCGTGCGGACGCAACCGTCCACGTTTGGGCAGCAGTTCCGCGGTGCCGGACAGGGCAACGGGCACCACCGGCACACCGTTGGAGACGGCCAGGTCGACCGCACCCCGGCGGAACGTGCCCACGCGGCCCGCTCCACGGGTGCCTTCGGGAAAGACGACGACCGCGTGTCCGGCGCGCAGCATGGGACCGGCGATGGCCTGGAGGTCGGAGTAGCCGCCACCGTGGCGGCGTACGGGAAACGCGGCGGCCAGGACCGAACACACCAGGCGGCGCACCCGGTTCCGGAACCAGTAGTCGGCGGCTGCCGCCACCCGGGGAGCACGGGCGACGCCGAGTGCGGCGAGGAGCACCGCCGTGTCCGCGTGCGAGGAGTGGTTGGCCACCACCACACAACCGCCCTTCGGCAGCTTCCCCTTGACGGTGAGACCACCGGTGAGGAGGAGGACGGTCCGCCAGAACCGCCGACGCAGCCAGGCCGCCAGCAGAAGTCGGAACGCGGGCCGCGCTCGCCGCCCGGGGGCCTCCGCTTCGCCGCCGACGAGCCGCTCGGGCCGCGTATCGCCGTCGGACCGCGTATCCCCCTCGGACCGCGTATCCCCCTCGGACCGCGCATCGCCCTCGGACCGCGCATCGCCCTGCGTATCGTTCCGCACCGCGGATAACGACCCGGTCGCCGCGTCCTTCGTCATGGCATGGCTCCCAACAGCAGAAGGGTCACGAGAAGTGAGTCGATGCGATCCAGGAGCCCCCCGAAACCGGGCAGCCAACGGCCCGCGTCCTTCACCCCAGCACCTCGTTTGATCATGGATTCGAGCAGGTCGCCCAGTGCGCAACCGCACAGCACGGCAAGCCAACGCAACGGGGTCCAGGCGTCCATGGCCCACAGCGCCAGACCGGACAAGGCGGCGGAGCCCACAACTCCGCCCCAGGTCTTGGCCGGTGAGAGCGCGGAGAGCGGACGGCTCAGGGGTCCGGAGCGGCCCAATGCCCGCCCGCCGCACCAGCCGCCCACGTCCGCGAAGGCCACGCTGACGCAGATCGCGATGGCGAGGTCCTCCAGGCACACCAGTCCGGTGAGGGCAACGGGCAGCCAGATGAGGCCGAAGGTGGTCCTGGCCGTGCGGTCGGCGCCATGGGCCGCGTCCTGGCCCACCAGAGGCGGCAGCGCGGCGGCGCAGAGCAGGACGCCGGCCATGGGCAGCGTGAGCACCCCGGGTCGCAGCCAGGCGATGAGGGGCAGAAGCACCCCGGCACCCAGCAGTACGGCGCCATCAGCGCGGCGCAGGCCCACCAGGCGCACGTACTCGGCGGAGCCCACCACCGCGAGCCCGGCCGCGAACAGCGCGGCTCCGGGTGCGCCGAAGCCCAGCGTCCCGCAGACGACCAGTGCGGTGACGCACCAGGTCCGCCAGCGGCGGCGCAGTTCGACGTTGCGGACGAAGAGAAGGGCGAGGCCGCTCACCGTGAGCGTCCCGGCGAGAAGCGGCACGGCCCGCGCCATCTCCGGCGGAAGCGGACCCGCGAAGGGGGTCACAGCCGACCGCTCAGAGGACCGTGGTCACGATCCTCGCCGACACGACCGCTCTCGCCGACATGACCGCTCTCGCCGTCATGACCGCCTTCGCCGTCACGGTGGTTGCAGAGCGCCACGACCTGAAACAACCGCACACCAGCGGTCACCACGGAACCGACCACCATCACCACCGCGGCGGGCGCATACCACCCGGACGCCGCGGCGACCGCGATAACCAGGCAGCGCTCGGTCTTCCCCATCGGACCGCCGTTGATTCTCCGCACCCCGGCCGCGGCCCCGGCGATGGAGATCCAGGACGGCGCCGAACTGGCCAGCAGCGCCCCGAGCACGAGCGAAGGCGATGCGTGCGGCAGAAATCCCAGAATCACCAGGAGATCCGCCGCTCGATCACCAATTTCATTGAGCAGCGAACCCAGGCGGGTCTGTTTCCCGGTTTCCCTGGCAATGGATCCGTCGAGATTCGCGCAGGCCAACCGAGCCGTCAGAAATACCACCACGGGAACTACGGCCCAGGGAGCGGGCAGCGCAGCAAAAGATGCCCCAGCAGCGCCTGCACAGAGTATTCCCGCAATGGTGACCGCATTCGGAGAGACGCCGCTCCGGATCAACCATCGCCGGAGCAGGGCTAATCGGCGGGCGAACCACGGTTTGAGCGCGTACAGCCCATTCATGGCGAGACCGTAACAAGCAGGTGAACAAAAGGACAGCGTCGATCCCCGAAGCTAGTAAATGCACCAGAGGCGCGTCTTACGGCGCTAGTGAATACACCAGACCCACGCTTTACAGACATCCTGAATACCCACTTCTGCATCGGATTCCCCGACCCGCACCGGCCCGATCCCCCGACATATCCCCGAATGGACGGCGGGGCCGATTCGGCCGGACGACCCACACTTTTCCCCGAAAACGCCCCGCGACGAACCATCCGCCCGCCTCCGAGCCCACATCCGGCGACGATCGCCGGACGTAAGCCCGAGGCCACTCCCGCCGGCCATCAGCCACAGCGCCCGTCCGGTTTATCTCGATTCCACCGGACATTGACCCTCCCCCGACCGATAAAGTGGCGTGCCCCACAGAGCACGCGGTACGCACCACCGACCGTGTCAGCGCACCCCTCCAAGTGGGGTAGAGTGTTCCGCGGAGGATTCGCCTAGAGGCCTAGGGCGCACGCTTGGAAAGCGTGTTGGGGGCAACCCCTCACGAGTTCGAATCTCGTATCCTCCGCCAGTGCCTCACCGGGCACGATGTCGAAGGGCCCCACCGCTCGCGGTGGGGCCCTTCGGCGTTCTCCGTCTCAGTTTCCGTCTCAGTCGGCTTCGGGCAGCTCCCAGAGCGCGCCTCCGACTTGTTGCGCGACCTTCCGCAGCATCGGCCCCGTCACGTGCATGTACCGGGCCCGCATCCGCGCCGCTCCCCCGGGCTCCCAACCCATGATCGCGTCCACCACGACATCCGGGACGCCCAGGAGGAGAAGAACAGTCGCGGCAGTGTGGCGAGCGTCATGCAGCCGTCCGTCCCGCACACCCGCGTCCCGAAGCAGCCGCTTCCACAGGTGATAGTCGGTGTTCGGACTCAGCGGCCCGCCGGTTGGCGAAGCGAAGACGTATCCCTTGTCCTCCCAGTCGGCACCAGCCTCGACCCGCTCCCTCTCCTGCTCCTCCTGGTGGTGGCGAAGCAACTTGATCAACGGATCGGGCAGGCCGACCGTGCGCCGTCCGGCACGCGACTTGGTGCTCTTGTGCTCGCGGCGGGTCTGCTGGCGCTGAGGGCAGTAGCCCGCCTTTCGCCCGCACGGATCATCACCGCAGCCGTGCGCGTACTTGGGGCGCAGCCGGTTCTTACGGATGCGGACGTACCCCGCGTCCAGGTCCACGTCTTCCCAATGCAGCCCGAGCGCTTCCCCTTGCCGGAGGCCGAGCGCCAGGGCGACGACCCAGCGAGCGCTGTTGCGGAGCTTGGCCGCCTCCACCAGCAGGCTTTGAACCTCTTCGATCGTGTACGGCTCGATGTCCTCTTCTTCGAGGCGCGGGGCCTTGGCGATCTCGGCCACGTTGGTGGGGATGTGCCCGCGCCGCACCGCCTCACCGAGGGCGACCCGGATCGTCCGGTGGACGTGGTGAGCAGTGCCGGCCGCGCTCCCGGCTTCCTGCATCTTCCGGTAGAAGCGTTCCAGGTGCTCGGGCTCCAGTCGATCGAGCTTGTGGGCACCGAGGCCCGGCACCAGGTGCACCCGCACATCGACCTCATACCCGTCGTACGAATTCTCGGAGACGTACGGCTTGGCGATGTTCTCGACCCAGTGCTCCAGCCAGGCTTGGACGGTCCAGCTCTGGCCCGGCTTCCTGAGCTTCTTCTCATCGCGCGCCCGCTCCATCTCGCGAACGGCCTTGGTCACCTCGGGCTTGGTCTTGCGCTCGATATGACGGCGGTCGGGCCTACCGTCATCACGAACGCCGACCGTCACCCGGCCGTGCCATTTCCCATCCTTGCCGAGGTAGATGGACGAGGCGCCGTTGGGCTGCCGGGTGCGCTTCCCCTCTGCCATATCCTCCCCCTTATGCCGCTTCGGCGGATCGGTTGCGCAGCTTGGCCACGTAGGCCGGTACGGCGTCGGCAGGCACCCGGCGCAGCCGCCCGACCGTCACCGATTCGATCTCTCCGGCGAGGACGAGCCGGAAGCACGTCGTGCGCCCGATACGAAGCCGCCGAGCCGCCTCCTCGACGGTCAAGAGCACCAAGGACGGGTCGGCATCGGTCTCCAACACGACGACATTGGACCGGGACTCAGCCACGGGTCGGTTCTCCTTCCGTTCCAGGGGCGGGGGTGATAGTGGCGGTCAGCCATTCCTCGGCTGGGGTGAGGCCGGTTCCGGCGTAGACCCAGTGGGCGAGGACGAGCGTGGTCTCGTCCGGGCCGGAGTCGGCCGCTTGAGCGCGTCGCCAGGCGGCGCGGGCGTCGCGGAGTGCGCCGAGGGTGGTGGAGTAGCGGCGGGATTTGGTGGAGAAGTGGCCCTGGAAGCCGAGCATGTGAGCCCAGGCACGGAGCCGGAGGTGTTCGAGGTCTTTGCGGGCGCCGAGTGCCCAGGCGGTACGGATGAGGCGGCGGGTGTGCTCGGGGACGTCGAGTTGGGCGAGTTCGGCGATGAGCCGTATCGGCCGGTCGAGGGCCCCGGTCGCGGTTTCGGCGCCCTTGGTGGCGTACTTGGCGATGTACGCGGCGACCGCCCGATCGGTCAGTTCCGTTCCGCCGTCCAATTCGGGCCCGCGAATGGGCCGCACGTCGAGCTGGCCGCCGAAGGCGAAGCGGTGGGCCCGGCCGTCGATCACCGGCCCTTTCACCTCTGCTTTGGCTGCGGCAGCGCGGATCGCGTCGGTCAGCAGTTCGGTGGTGGCCCAGGCTGGCGGCGGGGTGTCGCCCCCTTCCGGGCCGTCGAGCCGGATGACGGCGTGGAAGTGGACGGCGCCGCGTTTCTGGTACTCGGCGACCTTGGCGAAGGACAGCCGGGCGTGCTCGCGGAAGGCCCGTTGTGTGAGCCCGGCCCGCTTGGCGACCTCCCGCCGCAGGTAGATCGAGAACCGCCGCCACAGCAGACCCGCGTGAGCGTTCCAGAGCACCGCCGATTCGTAGTCGTACCGGTCCGGATCGAGCGGAGTACCAAGCGCGTCGCCCTCCTGGTCGTGGTGGACACCGCACCGGCACGGACGGCGGACACCGGCCGGGCCGGTGGGTCGGTTGTGGACGGGCCCAAAGCTGGGGGCGGTGAAGGTGGCGAAGACGCGCGGGTGCGTGGCGACCTCCTCGGGGGTGCCTTTGCCGCCGCGTAGTCCGGCGGTGATCAGGTGGAAGGTGTCGCGGCGGTAGGTCTCGGCGCAGGCCGGACAGCGGGTCACGCGGCGGTTGTTGCAGCGGACCAGGAGATGCCCGGCGGGCAGTTCGGTGGAGTCCAGGTGATGAAGGATGCGGCCGATCTCGCCGGTGTCCTGGTTGAGGTGGTGTTCGGTGCGGTGGCCGTCGAGGCGGATGGGGTTGGTGCAGCCGCCGAGGCCGGAGAGCTGGCGGAGCAGGGCGGGCATGGTGCCGAGTGCTGCCAGGCTGCGGAGTTCGGGCAGCGGTGGCGGGGTGGTGCGGGTGATGATGGGGTCTCCTCTTTCGGCTCTTTGGTCGGGAGGGGTTGGGCTGCCGGGGCGGCGGATGCTTGGCGGTATCGAGGCCGCCCCGGCAGTCGTGTTCGTGCGGGGTCAGCGGCGGCGCTGGCTGGCCAGAAGCGAGCGCATGACGACGGCGGCCACCGCGACGGAGACGGCCGTTACGGCGACGGCGGCGAGCAGGGCCGTCAGGACGATGCCGACCGTGACCACGGCGCCGACCGTTCCCGCGTTGAGCCCGCTCAGGGCCCCAGCCGGGCGAGCTGGAGCGGGTGCGTGGGCGTGCTGGCAGGAACAGGCCGGGGCGTGACTGTTCTGGGCCGTGGGGATGGCGGTGGGCACGTGGACGATCGACGGCGTGGGGGCTTCGGGGTACTTCGGACGGAACACAGCGATCTCCTCTCAGCTACTCGTCTAGTCGTGTTGGTCGTTGACGGAGTCGACGCCGGAGCGCGTACCGGACTCCACGGACGGCGCGATGCCGGTATGGGCGAGCCAGAAGCCGAACAGCGCGATCAAGACGGCAACCCACAGGCGGACGCCCATGAACTTGATCGCGATCCAGGCAACGGCACCGAGGACGAGGACCAGGGGCAGGCTGACGGTCACGGGCGATCTCCTTTCAGCGGACGGGGCAGCGGTGCGTACGAGCGGCGAGCTCGGCGGCAGCGCGGGTGTCGTAGTCGGCGGAGAAGTCACAGCGGGGAGCGGTGCACACGGCGGTGTGCTTCACCCGGCCCCGCTGATCGTTGGCGGTGCCGACGCGCACCGGGCCGATACGGGCGACGTTGCGGAAGCGGCGGAGCATGGAGGACTCCTGTCAGAGGCGGGAGGCGATGGCGTCAGCCAGCGTTGCCGGGACGCCGAGGCGGGCGCGCAGGGTGTCGGTGTCGATGGGCGAACCGGTACGGGCACGGTGTTCGTCGGCGAGCTTGCGCGCGTGGTTTACCAGGGCAGGAGGCACGTTGATCGTCGGTGACGGAGCATCTGGCGATGAGGCCAAGTCCACTCCAGCACCTCGGCGTTGCTCATCGGAGTGCTCCGTGAGCGGTGAGTCGACTTTGCCGCTATCGTTGGCTTGCCTCTGATCACGTAGCTGGGAGTCCGGCTGCGTCAATCGGTGGGTTTCGAGTGGATCGGCGACCGCGCCAGCCTCCCGCTCTGCGCGGGGGGTCCGCCTCATGGCGGGCGGTCGCCGGTCTCGTTCCTGCCCCGCGTCCTGACCATCGCCTTCCCTGGTTGAAGGCGGTGCGGTGTGGGCAAGAAGGGTCCCGCCGAGGAAGGCGACAGCAGGCCATCCGGCGACGAGGATGCGCAGCCAGGCCGGTACGTCGGCCAGGTCGAGCAGTCCGGCGGTGGCGACGTTCGCCCCAAGCGACGCGACAAGGGCGACCACGAACCAGCACCAGCCCGCCGCCTTGGACGCCCCCGACCGGAGCCGCTTCCACGCAGCCACAAGCAACAGGTCGACCGAGACCGGATAAGCCCACGCCTTCCACCCCTCCTGTCCGGCCGCCGAGGCCAGGTCATGCAGGTGGGCGAAGGACAGCGCGGCAGCGATGACCGCTTGCACCAACACCGCGTCAATCCGCGCCAGATGAGCGCGCATGGGTAGAGACTCCTTGGTTCGGTCAGCCGCCCGCCGTGAGTTCGTCGGCCCGTGCGCGAGCGGCAGCGGCGACCTCAGTGGCCTGGGCGTCATCGGGCTGGGCAGCGGCGATGCGCTCCAACAGGTCCGCTTTGCGGTTCATCAACTCGGCGTTACTCCCGGCCCCGCGTGTGCGGAAGTCGGCCAGGTCGGCCAGGAGCGCGGAGACCTCGGAGATGGTGGGACGGGACACAGGGACTCCCTTTCGGTTTCAGGCATGGCGGGGGTAGGGACACGGCGCGGGTACGGTCGCGCCGACCGTTGGATAGGAGTGGCTACTCGGTGGCCGGGAGCGGCTTGAGCAGCGAGGTCGGAGCACTCACCGGGACGGCCGGCACGTCAGGCCGGAACGGCTCCAGCGCGGGCATGTCCGGCACGAGGTGAGCGGTCTCGCGGCACGCTTCGGCCGCCTCAGCCAGCGACAGATACGGGGTGCGGATACGGGACCAGCCGCCGGAAGTGTCGCCAGCTACCGCGAGACCGGGCCGCTCCGGAGCGATGGCGCAGGCTGCGCCAACGGCTTCGGGGGCGATGTCGCCGAGCGCCATCTTGGCGGAGGCTTCGTCGTTCACGCGGTGGCAGACCCGGCCGGTCAACTGGGCCCGCAGCATGGTCGCGCCCTTGCCCAGCTCGGCGCCGAAGCGCTGTCCGCAGACCTCCAGGTAGATGCCTGCCGCGCGGCCGAGTTGGGCGAGCCGGATGAGCTGGGTGACCATCTCGTCCCGCCGCTCCTCGTCCTTCCGGGTGGCGACGAGGAAGAGTTCGGCCACCTCGTCCACAACCAGCACCACCGGCACCGGCCGCTCCTCCTCCGGCAAGCCCCAGATGTCAGAGGTGATCTCCTCATCCGGAGTGCTGGGCGCGATGCCCTGCCGGGCCTTGATCAGGTCGTACCGGTCCTCCATCAGCCCGACCAGCACAGGCAGCAGTTCCGCGGCCTGCACAGGATCGGTAGCCAGCGCCGACAGTCGTGGAGCGAACGGCGCCAGCTCGACACCGCGCTTGCAGTCGATCCCGACCAGCGCAACCGGTTGCCGGGCGAGCCCGGCGATGAGGTGCCGCAGGAACATTGACTTCCCCGACAATGTGGCGCCCAGCGTCAGTTGGTGCGGGATGGCCCGGTAGTCCCGGACGAACGGCGTCGCGTCCTCCCGCAGCGCCACCGGCACCTTGAGGAACCCGCCACCGGTCTTGCGAGGCATCCGCACCTTCCGCAGCACATCGAAGCCGATCAGCCGCAGCTCAACCACACCCGGTTTGATCTCCTCCACGTAGGCGCCGTGCACGCCCCAGGCATGCCGCAGTCGTTCGGCCGACGCCGCCACGTCCGCCGGTTCCTGCCCCGGCGCCAACCGCAGCCGCACCCGCAGCCCGGTCGACGTAGGCCGGATCAGCCCCCGACGAGGAGGCACCGGCCGCACCTCCCGATGCGTGAACGCCTGCACCGCCCAGGCCCGCAACCGGGACGGCGGAACGGTCAGCCCACACGCGTCCATCACGGACCCGTACGACCCCAGCAGCCGGGCCGTCGCAATGGGCATCCCGACCGTGGACCAGTAGGCGGCCGGGTGCCGGACCCGGAGGTAGGCAGCCCCGCCAACCGTCGCGGCGACCGGACCACCCACCTCCATCAGCGTCATCACATCAGCCATCAGGCTCAGGCCCCCGCACCGACCGATATGGCGGCCGGGGCGATGGCCTCGGCGCGGAAGGCGATGCCGTGCCGCTGCTGCCCGTTGAACACGGTGTCCCAGGGCCGGGCGATCAGACCGATAAGGGTGACCGGCGAACCGAGGGCCAGCCCCTCCGTGACCCCGCTCTCCGGCACAGTCACCTGAAGCAGCGAGGACTCCCCGCCGTCGATGTAGACGACGCCAAGCCGCATCAGCACTTCACCGCTCTGCGCGTCCTTGGCGATCTCGCCGGTCTGCCGGTCCTTCACCTTCGGCTCCGGCGCCTCAGTCAGCAGAACCGTGGCACCGGAGGTCTCAACTCGGATGGAACGCAACTACTTCTCCTCATCTCGCATTCAACCCACCTACTTGTGTAGATGAGTTGCGGCCTTCGAACCCGAACGAGCGGGACCGAGGACCACCATGCCACACAGCTTGCCCACTCGTCTATACGAGTACGTGTCTTTGTGCGTACGAGTCAGAAGAAGCAGCCCGGGGCCACCACGCCCCGGCCATGCGTCAGTTGGCAGGAAGCTGGTAGGCGAGGACGTACGCATCGGCGGCCATCACGGTGTCGCACACCTCCACCGCCCGCCCCTCAGCGTCGAAAGCGGTCCGGACGAGATGGATCACCGGCACCCCGGAGGCGAGCTGGAGCGTACGCACCTCGGCCGGGGAGGGCATCCGGGCCCGGATCTCCTCATCGAAGTGATCCAGGCGGTGCCCCATCTCCTCCAGCCGGGCATAGATGCCACCGGGGCCGGGGTTGGGCTGCGCAATCGGAGTGTTCCGCGCCAGGTCGAGCGGCAGATACGAGGTGGCGAACTCCACCGGCCGCCCATCCAGCAGATACCGCCGCCGCCGGGCCAGCACCTTACGAGGAGAACCCAGCCGGGCCGAGATGTCCTGCGACGGCCGCTCCTCCTTCACCTCGAGGTTGTCCACCTCCGGGCGACTGCCCGCCGCTTCCGCCTCCACCGTGAAGGCAGCCTTCCCCTGCTCCCGATGCCGCCGCGCGAACCGGTCCGAGGCCAGCCGCCGCACGGGTGGCCGGGGCCGCACGAAGACCCCCTTGCCGTGCTCGGACACGGCTAGGCCCTCTTGCTGGAGCAGCGACAGAGCGTTGCGGACGGTCATCCGCGAGACACCGAAGTGATCGACCAGCTCAGTCTCCGAGGGCAGCTTGTCGCCCTCCCGGAAGCGCCCCTTGTCGATCGCTTCCCGCAGCGCATCAGCGATCTGCCGGAACACCGCCCGGTCGCTCGTCGGGTCCAATACACCCAGGACGGAAGTCAGGGAAGGCATGTACACGTACTCCTTTAGGTATCTAGACGAGCGGCTGACCGGGATTGCTACGGTGGAGAGCCTAGCCAGCCGAGAGGGCCGAGGAACGTGAGCACTGAGCGCCCGCACTCCGTGAGCGTCGCCGGAGTCATCGTCGACGACGCGGGCCGTGCGCTGCTGATCAAGCGACGCGATAACGGTAAGTGGGAACCGCCCGGCGGCGTGCTGGAACGTGAGGAAACCATCCCCGACGCGCTTCAGCGGGAAGTCCTCGAAGAGACCGGCATCAAGATCGCGCTTCCCGCGACCCTCACCGGCGTCTACAAGAACATGACCGGCCTGATCGTCTCCATGGTCTTCCGCTGCGATGCGATCGACGGCGCCCCGACCACCGGAGCGGAGACCCGGGCCCTGCGCTGGGCCACCCGCGACGAGGTCACCGAGCTGGCCGACGAGGCATACGCGATCCGCGTCCTGGACGCGCTCGACAGCACCAGCCCGCCGGCCATCCGCGCCCACGACGGCGTACGACTCATCTAGCACGCACCCACGACCCATAGCCCCTACCAGCACGAAGGAACTTGTATGGACGAGTATATGAGTGCTCCGCGAGTTTGGGGCCTGATGTGCCCAGGATCCCGAGAAGAAGTCACCCGCGCCCGCCGCTGGACCCGCGACATCCTCAACAACCACCCCTGCGCCGACGACGCCGAGCTCATCGTCAGCGAACTCGGCAGCAACGCCCTCACCCACACCGCCAGCGGCACCGCCTACGGCACCTTCCAACTCACACTGTCCCTCTCACCCCACACCGTCGCGATCTCCGTAACCGACGAGGGAGGCCACCCCGAAGAAGTCAGCCCTACGGAGGCCGACGCAGACGACACCCACGGCCGCGGATTAACCATCGTCATGGCACTCGCCCGCCGCCTGGACATCACCGGCAGCCAGTACGGCCGCACCGTCACCGCCCAGCTCGTAGCACCCGAGACAGGAGCCACCACATGCTGAGGCCCCTGCTACGCCCCGGCTACTGGTGCGAATGCTGGACGCGCTCACCAGCCACAGGCCCCCGCTCAGTCCTGCTCGCCTCCATCGAAACCGACAGCCCCAGCGAGGCCACCAGTTGGGTTCGCATCACCGTGCGAACCATCGCCTCAGCACTCGACCGCGAAACAGCCCACGAGGCATGGGACTGGGTCACCTACGGCCACAAAGAAGCCGAAGACGCCCTCACCAACGGGCAAGCAGCCACATTCGCCCTCACCCAACAAGACACCCACATCGAATGGATCCTCCGGCCGGTCATCTACCTACCCCTCGCCCACCGCGAATCCCAACGCCTCCCGGCATGCGCCGAACAGTTCACATGCCCCACCACACACAAGATCGCCCGACACCAGCCCAACAGCCACTGAGTTACAACCTTCTCTACAGGTTCAAGGCGGCTCGCTCCGCTCACCGCGCGCGGCCCGGCCCCCGGCCGGGCCTGCGCTCCTGTCTCCGCCCCGCTCCAGCCCGGCCGCCGCCCGTGCCGCGCACACAGCAAGCAGCCACTCGCCCTCAAAAATTGATGCCTCCGGCGGGGGCGCTCAGACTCCAGGATGGACGGGGCGCCGTTCGCGAGTGCGGGATACCGGTGGCGTGCGTGGGGAGCTCCCATCCCGTCTGCCGTCGACCCAGGCAGAGCCGAGCAGACGCGGCCCCTGGCGTCCAGGTCGTTCGTACAGTGGCGCGCTCCACCTGGACGCCAGGGACCGCGCCCGCTCCACGGTGTGTGGGTCGACGGCAGACGGGATGGGAGCTGGGGTGAGTGGTGGGCTGAGAGCTCGGGGCGGCTTGTCAGTGTGGGTGGCTAACATCCGGAGTATGTCGGCAAAACGACCTAAAGTACCGAGCGAACTGCGCAGACGGGTACTCATCGAGGCCGGTCACCGTTGTGCGATTCCAGCTTGCAAGACCACCCCCGTGGAGATCGCGCACATCATCCCTTGGTCGAAAACGCGAAAGCATGAATTCAAGAATTTAATTGCACTCTGCCCGACGTGCCACACTCGATTCGACGATCCGCACGGTTCTATAGACCGGAAGGCCATGCGGCAATACAAGGCGAATCTGAACCCTCTGCTATCTGTGGGCCTTCGCAACCGGGAAGGGCAGGCCGCCCTCCTTGCCGCATATCAGGAGCTCAGAGCTAGGTTCGCCGACTGGGTTCCGGCTGAGGTTCAGCATGCGGCGGCCAAATCTCGCAGGTCTTCATCACTCAAGGAAGTGGCGGATCTCAGGTCACAGTCCGTCCATAAATTCTCATGGGCAATGTGCGCCGTGCTGGATTTCCAATCAGCGTGGAAAGATTCAGAGGCATCAGACCTCGTCGGATCGATCCTGTATCACGTGGCGGGTTGGAGCGACGAAGTACACGACGCACCATTCCCTCTGCCAAAAGAGACTAGGCAGCGCGACATCGCAGAGGAAATCTCTGAAGCTTCGACCGAGCTCCACCTGATGGTATGCGAGGAACTCTCCATGTAGGCAGCGAATGTTGGTGCCGCGAGGTCGTCGTGGCTTGCTCCGGTCGACGGTACCGGCAGCGTGGCTACGCCAGGCGCACGAGCCCACCGACCCTGACCCGCAAAAACCCAGCTCACCAAGATTCCTGCCAAGACCCAGGGCAAGAAGACAGCCTTTGACTCACCCGCTGAGGCTCCGCCGAGCGGCTTGACGCTCCGCCTCCTCAATCTCGCATTCACTGATTCGCGCCTGAACTCGCACGTCTTGCGCAATATGGGTTGGAAGCTTCGTCGAGGGGAAGATTCGCGCGTCGATAACCTGCTCCACTGTGAGGGCCTTCGTTCCGTCGAGTCGCGCTTCTCTCAGGTCAGCCCCCTGTAGCTGCGCTTCAGTCATGTCTGCGCCCCTCAAGTCGACACCCCACAAAGTGGCGTTCTCTAGACAGGCGCCATGCAGACGGACGTTCCGTAGATCAGCACCGGTCAGGTTGACGATCAAAAGGTTGGCCCAGCAGAAATCTGCACCCTTAAAGCGAGACCCCTGAAGCTCCGCACCAAAGAGATCGGTCCGAAAGAATTGGGCATTATCTAGCCATGCCTCGCGGAGTTCGATGTTTCTCAAAGAGTGGTTGTATAGCTCTGCGCCTCTGAGATCCGTCTGCGTGAGGTTGACGCGTTCCAGTCCCCCCTCTTCCTCCATAGCCTCACGCTCGGGGCGCCGGCCAAGTACTACAAGGGCCGCCTGAAGGTCGCCTCGCAGCTGCCCACGACGCCTACCACCCTCGACTTTGGCTTCGGCCTCAGATGGCTCCTCGCTCGCGTCGTGTTTCTGCGCGTGCTCGCGAATGAAGGCCGAAAGAACTTCTACCACCGTATTGTGGTCACGCTCAGAGTCGCGCATGATGCGTTCGAGCGCGTAAATCCCGCCCAGGCGTTCCGTCAAGATATCGGAGGCGATCAACTTAACCGCCTCAACATAGCGCCCCGTGACTTGCCCTTCGCGAGCTAATTCTGCATCGTGCGCATCCTTATTTCGATTGTGATGCAGCGTAAGAGCGGCCACTACTCCACCGACTGCGGCCACCAATGAAGCTCGAAAACCGGTGATAACCACCCCATCGGCTGGTTCCAAGTTTCCCTTACGTAAGTGAGCGCCATCGAGCCACCAAGGTCCCTGCCATAGGAGCAGCATGAACACCAGGGAACCGACCACCGCGGCACCCAACTTCCAATATCTCGAAACGAACGTTGCGCTGCTCCGCCCCCGCATCTTCACCATGCGCATGGTTATAGCAGGGAGTGCCTGCATGCCGTGGCCCACTCCGGTAAACGCCAAGGGCCAGGCAACATGTTGACGCCGGAGGGGTACAGCGAGGCACACGCGCCATGTCGGTTGACTGACCCGCCGCAGTGGCTGACTGTCGTCACCGAGGCCCACAGCAGTGCGGTTCTCGACCAAGGTACGAGGGTAGTGACGTCGACGTGAGCGATGACCACAAGGAAGAGCTACGCAGTCTCCTCAGCCACCTGGGTGCTGGCATCCGTGACACGCACTACCGACCCGCGTACGACGCAGCCGCGAACATCTGCTCCGGCATCTTCGACACGATCCCTGTAGACCTCCACGATGTCGTGCGCGAGGCGGTCATGGCCGGATACGCAGCCGCGCTGAGCGACCTGGGTGACGGCAAGCTAGACGACCAGGTTCGAGAGCGGTCCGAGATCATCGAGTGAGACGTCGCGCTGCGGGCCGTCTCAGTTTCCGTCTCATTCAGCGCCGTTCACGGCCGTTCAGACGAGACCGGAGGCGGTAGCCGCTCAGACGACCGGCCGAGTATGAACGCAGGTGAACGGCCTTGTCCCTAGCCCAGCAAGGCACCAACAGACTTGGAAAGCGTGTTGGGGGCAACCCCTCACGAGTTCGAATCTCGTATCCTCCGCCAGTGCCTCACCGGGCACGACGTCGAAGGGCCCCACCGCTCGCGGTGGGGCCCTTCGACGTGTGTGGTCGCGGTTTTGGTTGCGGTTGCCGCTGGACGACAACTCCTTCCACGGACAGTCACTCCCCAGCGCGCCCTTTCGGCCCATGGACCCATGGGCCCGTCCAGGTTCGCCGGAGACTCGGCGATGGGTGGATCAGGTCGCGGCGGTCAAGGTCCGTAGTTGGGCCAGTGTCTCGTGGATGACGTCGCCCAAGGCGCGGTCCTCGGCGGCGTTGACCCATCGTTCGAAGGCGACGCGGAACACGGCGACACCGGTCTCGGCGGCCAGACCGGCCTCGGCCTCGTCGACACCCCGCCGTCGCAACCCGTCGGCCACCGCGACCGACATGGATGTGAGCTTGATCAGCTCGCGTTCGCGGAGACTGGCGTTGGCCATGATCACCGTCTGACGCATCCGTGCGAGGTCGCGGTTGTCGCCGATGACCTCGGCGGCGGCGCAGAGCGCGGCCGCGACGGCGTCCAGCGGCGGCGCTGTGGCCGGTGCCGCCTCCAGGGCGGCGAGCGACTTCTCCTCCACTTCGGCCGACGCGTCGAAGAAGACCTCGCGCTTGTCGGCGAAGTGCCGGAAGAAGGTGCGGGCGGTGACGCCCGCTCGTTCGGCTATATCGGCCACCATGGTCTGCTCGAAGCCACGTTCCAGATAGAGCGCCAGCGCGGCCTCGCGCAGCCGACTACTCGCCCCAGGCTCCCACCGTCCCATGCCGCGAGTTTAGGCGATCTCACCACTTGGTGACGCTCCGTGCCGACGTGATCTCATCACTCCCCCCTGATGTCATCGAGTGACATCAGGAGTGGTACGGTGATGTCACTTGATGACATCACTCTTCGGAGGTCTCGAATGGCAACGCTGAAGCGCATCCAGTACCACCGGTACGGCGGGCCTGAGGTGTTGCGGCTCGAGGGCTTCGAGCCCGCACGGCCCGGCGCCGGCGAGATCCTGGTCCGGGTACGGGCGGCGGCGGCCAATCCGATGGACTGGAAGATCCGCAACGGCGATATGAAGATCATGAGCGGCCGTGGCTTCCCGCGCGGGCTGGGTCACGACTTCGCAGGCGTCGTCGAGGCGGTCGGCGACGGTGTCACCCGGCTCGCCGTCGGCGACGCGGTGCTCGGCGGAGCCGGCATCAAGGCGTCGGGGGCGTTCGCCGAGATGGTCCTTGCCGAGGAGAAGGCGGTCGTGAAGAAGCCGACGGAACTCTCCTTCGAACAGGCCGCCGCGATCCCCACCGTCGGGCTCACCGCCTTCCAGGCCATCACCGGCAAGGGGAAGGTGCGGCCCGGGCAAGCGGTCTTCATCCACGGCTGCCTCGGCGGAGTCGGCCGGGCCGCCGCCCAGATCGCCATGGCGCGCGGCGCCTCGGTGGGAGGCAGTTGCCGCGCGACCGCCGCACAGGAGGCGTACGACCTCGGCATCACCCCGGTCGTCGAGTTCGACTTCGACCCCGAGGCGCTCAGCGGACGGTTCGACCTCGTCTTCGACACCGCCGGTACGCTCCCGATCAAAGCGGCGCGGACGTTGCTGAAGCCCGGCGGCCGCATCATCGACATCACTCCCACTCCCGCGAAATTCGCGAGGAGCGCGCTGCCCGGGCCCTTCCAGGTCATGATCGCCCAGCCCATCACGAGGGACCTCGATGAGGTCGCGCGAGCCGCCGGGGAGGGAACACTGCGGCTGCCGATCGCTCGCACCGTACCGCTCACCGAAGCGATCGCGGCGCTCACGGAGCTCGAACGCAACCGCACGCCCAAGGGCGGCAAACTCGTCATCGCCGTCGGCTGAGCGAACCCCGGGCCCACGCGTCGGGGGCCGGCCGCCGCGCGCGGTCGGCCGAACCGGTGCACCCAGCGAGATGCGCCGTCCCAGGGGCGGGGATGGGGGAACGGGACCGGGGGGACGGGACCGGGGGCACGGGACCGGGGGACGGGACCGGGGGCACGGGACCGGGGGACGGGACCGGGGGCACGGGACCGGGGGACGGGACCGGGGGCACGGGACCGGGGGACGGGACCGGGGGCACGGGACCGGGGGACGGGACGGGGGGTTATCCCTACCGGGTTCGGGCTCGCTACCCGGATGGTCCGGTGGCTCGTGAACAAACAGGGTGGACGCATCCGGATCTACGAACGAAGGAAACCCTGGATGTTCAGCTTGAAGTCGGTTCGCCGCCGTGGGGCGCGCATCACCGCCGTCGGCGCTCTCGCCGTCGCGTCGTGCGCCGCCCTGATGACCGGCAGCGCCGAAGCGATCGTCAACGGGACCGATCCCACGGAGCGCTACCCGTTCATGGCGACGATCCCGGAGTCGGCCCCGAAGCACGGGCTGTACGACGGCAACTGCGGGGCGTCGCTGATCGATCCGCAGTGGGTACTGACGGCGGCCCACTGCGTACAGGGCGACGGCCTCGAACTGGACGGCACCGTCCGGATCGGCAGCGAGGAGCGGAAGTCCGGGGGAACCGTCCGGGCGATCGAGCGGACCGTCGTCCACCCCGGCTATGTGAACGGTGACGGGAAGGCCGCCAACAAGGACGACATCGCGCTGGTCCGTCTGGACCGCCCGGTCGCCGAGAAGCCCATCCGGATCGCGGAGCGGGCCGGACAGCCCGGCACCCCGACCCGGATCCTGGGATTCGGCACCACCGTCGACACCGAGCTGAAGTTCCCGGAGCGGTTGCGGGAGCTCGAGACGCGCAGGGGCGCCGACGCCGAATGTGCCCCCGGCTATGCGGACCGGACCCGGCTGTGCACGATCAGCCGCGTGCCCCAGGCCATGGCGTGCTTCGGGGACTCCGGCGGACCGCAACTCCAGAAGGGCAGGCACGGACGGTGGGAGCTCGTCGGAGCCACCTCGGGTCCCGGCGCCCCGGGGGTCGCGTGCTCGGCCGGGCCGGGCCTCTACACCAATGTGCCCGCCTACGCGGGCTGGATCCGGGAGACCCTCGAGCGCAGGGCCTGATGTCTGAGAGCCGCCGGGCTCCGTCCGTGCGCGGGCCAGGGGGAGTTGCGGGCCGAACCGTACTCCGCCTTGTGCCCGCGAACGGGGGGGCGTACTGCCCGGAAACCACTTGGCCGAACGCCCTTCGTGGGCGGTACGTTGACCGCCATGACCAGCAACCGAAAGGGCCATGCCGCGTAGGCGCCCATCAGCCCTGCGGGGCGACATTCCGGTCCGTGTCCCGAGGCGTCGGCGGTATCCGCCGATCGACCGCCTCTCCGGTTCCTGCGCCGCCGATCTGCGTCGGCTCGAACGCACCCGCTTCTGGCTCGAGGCGATCGAGGAAGCCTTCTGGCACTGGAGGACCCTGGCCCACGGTCCGCTCAGAGGTGTGACCGACGCCTTCTGGGGGCCTCGGTGCGAGATGTATGAGTGTGGCTGCGATCCCGGGTCCTTTCGCGACTTCCTCGAGACCGCGCTCCATGCCCTGCCCAAGAAGAGCGCACGCGAGTTGCGGGTGCTCGTCCTGGCCCTCGACGCCAAGATCGCGGCGAGGGCCAGGATCATTCCCGTGGACGCTCCGGACAGCCCGTGGTGGCGGAGGCAGGTCTGAAGGGCGCGCCCCTCTCGGGGCAGGTCAGAGCGGGAATGCCGCGCGTGGGCCCCTCTGAAGATCACTGGATCCGAGGCCAAGTGTTTCCTACGGGTCCGTCACCAGCGACCGTACGCGGCGGCGTCCGTACGCGGTGGCTGCTCAGGTCGACATCCCCGTCAATAGACCCAGCGAGGTCATTACAAGGAAGACACCGCTCCAGACCATCCCGTGCCGTATGCAGCGGTACTTGATCGAAACAGTCCGCGACAGCGTCATGAACTGGCTCAGGTCTCGGTCCAAAAGATCAGTCCGCTGTACGGCGACCGACAGTAGCCGCACCGAGGCCGTCAGGGTCGCGTCCCCGAAGTAGTGCGCACGCAGGCGCTGTGGGGTTCCCGCACGTGGCGCCACCGCCAGTCCCAGCATCACCAGGGACGGCACCCACGCAGCGCAACCCGCCCAGAAGAGCGCCTGCGGCACCCAGGAGTAGTGCTGCGGTGCGATGCCACCGCCACTGATCGCTCCGAGGAGTGCGGTGAGCGCCACTCCCAGAGCGGTGAGCATGACTCCCGCCTTACTGTCGGCTTTCAGCAGTTCCTCCCGGGTCTCGCTGAGCAGAACACGCACGAGTTGCCCCCCGCGCCCGGCTTCCGAATCTCCCCTACGTGCAGCCATGCTTCTCCCCTATGAGCGTCCAGAGGCTGCCCCGGGGCCACGCCCAGGGCAGCCGCACTGCTCCATGTGCCGCCCGGGATCGGTCAGACGGAGGACGTACGCCTCAGCTCGTCCTCCAACGAGTTCACCGCCTGCCGAACCCGAATGTGCATCGCCGCTGTGTGCTCACGATGGGCTGCCTCGGACTCGGCCCGGCTCCGCCTGACCTCCTGTTCGATCGCGTCCTCGGCAATCTCGATATCCGCCAGGGCCCGGCGCTCCGCCAGCCGTGCCTTCTGGCTGTGGATGGTGACCGCGCTGTTGCTCTCGATCGTGAGCATCCGTTCGTAGGCGCTCTCACCGCTCAGGAACTTCACCAGCACCGGCAGTGCGTCGAGGAGCACGAAAAGCCCGCGGACAAGCCATATGCCGACGAAGAGCACGCCGTTCCCGCTCGCGAGCCCGTCCAGGCTCCGCATCCGCTCCAGTACACCGATCTCCTTCTGCTTCGCACGCTCCTGGTCGATACGCTGCTCGATCCGAGAAGCGCGAGCCTTGAGGAAAGTGCCACGCGAGGTCGTCAGCTTGCCCTCGATTTTCGAGATGCGACCGTTCATGGCAGCCAGTCGCCGCTCGCTCTCTTCGGTTCGATGGGTGGACCGATAGTCCTTCGCCTTCTCACGCAGTCGCAGACATTCGGAAGTCCGCTGCAGCAGCCCCGTGGACGCGTTGCGGATCAGCTGCCGACACTCGTCCCGGACCTCCGCGTCGAGGGCCCCCAGCGTCTTGGTGTCCTGGTCCACCCGCTTCTGCAGCGCGCCGGCGTCCGAACGGAGCACCGCGAGTTCGTCAGACCGCCCACCCGGCGTCGACCCGAAGGACAGGATGTACCGGCCGCAACCCGCAGGCGTCGTGGCGGCGGTTCGGGATGGTACCGGGTTGCAGCGCACAAGGTCACTGCGGAGTTGGTCAACGGCCCGGTTCCGATCGTCCATGATGCGCTCCTCCACCGCGGTCGCGAAGATACGCAGCACCAGTGGCTCGGCGACCACGGCCCCGAGAAACAGGGCAATCGTCAGTCGCAGCAGGAGCGGGCCCACCCGGCGCCGCGCGTTCGCCTGGGGCGTGATCAGCCAACGGTCCAGATTGAGGACGAACAGCATCCAGATCACGGTAGGGATCAAGGCCAGAACCGAAACCCTGCCGAGGGCTTCAGTGGCGAAGTTCCACATGGAGAAGGCAGCGATCACGGAGGTGCCCAGCACCACGCCACCGAGCGCGGTGTACTTGCTCCGCTCGTATCGCACCCTCTCAAGCAGGTCTTCGTCGACGCCGGTCAGGGTACGCAGCCGCCACGCGAGACGGAGACGCCCGGAACCGGGCTGGTCGGTGGTCGACGCGTCAGTCAACGAGATCGTCCTCATCCTTGACGAAGCCGTCGTGCGGGTGGTCGCCCGGCTGCCTGGGCACCTCCAGCAGTCTCCGCTCGCCGGTCAATTCCACTTGGCCGGAGCCACTGGCGCCGAGTTGTCCGCCCGTGTCGGCCAGTAGCTGTTCGAGGACCTGGTGGTAGTCGACATAGGTGCCGCTGTCGGCCATCTGCCGCAACAGGGTGAGTACCATGTCACGCCGCGTCTGGGCATCCGCCGTCTCCCGCATGCGGACGTGCTCCCGGTCCTCTTGAGAGGCTTGGTGGCGCCGGACTGTTTCATCCTCGGTGGTGCGATGGATACGGGCCGCGGCATCAGCCACGTCGATGCGGTTCCGGGTGATGCCGAACGCGTCCGCGTAGTCCGACCCCTGTGCAAGCAACTCGGCGACACGATGCGTTTCCTGCGTCTCGAAGTCGCGCTGGCCCCGGCGGAGTTCTTGCGAACGGCGCTCGTCGCGTAGTTTCTGTTCCCAGTTCCGCAGATCATCCGAGGCGTGCACCTCGGCGCTGATGAAATCAACATTCATGCCCGCGACGCGCGGCGCCACGATCGCGCTGTAAGCGGTCATGCGGTGGGTCACCTCCCGGCGCACCGCGTTGACCTCCTCCACACGGTGCCCCGCGCTCACCCGGGGCAGCTCGGTGTCGCCTGCCAGATAGGCGCGCAGTGGGACCGTCACGTCGACGATGCCCTGCCGGGCGATGATCGTTGGATCCGTCACTTGACATGCGAAGGACGCCCTGATCGTGAAGCTGTCGGCCTCGCTCACCGACGGAACGGTGCGCTCGACCTCGACCATGCGCGCTCTGACGTCCACCAGGCTGACCGATGCGGCATCCACAACATCGGGGTGGGAGGAATCGAACACCATGCCCTCGGGAAACTGGCGGTAATTCCCACCCACCCTGAAGACGTAGACCGCGCCCGGCGGCAACGGAGGGAGATCGTCGCGGCGGCGCCGACGCGACCACCAGCTTCCTTGAACGACGCCCAGCCCCTGCTCGGCCACTACGGGGTAGTTCACGTGCTTCGCCCTCCTCGAGCTGAAGAAACGGAAGAAATCGGCGGGGCGGACAGCAAGGAGGAGCCGGCCGGGCGACGTCCGGTCGGCGGTCGGCTTTTCAGCGACCCGAGTAGCAGGCGTGCGATCTGATGGGTGCCGGGGATCGCGAAGTCCGGGTGGCGCAGAGCGCTCGACAGGTCATTGCGGAGCGCCTCCCACTGCCGTGACGTCATGTCGCGGCGCATCGCCTCTCCGAGAGCCGTCACCGAATCGGCCACAGCGGGGTCGCCACGCAGTGCCACCAAGGTCCGACACAGCGCGCCGACGGCTCTTCGACGGCAGACGCTGAGCAACACACTGGTCCACAGCGAACCGAGATGGCGTGCGCTGTCCGGGTTGCCGCGCAGCAGGGCTGCCGCGAGCGGACCAGGGTCCTCCAGACCTTCCGCCTCGAGTATTTGCACTGTCATCCGCAGCGCGCTGGAACAATCTCTGGAACGCTGTGACGTACTGGCGATCACAGTGCGCACATACCGCAACGTGAACAGTGCTCGGGCAGGCTCCCGTTCTGCGCTCTGTAGAAGCAGGACCATCGACCGGCGCGCAGCAGCCGCCATCCGTTCGCCGCGACGTGCCAGGAACCACAGCCAGTTGAGCGCCTCCAAGCGATAGAGCGAGCCAAGCCGGCCGGTGAGTGCCATGGCCGTTGTGACGGCCCTGGCCGGACCCTTATTGTCCGCCCAGCTCAGTGCGATGTTCAGTGTCTGGGGCGCCAGATGCTCGTCATCGCACATGAACTGGAGGGTGAGAGCGGTGGTCACTCTCTGGCTGGCGACACCGTCTGCCCAGACTTGAAGCAGGTTCTCGTCCACCTCGGCCAACGCGTGCCGGGCGAGCAGGGCGACGCCCCGAGCCACCTCGGTGCGCATGTCCAGGTCACCCGTTCTGGAGAGCTGGCTCAGCCACTGACGCAGTGGATACCAGAGTTCATATCCGTACAGATTGTGCAGCTCAGCGATGACCAATTCGCGGATACGGGGGGATGCGAAGACAATCCGCCGTTCGCTGCGGCTGGCATCCTGCCCACGCCCAGGCCGCCGCTCGACGCGCACGAGTCCGGTCGCCCGCTCCTGCCACCGGGCACGAGTCTGCTCGAAGGTCACACCGCGCAGCGTCTTGGTCGGTGAAGGGTCCTGCTCTGCGGCTGGGGCCTCGCCTGTCAGCTCCCAGTCACGCACGTGGAGGCCGAGTTGGACGGACGCCTCCTCGAAGTTGCGTTCCGGGATGTCTTCCAGGAACGCGAGAGCCGCCAGTGGCAGCAGATCGCCCGCGGTCGGTTCCTCACTGAACCAATTGCGGACGGTCTGCTTCGCGCTGTCCCGGAGTATCTCCAAGACCGCTTCCGCTCCGTCGCCGAGCGCTATGGCCGCAGCGACAACATCTGCCGGGCGGCGCAGCTCCCGCACCCTGTCGAGCAGTTCTGACGCCACGTCCGAGGACATCGGGGCAGGAGGAAGAAGGTCAATGCAGTGGTGGTAGAGGTCCAGGGGATCAGGTGCGTGCCACTGCACGCAGTAGTCAGCCAACGCGAGACGACGCCGCGTCGCCTCACCCGCTGTGATCACGAGATACGTCCCCTTGCGGCGCAGTTCCTCGCTCAGTCGGCGAATCTCGAAGGCTTGCACCGCGTCCACGTTCATCTCGCCGACATAGTCGAGAATCACGTACCCCTGGCCGGGCTTGATGGCGTTCGACGCGGCCAGATCGGCGAGCGAGTTGGCGGGAGAAAGGCTCCGCAGGTCGGCGTCCTCGCGCGTCATCTCTCGGAGCAGCGCGAACGACCCCGCTCCGCGCCCGGTGTTGTCCTGACCGGCCAACACGACGATGTGCTCCGAGCGGAGCCTGCCGAGCGCCTCATCGAAGCATGGCTGAGGCCGGAGGTAGTACTGCAATGTCCTGGCGATCTCCTTGGCATCCACAGTGCCGGGCGCGAGCCCGGGAGTGGATGCCTTGCCGAAGCCGAACGCAGCGCCAGACGCGTCAACCGTTCCGTAGAAGTTGTTGTAGACGCGCTGGCCCAGGACGCGGCGCAGGTCGTCGTACCCCCTGCCGTCCTCCTCCCGCTGGTCCAGCTCCTTCCGCTTGCCAGTGTGAGGTCCGGGCTGCGAGGTGGCGTCCTCATCCGGCTGCCGTTTCGACCCGGGACCCTCCTGCTGCTGGGCGAACCCACTCTCGGGCCCGCGGGCCGGTTGTACGCCGAACCCGTCCGGCGCCTCAGGATCCTCGACATCATCAGCCATCTGCGCTCCCGAAGCCGACGACACCGCCGCGCAGGTCCACCGGTGCGGCGAAGTTGTTCACGTTGATCCGCTCGCCCCGGTAGTCATGACGCACCATGCCTCCTTCGGGGCCGTTTCCGAGGGGAGGCTGCGACTGGTGGTCCGCTCCGGATCGGCTGGGGGTGGCGGGGCGCGCATCACCCTCAGGAACCCGGAGCCAGGCGTCCGACTCGTATTCCTTCTCCCGGACGGTGACGCGCCGGAAGTCCGTGGTGGACAGGGTGGTGTGGCCTCCGACCACGACTGACCGGTAGACGTCGTCGGACAACAGCAGCACGAGGTCCGCGCCCTCGTCCGCCTTGAGCGCGTCGTAGAGATGATGGGAACTGAGCAAACGGGCAGTGGTCACCACCGCGGCGCCGGCGAGTCCGTTGTCGGCCAACTCCACCGGGCCATGATGAATGGCGGCTCGCAGCCGCATCCGTGCAGCGGGCACCCTCAGCCCGTTGTATGCCCGAAGCTGGGACACGAGGTGTCGGATAAAGTCGTCGACCAATCTCGGTTCAGTGCCGTCCATAGGATGGACGGCCAGTTCCTCGTCACCCTTCCGCTGGATATGCCATCGCGAACGGTCGAGTCCCATATCCGCGGCCGCCTGGGAAAGCAACCGCGGTAGGTCGTGCTGGATTTCGGACTGCCTACGGTCGTTGTTGCCTCCATATGCCTGTACATCCACGGCTATACATGTGCAGGGGTAGAACCCGGACCACTCGGCCACCCGGCCATTCCTCTCTGTGACGGCGCTTCCCTGGAAGCGCTGCCCGAGAGGCTAGGTGAACGGACGAGACCCAATCCCGTATCAATACGGGTTCTGGGCAACTACTTTGGAGAATTCCAGCAGTCTCGGAACGTCACGGACGGTTATCTGCCTGTAACGGCGTTCCAACAGTCCTCGATGTGAAAGCTCGGCGAGCGCCTTCTCAGCGGTCGGCAAGGCCAGCCCAGCAAGCGAGGCCAGTTCCGACTGCGTGAGGGTTACGCCGAGCTCGATTTGCCGCCCACCGCTGTTCGGCACGGTGCGCCCATATGCCTGACTCAGCTCCACGAGCACGCGCGCCAGCCTGGTATGCGAGTCGTATGCCCGAAAGTCGATACGGCGCTGATTGGCCCACCGTAACCGGGCGCACAACATGCGCACCATGGCCTTCGCCGCATCCGGGTGCCGCGCGAGCATGGACTCGAGAGTCGCCAAGTCGATAATGCGTGCGGTGACTTCACTGCATGCGATCACGGTGCCGGACCGGGGACGTCCTTCGAAAGCAGCCATCTCCCCGACGAGATCACCGGCCACACGTACGGCGAGCAGCATCTCGTAGCCGCTTTCCGAGCTGGCAACGACTTTGACGACACCACGAGTGATCAGTAGGACATGTCGGCATTCATCGCCCTGGTGGAGCAGCGTCCGGTGAACTGGATAGACCATCGGAGTCCCCTGGCTCATGACGTCCTCCAGGGTGGTGCTTCGCAACCGGCTCAGGAAAGTGGAAGGCGGCCACGCATAACTCACCCGTACCTCCGGCTGTCTCATCTACGACACGACGCACCCTTGAAGTGGCCAGACCATGCTGCCGTTGAGGCGCGGGAAGGCAAGGGCACAGAACACATATGGCTTGTTCCTGACCTGGCGCCACTCGCTGATTGAACGTCCACGCCAGAACGGACGGTCGGCGCGAGGTAAGGAAGCCTGGTGGGCGAATGCTCAGGCGGCGTGGCGGTCGCGGGTCAGGTAGAGGCCGGTGGCGGTGCCGATGGCGGTGAGGCCGGTGACGACGCTGACGACGATCTGCTCGGTGCCGGTGAAGGCGAGGCTGGAGGCGGCGTTGACGAGGACGGCGAGGGTGAGGACCAGCCAGAGAAGGGGCTTCATTGTGGGGTTCCTTTCGCGGGGCCCTTCGTGGGCCGTGGGGCCCTTCGTGGGCCGTGGTGTCGGCCGGTGTCGCGGCCGTTCCTTGTCCGAGCTCTACGATCCCGGTTCCGCGCCGCCGTCTCGATGGGCCGCGCCCCCGATTCCAGGGTGTAGCGCGCTACACCCCCGCTGCCGTGAACCCGCCCCGTCACTTAGCCTGACCGCCATGCGGGAGACGGTGTGGCGCGCGGGGCGGGCCTCGGTGGAGTTGCTGCGGGGGGCGGGGATCTCCCTGGCCTCGTATCTGTTCATCGGGGTGGCGGTCTTCGCCGCCGTCGCGATGCTCACCGTCGTGGGCGCGGGGGTGCTGCCCGAGTCCGTCCTGCTGGTGCGCAAGACGGCCGGGTACAAGCGGCGGTGGGTGGGCGCCTGGACCGGTGAGCCGGTGCCCGAGGCGTATCAGCCGCTGAACGGTGAGGTGTTCGCGCGGGTGCGGACTGCGGTCGGGGATCCGGGCACGTACCGCGATCTGCGCTGGCTCGGGGCGCACGCGGTCTACGGCTGGCTGCTGGCCTGCTGCGCGATGCCGGTGTGGGTCATCGGGCTGATGGTCGACGGGGTGTGGTGCGGGCTGCTGAAGCAGCGGGCCGTGGTGCTGCCGCTGATCGAGCGGCTCGTCGACCTCGACGCGGCGTGGTCGCGGGCGCTGCTGCTGCCGTCGCCGGAGGCGCTGCGCACCGCCCGGCTGGCCGAGCGGGTGGCGGAGCTGTCCGAGACCCGGGCGGGCGCCGTCGCCGCGCACGGGGCCGAACTGCGGCGCATCGAGCGGGACTTGCACGACGGTACGCAGGCGCGTCTGGTGGCGCTCTCGATGCGGGTGGGGCTGGCGCGGCGCGCGTACGACAAGGACCCCGACGCGGCGCACAAGCTGCTGGAGGACGCGCAGGACCAGGCCGAGGAGGCGCTCACCGAGCTGCGCCATGTCGTGCGCGGCATCCATCCGCCGATCCTCACCGACCGCGGGCTCGTGGGCGCCGTAAGGGCGCTCGCGGCCGGCAGCGGGCTCCAGGTGTCCGTGGACGACGACGGGGTGGAGGACGGGCCCCGCGCCCCGGCGGCGGTCGAGGCGGCCGCGTACTTCGTGATCGCGGAGGCGCTGACCAACGCGGCCAAGCACAGCGGAGCCGAGCGGGCGTCGGTCGAGCTTGTGCGGAGGAAGGATAGGTTGAGGGTCGCGGTACGGGACGAGGGGCGGGGCGGGGCCGATCCCGCGGGCGGCAGTGGGCTGCTGGGCATGCGGCGCCGGGTCGCGGCGCTGGACGGGACCGTGGAGATGACCAGCCCCGCCGGGGGGCCGACGCTGATCGAAGTGGAGCTGCCGTGCGTGTGGTGATCGCCGAGGACAACGCTCTGCTGCGGGAGGGCATGGTCCTGCTGCTGAACTCCGCCGGGCATGAGGTGGTGGCGGTCGCCTCCAGCGGCCCCGAGGTGCTGCCCGCCCTCCTCGAACACCGTCCGGACGCGGCCGTACTCGACGTCCGCATGCCGCCGGGCTTCCGCGACGAGGGGCTGCGCGCGGCGCTCGCGGCGCGGCGGGAGATCCCCGGGCTGCCGGTGCTGGTGCTCTCGCAGTACGTCGAGGAGACCTACGCGACCGAGTTGCTGGCCGATGGCGCGGGCGGGCTCGGCTATCTGCTGAAGGACCGGGTGGGGCGGGTCGAGGAGTTCCTGGACGCGCTGGAGCGGGTGGTCGCGGGCGGTACGGCGCTCGATCCCGAGGTGGTCAAGGAGCTGATGACGCGGCGCCGTGACGATCCGGTGGACGCTTTGACGCCGCGCGAGCGTGAGGTGCTGCATCTGATGGCGGAGGGGCGGGACAACGCCACGATCGCCCGGACGCTGGTGGTCTCGGAGCGTGCGGTGAGCAAGCACATCGGCAATGTCTTCGCGAAGCTGGGGCTGCCGCCGAGTGACAGTGGGCATCGGCGGGTGCTGGCGGTGCTGGCGTATCTCAACAAGGGGTAGGGAGAGGGGGCTCCGGCCCCTCATCCCTGCCGGGGCTCCGCCCCGCACCCCGCTCCTCAATCGCCGGAGGGGCTGGAAGACCCCGCCGGAGGGGCTGGAAGACCCCCCCCGGAGGGGCTGAAAGACCCCGCCGGAGGGGCTGAATCACCGGGGGTACCGGCCCCGCAGCGTCGTCCACACCGGGGGCAGCGACCCGGCCGCCGCTGTCACCACCACCACCGAGACGATCAGCGCGGCCTGCACCGGTGGCAGGTATGGCAGTGTGCCCGCCATGGCCGTGCTGAAGGCCAGCAGTGGTACGGACGCCACGGCCGCCCCCACCACCAGTCCGGTCACCACCGTGGCCGCGGCCTCCAGGCGGAGCATGCGGCGCAGTTGGCGGCGGCCCGCGCCCGCCAGGCGCAGGAGCCGTAGCTCGGGGCGGCGGCCGGTGGCGATGAGGGCGAGGGTGCTCAGGACGGCGATCACCGTGAAGCCGCCGACGGCACCGACGACCGCCACCGAGACCACCTCGGCCAGCGCCTGCTCCGCCGCCTCGCCCCGTACCGGCGCGGGGTCCCGCTCCACGCGGGCCCCGGGCACCGTACGCGCGAGCGCCTTCGTGACGGCCTTACGGTCGGCATCGGGCGCGGTCGCGACCAGGACCCGGCCCGCGTCGGGCAGGGATGTGTGGCGCAGCAGATCCTCGCGGGAGAGGAGGAAGTCCCCGAGCGCGAGCGAGCGTTGGTAGGTCGCCACGACCCGCAGCCGGGCCTCCTGACCGTCGCCGAACCGCAGGGTCACCGTGGAGCCGGGCCGTGCGCCCAGGGAGTCCGCCCGGTCGGCGCCGACGGCGACCGTGCCGGGCCGCAGCCGGGCGAGGTCCCCGTTCCGCACCCCCAGGTCGAGGGTGTGGGTCAGCCGCTCCGGGGTGACGCCGAAGACCGGCAGCCGCTCCAGTTCGGGCGTACCCAACTGGCTCCGCGCGAGGAGCACCGTGCCGGGGACGACCTCTGTCGCCGCCCGTACCCCCGGGACCGCGCGGATCCGCTCCACCGCCCCGGCCGGGAGGCCGCCGTCCGCGCGCACCGCGAGATCGGCGCGGAGCACCTGGCGGGCCTGGGCGTCCCCCGCGTGGGTCATGGTCGCGCCCCCGGCGAGCTGGACCCCGGCGAAGGCGGTGACCAGCACGATCGGGGTGATCGCCGCGCCCAGCCGGTGGGCGGACGCGGCGCAGTTGGCGGCGGCGAGACGGCCGCCGGGGCCGAACAGCCGCAGCGGAGCGCCGAGCAGCCGCATCGCCCCCTCGGCGATCCACGGTCCGAGCACCGCGCAGGCGATCACCATCGTCACCGCCGCCGCACCGGCCGCGGCCGCCGCGGTCGCGCCCTGCTGGAGGGCGGCCGTTCCGGCCGAACTCGCGCCCACGAGCAGCAGCACCAGCCCCGTGATGCGGCGCGCACTGCCGGGTGCCCGTTCGCGCAGCGCCTCCGCCGGGCGCAGCTTGGCGGTCCCGGAGCAGCCGATGAGTGCCGCGATCCCGGCCACCAGGACGGTGACGGCGGCGGTGACCAGGGGCACCGGCCACAGCAGCGGGGGAAGCGTCAGCTCGAGTCCGGTGGGCAGGGCGCCCCGGGCGTCCAGCAGCGCGCGCAGCCCCAGGTACGCG
>NZ_JAHLEM010000236.1 GCF_018883605.1 Streptomyces niphimycinicus | reverse complement strand
GCCCGCCGCGCGGTCCGCCGTGTGGCCCGCCATGCGGCCCGCCGTGTGGCCCACTGTGCGGTCCGCCGTGCGGCCCGCCGTGAATGCCGTTGTGCGGTGTGCCGTTCGCCCCGCCGTAGGCCACCTCGGCCGGCACCGGGAGCGGTGGGCCCGCGCCGTCGGCGGTCGTGCCCAGATCGGCGTCGATCAGCAGAATGTCGAAGTGGCGCCCCTCCGCCGCGGCGCGCTCCAGACAGCGCAGCGCCGCCGGGCCGCTGCCTGCCGCCGCCACGTCCACGTCCTGTTCCGCCGCGAGGGCGGCGGCCAGTGACTCGGCGAAAATACGATGGTCGTCAACCACGAGAACCCGAATACGTGCCACGGACAACCCCCCAGTCGCCGGATGAAGATTCCGGATACACCGAGAAACAGTGCGGGTACGGCGCCCGGCGCAAGGTCACCGCAACCCGCACGGCCGCCGCCGTGCTGTGATTGCTACCCCGCCCCAGGCGTCGTACCTGACTGTCTCGCCCCCTGAACAAGCGTCGGCCCCCACCGACGCTGTACTCAGAGTAAGGCCGTGGTCTCATATAGGAAGCGGATTAGCGAAACTGACTGTTCTCGGCTGTTCACTGCGTGTTTCTTGTTCGCTCTTGGGGACTGAGTGATCCACGAGCAGCGAAGATTTACCGAGAACGCCGGGCTACAGCCGTCGCGCCCCCGCGCTGGGCACCGCCGGGAAGATCCGCGGAGCGCCGTAGCCCGCCGCGCCGAACGCCTCGGTCACCGCCTTGCCCACCGCCTCCGCATCCCCCTCCGCCACCAGCACGATGGCCGAGCCGCCGAAGCCGCCGCCGGTCATCCGCGCCCCCAGCGCACCCGCCGCGTTCGCCGACTCCACGACGAGGTCGAGCTCGGCGCAGGAGATCTCGAAGTCGTCGCGGCAGGAGGCGTGCCCGGCGGTCAGCACCGGTCCGATGGACCGCGTGTCCCCCGCGTCGAGCAGCTCGATGACCTTCTCCACCCTGCGGTCCTCGGTCACCACATGGCGCACCCGCCGCCGCGTGGTCGCATCGCAGCCCAGCCGCTCCAGTTGGGCGAGCGTCGCGTCCAGCCCGTCGAAGGGCACATCGCGCAGCGCGGGCACCCCGATCGCCTCGGCGGCCGCCTCGCAGGCGGCCCGCCGGTTCGCATAGGCGCCGTCGCCCAGCTCATGCTTGACGCGGGTGTCCACCACCAGCAGCCGCAGCCCCTCGGCCGCCAGGTCGAACGGCACCTGGCGCTGGGTGAGATCACGGGCGTCCAGGAACAGGGCGTGCCCCTCGGTGCAGCACGCGGACGCCATCTGGTCCATGATCCCGCAGGGCACGCCCACGAAGACGTTCTCCGCGCGCTGGCAGAGCTGGGCGATACGCCGCGGGCTGAGCCCCAGTCCGTACAGCTCGCTGAGCGCGGTGGCCGTGGCCACCTCCAGCGCGGCGGACGACGACAGTCCGGCGCCGGTGGGCACGGTGGACTCGAAGTGCAGGTCCGCACCCCCGGCCGCGCCCCTCAGCAGCCCCTCCTCGCCCAGCGCCCAGACCACTCCGGCCGGATAGGCCGCCCAGCCGCCGCGGTCGCCGCCGGCGCCGCCCGCGACCGGCGCCAGCTCCTCGACGCGCAGTTCGACGATTCCGCCCGGGGCGTCGCCCGAGTGGAGCCGCAGCACCCCGTCGGTGCGCGGGGTGGCGGCGGCCAGGCAGGTGTGGGGCAGGGCGAGCGGCATCACGAAGCCGTCGTTGTAGTCGGTGTGCTCGCCGATCAGATTGACCCGGCCCGGCGCCGCCCAGACGCCGCCGGGCTCGGTGCCGTAGACCTCGTGGAACCCCGCCGTGGCCCGCCCGGGGCCGTGCTCGTCCGTCACTGACTCTCCCTCCGCTGCGCGAACTCCCATGCGTCCGCGACGATTCCGGCCAGGTCGGCGCGGGTCGGGCGCCAGCCCAGGCGCTCCTTGGCGCGCTCGGCGGAGGCCACCAGAACCGCCGGGTCGCCGCCGCGGCGCGGGGCGGCGATCTCCGGGATGGGGTGGCCGGTGACCTGGCGCACCGTCTCGATGACCTCGCGGACGGAGAAGCCGTTGCCGTTGCCGAGGTTGCAGATCAGGTGCTCGCCGGAGGCCGCGGCGCCGAGGGCGAGCAGATGGGCGTCGGCGAGGTCGGCGACGTGGATGTAGTCGCGGACACAGGTGCCGTCGGGGGTGGGGTAGTCCTCGCCGAAGACCGAGATCGCCTCGCGCCGGCCCTGGGCGACCTGGAGCACCAGGGGGATGAGGTGGGACTCGGGGTCATGGCGCTCGCCGTAGGCCCCGTAGGCGCCCGCGACGTTGAAGTAGCGCAGAGAGACCGCGGCCAGGCCGTGGGCGGCGCATTCGCCGCTGATCATGTGGTCGACGGCGAGCTTGCTGGCGCCGTAGGGGTTGGTGGGCGCGGTCGGCAGGTCCTCGGTGATCGGGACCTGGTCGGGCTCGCCGTAGGTGGCGGCGGTGGAGGAGAAGACGAGGGTGCGCACCCCGGCGTCGCGCATCGCGGCGAGCAGCTCGGTGGTGCCGCCCACATTGTTGACCCAGTACTTCTCGGGGTTGACGACGGACTCGCCGACCTGGGAGAACGCGGCGAAGTGCAGTACGCCGTCGAAGGTGGGGTCGAGCCACTTGCCGGCGTCCTGGATGCGGCCCTCGATGAACTCCGCGCCCTCGGGGACCCCCTCCCGGTGCCCGGTGGACAGGTCGTCCAGCACCGTCACCCGCTGGCCGGCTTCGAGCAGATGCGCCGCGACCACGCTGCCGACATAGCCGGCGCCGCCGGTGACCAGGTACTTCTTCTGCTGCGCATTGCTCACTTGCTCGCTACCTCTCGCAGTCGCTCGGCCGCGGCCTCCGGCGGCACATCGTTGATGAACACATTCATGCCGGATTCGGAACCCGCGAGAAACTTCAGCTTGCCGGAAGTGCGGCGGATGGTGAAAAGCTCGAGGTGAAGAGCGAATTCACCGCGGTCGGTCATGCGGTACGGCGCCTGGTGCCAGGCGGAGATGTAGGGCGTGGGCGGCTCACCCGCCCCGAAAATCCGGTCGAAGCGCTTCAAGAGTTCCAGATACATCTGTGGAAACTCTGTGCGCGCGGCCTCGTCCAGCGACGGCAGGTCCGGAACCCGCCGCTTCGGGTAGAGATGCACCTCGTACGGCCAGTGGGCGGCGTAGGGGACGAACGCGACCCAGTGCTCGCCGTCGAGCACCACCCGGCGCCCGTCGGCCAGCTCATCGGCGACCACATCATCGAACAGATTCCGACCGGTGGCCACACGGTGCTCGGCGAGCGAGCGGAGCATCAGCCGGGTACGCGGGGTCACAAAGGGATACCCGTAGATCTGGCCGTGCGGATGGCCGAGGGTGACGCCGATCTCCTTACCGCGGTTCTCGAAGCAGAAGACCTGCTCGACGGCGGGATGTTGGGCCAGCTCGGCGGTGCGGTCGGTCCAGGCGTCGAGCACCAGGGCGGCCTGTGCGGCGTCGAGGTCGGCGAAGGAGGCGTCGTGGTCGGAGGTGAAGCACACGACCTCGCACCGGCCCGAGTCCCCGGCCAGCGACGGGAAGCGGTTCTCGAAGACCACGACGTCATAGCCGGTGGCGGGGATCTCGCTGTGCCGCCCCTCGCGGGAGGGGCACAGCGGGCACTGGTCGGCCGGCGGGTGGTAGGTGCGGGCCTGGCGGTGGGAGGCGATCGCCACCCGGTCGCCGAGGAGGCGGTCGTGCCGGATCTCCGAGCTGGTCGCGATGGGGTCGAGAGGCCGCTGGTCGACGGCGTCGCGCACCGCGTCGTCGCGCGCGTCGTAATAGATCAGCTCGCGTCCGTCCGCAAGCCGCGTCGCCGTCTTCTTCACTCCGCCAGCTCCTGTCAGGTGCACCCAACACAACTCAACATAATGAACCACAAGCCAACAGTGGCGTCAATGCACGGTGAAGGTGCTCGGACAAACCACAAGAATTCGGATACGTTCACCGAACGTTTCTGGTGCATTCCGTTCAGGCGATGAGGCGAGACCATGCGCTATCTGGCCGAAGGGCTCCGGCTTCCCACCAACGCACTCGACTACACGATCCTGATCCTCTACTTCATCGTCGTCCTCGGCGTGGGATTCGCCGCCAGAGCGAGCGTCAAGACCAGCCTCGACTTCTTTCTCTCCGGCCGGTCGCTGCCCGCGTGGGTCACCGGGCTGGCCTTCGTCGCCGCGAATCTGGGCGCCCTGGAGATCCTGGGGATGGCCGCCAACGGCGCGCAGTACGGGGTGTACACCGTGCACTGGTACTGGGTCGGGGCCATTCCGGCCATGGTCTTCCTCGGCCTGGTGATGATGCCGTTCTACTACGGCTCCAAGGTACGGTCCGTCCCCGAGTTCCTGCTGCACCGCTACGGACCGTCCTCGCATCTGCTCAGCTCGATCATCTTCTCGATCGCGTCCGTACTGATCGCGGGCGTGAACCTCTACGCGATGGCGATCGTGGTGGAGGCGCTGCTGGGCTGGCCGCAGTGGGTGGCCATCGTGGTCGCGGGGCTCTTCGTGCTCGCGTACATCACCCTCGGCGGGCTCTCCTCGGCGATCTACAACGAGGTGCTCCAGTTCTTTGTGATCCTGGCCGCCCTCATCCCGCTCACCGTGATCGGCCTGCGGCGGGTCGGCGGCTTCGGCGGGCTCAAGGACTCGCTGGTGCACTCCCACGGCCCGAATTTCGTCTCCGCCTGGGGCGGCACCGGCATCGGCTCCCCCAACCCGCTGGGCGCCAACTGGCTGACCATCGTGCTGGGCCTCGGCTTCTGCCTGAGCTTCGGCTACTGGACGACCAACTTCGCCGAGGTGCAGCGCGCCCTGTCGGCCAGGAACCTCTCGGCCGCCCAGCGCACCCCGCTGATCGCCGCGTTCCCGAAGATGTTCATCCCGCTGATCGTGGTGGTGCCGGGGCTGATCGCGCTGGTCCTGGAGCCGGACATCGGCTCCAAGGCGAGCGGTCTTCAGTACAACGACGCGATTCCGCTGCTGATGAGCGAGTTGCTGCCGAACGGGGTGCTGGGGCTCGCGGTGACCGGGCTGCTGGCCGCCTTCATGGCGGGCATGGCGGCCAATGTGTCGTCCTTCAACACGGTCTTCACCCACGACATCTGGCGGGCGTACATCAGAAAGGACCGGCCGGACGGGTACTACCTGCTGACGGGTCGGGTGGTGACGGCGATCGGCGTGCTGGCCGGGATGGGGACGGCCTTCATCGCCTCCTCGTTCAGCAACATCATGAACTACCTCCAGACGCTGTTCTCGTTCTTCAACGTGCCGCTGTTCTGCGTCTTCATCATCGGGATGTTCTGGAAGCGGGCCACCGCCCAGGCCGGGTTCTGGGGGCTGCTCTGCGGCACCGTGGCCGCGATGATCAACTACTTCTGGCTCTACCGGGCCGGCGTCATCTCCATCCCCAGCGACCAGGGCGCCAACTTCGTCTCCGCCATCGTGGCGTTCGTGGTCGGCGGGGTGGTGATGGTCGCGGTCACCCCGTTCACCAAGCCCAAGCCGGTGGAGTCGCTGGCCGGTCTGGTCTACGGCACCACCGCGCCCGGTGTGGCCGAGCCGCCGGCGCCGGGCGACGAGGCGTGGTACCGCCGCCCGGCCGTGCTGGGCTGGAGCGCGCTGGTCCTCGCGGCCCTGTGCTACATCCCGTTCTCCCTGTAAGCCGCCGGCGGATAAGGAGCCCACGCCATGAGTGAGGAGTACGTATACCGGTCCGAGGTCGAGGAACTGGAGCAGAGGTCGGCGACCGCGGCGCGGCTGTTCGATGTGCGGCGGATCATCGGCGGGCTGTTCGTGATCTACGCGATCATCGTCCTCATCGCCGGGTTCACCGCCTCGGAGGCGGATGTGAAGAAGGCATCGGGCATCAACATCAACCTCTGGACCGGATGGTGCATGCTCGCGGTCGGCCTGCTCTTCCTGCTCTGGATGAAGCTCAGGCCGCTCTCCGCCCCCGGGGCCGCGCCCAAGCCGGAGGCCGGGCCAGGGGCCGGGGCCGGAGGGCCCGGCCCCGGAGAGCCCGGCCCCGGAGAGGGCTGAGCGGCACCGGCCACGGCGACGGCGCGGGCCACGGCCCCGACGCGGCCCACGTTATGTTTTTCGCGGTCCTGCAAGAGGGCCGCCGGCCTCCGGGCCCGGCATGACTGTTGCCCCCTGTCGAACGGATGACAATGCCGTTGCTTTTGGGTCACTCCCATCGATGGTTCAGGGTGACTGTGACCGGGGCCCGCGTCGGCCGGCTGGTTCGCCTGGGGAAGGCGGAATCACCCGCGAGATGGTCCAGAGGTGGGCGTTTCCGGTCGCCGCCCACCATGATCGCTGGACGCGTGCGGGAGCGGGCGTACGGCCACGCTCGGGGCGGGGAGCTGGTGGGGTCACCGTCCGGCCCGGTTGGCCTGGTCCATGTAGGCCACCACCTTGCGCTTGGTCTGTGGGTCGTCGAGGCCGCCGCCGTGGCCGACCTGGTCGGTCTTCACCGGTACGGCCTTGTGCCGGAGCTGGCCTGCCACCCGGTCGGCCCAGGTGTGGGGGGTGGCCGGGTCGAGCGTATTGCTCAGCAGCATGGTCGGGTGGTCGCTGCGTGACGTGACGGGCTTGCTGGAGCCCTCGGCGGGGCGGGGGCCGGAGAGGCAGGTCGCCGTGTAGTGGCTGGCGTTGGTCGAGAATCCCAGGACGGGGGCGGCCTTCCGGGTCGCCTTCAGGTCGTGCCGGGCCTGGCCCACGGTCCCCGCGGACAGGTCGAAATCGGAGCAGACGATCGGATCCGGGAAGGGGACGCTCTTCGGCGTCTGGTCCTGGCCCGGTTTCCCCTCGCCGGGCATCGGGTTCTTGCCCTCCGACAGCTTCTTGAGGCCCTCGGCGGCCTCCTTGAAGCTGCTCGGGGCGGTGACCTCGAAGTATCCGGTGACTGTGGCGGCTGACCAGGGCTTGGAGTGCAGGGAGCCGGGGATCTGCCCAGCGTCGGCCTTCTTCTGCGCCGTCCTGAACACCGACGCCACGTCCTTGCCGTGGAGCGCGCAAGACGTCTCCTTGGCACACCACTTCCCGAACCGGTCGAAGATCGCTTCCATGCCCCGGGCCGCGCTGGTGACGAATGCCCGGCGGGACTGCGTGGGGTCCATCACCGATTCGAGGACGGAACCGTTGACGTGGTCTCCGTACAGGCCGAGGTAGCGTTCCGCGGTCAGCGTGCCGTACGAGAACCCGTGCACGTTGATCCGCTCCAGGCGCATGGCCTTGCGCAGGGCTTCGGCGTCCCTGGCGTTGCTGTAGGCGTCCATGTGGTTCTTGAGGCCCGCCGGGGCGGTGGCGCACGTCGACCAGAACGAGCTCTGGTCCTTGGCCAGTGCATGGAACCGTCGACTGTCCGTGGGGGGCACTTGCGGGATCTTGAGTGCTTTGTCGGCTGTGCAGTTGAGCGGGGCGCTCTGCTCCACACCGCGCGGGTCGAGCGCTATCAGGTCGTAGCCCGGCAGGTGCTGCCGGAGATCGGCGAACGCGATGTCGCCCGCCTCGCCGGGACCCGACGGGAAGTTGAGGATCGTTCCCTTGCGCTTCGACTGGTCGGCCGCCTTCCAGCGGTAGGCGCGCAGAGCGACCGTTTCGGACTGCGGCTCGGCCCAGTCGACGGGAACCTTGAGGGTGCCGCACTCGACCCCCTTCTGGACCGGCAAGTCAGGCCGGTCGCAGGTGCCCCAGGTGAGGTCGCCCCGCTCTTTTCCCGGGCTTGCGCGGGGCTTCTCCGTGCTGAGCTGGGCGTTCGCGACTCCGTACAGGCCGACGGCACAGACGGCGACCCCGAGGGCGGTCAGGGCGACGGACTTACGGTTCACGTGGCGCGTTCCTTGACTGAGAATCTGCATGCCGTCAACGGTCGCCCCGGCCCGGCCCGCCCGTCGTCGGCCGCCGGGCCGGTTCCGGGCCGCCGGCATCGGCCTGTGGGCCGACCCGTCTCTCTGCCGTACGTCTCTCTGCCGCACGTCCCTGCCCTGTGCGGCGTGGCCCTCGATACCGCGCTCCCCCGCCGTCCCTTCGCCCGCGCGGAAACCGGCCGCGCGCGAAGGGACTTCACCACCGTCGCCGCCACCGCACAACCGGCCGGCGCGGAGTCGCCCCCGGTCACCGCCCCACCGATCCGGGTCAGACGGGCGGGGGCTGGCGCTCACGTACGGTGCGGGTGTCCCACGCCCAGGCGGCGATCTCGACGCGGTTACGGACGCCCAACTTCTCCTTGATGTTGGCCAGGTGGGTCTTGACGGTGCCCAGGGACACGTACAGCTCGTCGCAGATCTCCTGGTTCGTACGCCCCACTCCCAGCAGGCGTACGACGTCGAGTTCCCGCTCAGAGAGAGGGTGGGGGGCGGCGGGCGGCGGCTGCTGTCCCGCGAGGTGCTTGAGCAGCCGGACGGTGACGGCGGGGGAGACCAGGGCGTCGCCGCGGGCGGCGGACCGTACGGCCTCGATCAGCAGGTTGGAGGCCGCGTCCTTGAGGAGAAAGCCGCAGGCGCCGTTGCGCAGGGCGGTGTAGGCGTAGTCGTCCTGGTCGAAGGTGGTCACCACGACGACCCGGAAGGGATCGGTGACGCCAGGCCCGGCCAGGGCCCGGGTCACCTCCAAACCGTCCAGCCTGGGCATACGGATGTCGACGAGGCACACGTCCGGCCGCAGTCTGCGGGCGAGTTCGACGCACTCGGCGCCATCGGCGGCCTCGCCGACGACATCGAGGTCGGGCTGGGTGCCCAGGATCAGCCGGAAGCCGGTACGAACCATCTCCTGGTCGTCCGCGATCAGCACCCGCGTCCGCGCCTCGCCCGCCCCGTTCCAACTGCTCATGCAGGTGATCCTTCCACAGCCGTCAGAACGGGAAAGACGGCGGTCACGCACCAGCCCCCGTCCGCTGTCCGGCTGCTGGTGAGGGAACCTTCCACGGCCTCCACGCGCTCGCGCAGCCCGACCAGGCCGAAGCCGCCCCGGCCGCCGGCCGGGGCCGTGGCCCGTGCCGAGGCCGCTGTGTTGTGTACCTCCGCCCGTAGCTGGTCGCCGTCGGCGTGCCGGTCAAGATCGAGGCGGACGGCCACGTCCGCGCCGGGGGCGTGGCGGCGCACGTTCGTCAGTGCCTCCTGGACCACACGGTGGACGGAGGTCTCCACTTCCGGGGCAAGCCGGACTCCGCGCACTCTGTCCCCGACGTCCAGCCTCGCCTCGGTGCCGTGCCCGGCGAACGCGGAGACCAAGCGGTCCAGTTCGGCCAGCAGTTCGCCGGGGCGTGCGGCCTGGTGGTCGTCCTCGCGCAGCACGCGCACCAGGCGCCGCATGGAGTCCAGGGTCTCGCCGCCAGCGCGGGAGATGCCCTCCAGCAGTGGTTTGATCTGTTCCGGCGAGGTCTCCTGGATCATCAGCGCGGCGTTGGCGTGCACGATGATGCCGGTCACGTGGTGAGCGATGAAGTCGTGTAGATCGCGGGCGAGTACCAGCCGTTCGTTGTGCCGTACCGTGTCCATGGCCCGGGCCCGGCGGGCGTCCAGCAGACGCAGATAGCAGCCGAGGCCCACAGCCCCGCCGACGGCGAACGTCAGGACGAAGGAAGCCTGGAGCACGCCGAAGTTCGTGCCCGTGCGCAGCGGCAGAACGATCACCGCGACGCCCAGCGCAGCCGACAGGGCCACCGCGGGGGCCGGCCGCTCCACCCGCCGCGCGGTCCTGGTGAGCAGCACGAGGAGCGCAACCGTTTCCAGCAGGCTCCAGAACACGTTGCTGATAGGACTGTTTGCCCACAGCGACGCGGTCAGGGCCAGTGAGCCGAGTGTGGCCGCGCCGGCACGCCACTCGGGGCCCGGCCGGCGGTCGGGAAAGAGCAGCATGGCGGCGGCGAGCGGACCGGAGACGAGCGGCAGCCAGTTCGACCACTGGCCGTGCGGGTTGTAGTAGGTCGCCAGGTCGAACAGCCACACCAAGGCCAGGCCCCCGCAGAGCGAGACGGTGATGATGCGCCGGGCCGTCGGGGAGAGCGGTGTATCGGGTTCCACAACCTGAAGCGTAAGGACCTACGGACGAGACGGGGTCGGCCTGCGGGATGATGCCGTCGCGCCCCTACCGGCCTGGTGGCCGAGGACGGGCGCGGCGGTACGAAGAGATCGTCGAAGCCATGCAGATTCTCACCATTCTCGATCTGGCTCTGGCTGCTCTCGCCGGGGTCTGCTTCGCCCTGTGCGTGCTCGTGACCACGGAGGCGGCCCGATGACCTCCTCCGGCACGTCCGCCGCGTCCCCCGTGTTGGTGGGCTCCGGCCTGATGAAGTCCTTCGGCCTCACCCGCGCGCTGGCGGGCGTCGAGGTGTCCCTGTCGGCGGGTGAGTCGCTGGCGGTCATGGGCCCCTCAGGATCGGGCAAGTCCACCCTGCTGCACTGTCTGGCCGGCATCGAGCGCCCCGACGAGGGCCAGGTGCTGCTGGCAGGGGAACGCATCGACCAGATGGGGGAGCCGGAGCGCAGCGAGCTTCGCCGTACCCGCTTCGGCTTCGTCTTCCAGTCTGGCCAGCTCCTGCCGGAGCTGCCCGCCGACGAGAACGTGGCCCTGCCGCTCATGCTCGGCGGCATGCCGCGCCGCCAGGCGGTCCGCAAGGCCCGGGAGTGGTTCGCTCCGTTGGGCCTGGAGGGAAAGGAAGACCGGCGGCCCGGGCGGCTGTCCGGTGGGCAGGCACAGCGGGTGGCCATCGCGCGGGCGCTGGTGTGCGGCCCGCAGGTGATCTTCGCCGATGAGCCGACGGGGGCGCTCGATCAGACCACCGGCATGGAGGTGATCAGCCTGCTGGTCGGCATCACCCGCAGCCAGGGCGCCGCGCTCGTCGTGGTCACCCACGACGAGAACGTGGCGCGCTGGTGTGACCGCACCGTCCGGGTCCGCGACGGCCGCCCGAGCGAGGACCACCGGACGCCGGACGGCGCCGCGGTCACGCACGCGGTCGCCTACGCCGCCGAGGCGGCGGGCCTGGCCGGCCGGAGCACGCCCGCACGCCCGGCCGGTGACGAGGGACACGCGGGGTACCGGCGATGAGGGCACTGGACCGCACCACTTGGACCTTGACCTGGCGGTTGGCCCGGGCCGGAGGACGGTCCGGGCTGCTGGCCACCGGGCTGGCCGTTGCCGCGGCCGCCATCAGCACCGCACTGCTGCTGCTCTGCGTGGCCGCCAACCTCGGCTTCCAGCAGCGCGCCGACCGCATCGACTGGCGCAACCCCCTGAAGTCCGCGTCCCCGGTCGCCGTCGAGGCAGTCGGCACCACCTTCAGCGGCGGCACACCCGTCACCGTCGTCGACGTCGCGCGGCTGCCCGGCCGGAAGGCCCCGGCCCCGCCCGGCATGCCCCGCTTCCCCGAGCCCGGCCAGATGTGGGTCTCCCCGGCCCTCGCCGACCTGCTCCACCGGCTGCCCGCCGACCGGCACCCCGTCCCCGGCAAGCCGGCCGGCACTCTCGGCCGCGCAGCTCTGGCCCACCCCGGTGAACTGGTCGCCGTCGTCGGCCACAAGCCCGACGCTGCCGCTGTCACCGCCCCGCGCGTGGACGACCCGCGACGCCCCGGCGACACCGTCACCCCCACCCGCGTCGCCGACTTCACCGGACGTCCCGTCACCAACGGAATCGGCGACCAGTACCTGTCCCTGGCGAAGATCGCCACCATCCTCGTCGTCGTCCCACTGCTGGTTCTGGGCGCCTCCTCCGCACGCCTGTCGGTCTCCCGCCGCGACCAGCGGTTGGCCGCGCTGCGGCTGATCGGTGCCACCCCTGGCCGAATCGCGGGCATGACGGCCGCCGAGGCCGCCCTTACCGGCGCGGCGGGCGCGGCGCTGGGCACTGTCGGCTACGGGCTGCTGCTGCCGGCCGCCGCGAAGGTGCCCGTGGCGGGCGGCTCCTGGTACGCCGCCGACCTGTGGGTCGGACTGCCGGTGCTGCTCGCCGTGCTCGCCGGTGTCGTCGGCATGGTGGTTGTCAGCGCGCTCCTCGGGCTGCGTCAGGTCGTCGTCGGCCCGCTGGGCGTGGCCCGCCGTTCGAAGCCACCCCGTATGAGCTTCCTGCGAGTTCTGGTCTTCGTCGCGGTGATCGGCGGCTACGCATGGATCACCGACCAGAACAAGAGCGAGGTCAACGGCATCCTGGTGCTCTTCGCCGTCGTCTTCCTCGCCCTGTCCGCGATCGGCCCGTGGGTGGTCGGCGTCCTCGGGCGGATCATCTGTGCATCGGCCCAGAAGCCGGCGACCTTGCTGGCGGGGCGGCGCCTGCTGGACGACCCGAAGAGCGCGTGGCGTACGGTCTCCGGGCTCACCCTCGCCGGATTCGTAGCCGGGTTCTTCGCCCTCTTCAGTGTCTCCGGCACCTCACCGTGGGGACACCCCGACACCCTGGCCGTGGCCGTGCCGAAGGGCGGGACGGCCGTGGTCCGGCAAGAAGCACAGCAGCGCCTCCAGGACGCCGGGATCACCGCCACCGTCGGCACGAGCACCGACTGGGTCGCCATGGGTGTGGGCAAGGACACTGTGCAGGTCACCGCCACCGTGCCGGGCGGGGCCGAGAACCTGGACCGCGCTCGCACCGCGTTGGTGTCTCTCGTGCCCGGCCAGTACCCGATCACCGGCACGGACGCCAACTGGTCAGGCAAGCTGTTCGCAGAGGACTTCTCCACCGCCACCCTGGTGGTCCTCGGCGTCACGTTCATCACCGCGATCGCGTCCGCCGGCATCACCGCGGCCTCCTCGGTCCTGAGCCACCGCCGGACCTACGGCCTGCTCCGGCTCACCGGCACCCCGCTACGGACCTTGGACGCCGCCCGCCTCGAGGAGACCCTCGTCCCCGTGGCCGTTCTCGCCGGCGGAGCCGTCCTGACCGGTGTCTTCACTGCCGCTCCGCTCACTCTCGACGGCGGCAGTTCCTCATTCGACGCCGGGGGAGTCGCCCTGCTCGCTGCCTCCTTCGGCCTCGGCCTCGTGGGACTACTGGCGGCAAGCGCGCTGAGCCGCCCCCTGCTGAGGTCGGTCACTGCGCAGCCAGGCCCGCACCCCGAGTAACCGGCCACCGCCGTACCCACACCCGGGACATCCACGCCCCGCCGATCAACAAGGTGAGAACACCCCATGCCGACTGCCGTGCTTGCGATCCTCGCCGTGGTAGCGCTTCTCCTCTTCCTCGCCCGGGTGCGGCGCGATCCCCGCCGGTCCTCACGACGGCCGTCGTTGACCGGGATGCGCTCGACGACGAGATCGCCCGGGCTACGACGACGCGGGCGGCTGAGGCGAGAGCGATGCGGTCCGGCGGGATGCCGCGCGGTCCAGCAGCCCGGTGCGGGCCGCCAGGGCCGCCGCCTCCAGCCGTGAGCCCACCCCGAGTTTCATCAGCACCCGCTGCACATGGGTGCGGGCCGTGCTGGGGGCGATCCCCATGCCCGCCGCGATCAGCCGGGTGTCCTCGCCCTCGGCGACCCGCACCAGCACCTCCACCTCGCGCGGGGTCAGCATGCGCAGCAGCCGGGCACCCTCGTCGTCGGGCTGGGCCGCGGGGTTGAGCAGCTCCGCGAAGGCCCCCTGGAGCAACTGGGGCGCCACGGCGGCCTCGCCCGCACGCGCCTTCATCATGGCGCGTTCGACGCCCTCGATCCGCTCGTCGTGGCGCACATAGCCGGATGCGCCGGCGGCGAAGGCGGCGGCTATGCCGCGCGGGCTCGGCACCGGGCCGAGCACCACGACCGCGACCTGCGGCCGCTCCTTCTTGATCTGCACCACCGGGTCGAACACCCCTGGTTCGGCGGGTGCCGCCGTGCCCAGCAGGCACACCTCCGGTGCCCGGCTCACCACCAGGTCCGCCGCGCCCGCGCTCGGTGCCGCCGCGGCGAGCACCCGGTGCCCGCGCAGCTTCAGCGCCGAGGCGAGCGCCTCCGCGAGCAGACGGTGGTCATCGACCACCATGAGTCGCACGCCCATGAGCTCCCCCCATTCGCCCAGGGGGGAAAGCTACACGCTTGTTCGACGTTGTGCGCCCCTTACCGGGCAGAAGCCCCCCGGAATGCCGAAATCCCGGCCATTAGTGCCTACTTGAGGTCCGGTTGACGTCTGAATCGGACCGATGCGGCCGGGTTCCGCGCGGGCGCGTGCCCCGGCGCTCCGCCGGGGCGAAAGGCGGCGGCCCCGCCCGTACGGTGGGTACGGGCGGGGCCGCGGTGGGCCGGGCGAACGCCGAAGGGGTCAGCTCGCGCCGAAGATGATCGCCAGCGGGTCGTCCTTGTCATAGGTGCCCGAGGGCTTGGTGGCGTAGACGTCGCTCATGAACAGGTGCTTCCCGGAGTAGATGATCTCCGAGTAGCTGGGGCTGAACTTCGACTCCACCTCATGGGAGGCGACGGAGTTCTGGAGCAGCTTGGTCTTGGCGTACGACTTGGGGTCGATCTTCCAGACCGCGCCACCGGCCTCCCAGGTGCTCTCCTGATAGACGAGGACGGAGCCGTCCTCGTCGAGCCCGAGCGGGGTGAGGGCCGCGCCCTTGACCCCGTCCGTCTTCCCGATCGGCTTGCCGTTGGCCAGGCTGAACGCCACGACCTCGTTGGCCGTCGCGGCGGTGGAGTCGGTGCGGTCCTCGGAGCCGAGGAAGAGGGTGTTGGCCGACTTGGAGACGGCGATCTTGCGGCAGCCCTCGACGTTGGTCGAGTCGCACTTGGCGTCGTACTTGCCGTTCTCGGTGCCGATCTTGCCGAGCACCTTGCCGGTCTTGGCGCTGTCGTCGATGGACAGGAAGTCCGAGACCGCCGAGCCGGTGGAGTCACCGGCGTCGAGGCCGATCACCAGCGGGTCGGTGGAGGCGACATGGACGTAGTCGATGCCCTGCGAGACCTTGTAGGCCGACTTCACCGCGCCCGTCTTCGGGTTCAGCGTCTGGACCTGGATCTGCGGGTTGTCGTAGTCGCCGCAGCGGCGCACCGCGACCAGCTTGTCCTCGCCGCCCGCGTAGCCGTCGTCCGAGCACTGCTCGCCGGACTTCGGCTTCCACAGCGCCTGGCCCGAGGTGGACCAGGCGGCGCCGCCGCTGGTGCCGCCCGCGGCCACGGTGCCGCCGCCGATGGTGACCTCGTCGAAGCGGACCTTCTCGTCACCCTCCTTGGCGTTCCGGTGCCAGAGCATCTTGCCGTTCTTGAGGTCCAGCAGCCCGATCTCGGAGCAGCCGGGGTACTTGTCCTTGGCCGACGGCTTGGCCTCCTGGTAGAGGACCGTGGTCAGGCCGTCCTTGGTGAGGTGGTCCGAGGACCAGCAGACCGCGCCGTCCAGCGGGATCGTCCACTTCGCGGTGCCGCCGCTCAGCGGATAGCCGACGATCTTGTACACGCCGGCCTTCACGAAGGTGTCGTCGGTGACCCACATGCCCTCGACGGTGACCTGGTCGGAAACCTGGGGCATCGGAACCTTGTTGAGCAGTTTGGCGTCTACGGTCTTGGCGGGCTTGTCCTCGCCGCCCGTGGAACCGCTTGAAGAGCCCTGGGTGGACTGCTTGTCCTTGCCCTTGGCCTCGCTGCCGCCGCCGTCGTCCTTGGTGGCGAACCAGATGCCGCCGCCGATGATCAGGGCGACCGCGACCACGGCGCTGACGATGATCGCCATACGCTGCTTGGACCGGCCGGAGCCGCCGGGGGCGCCCGGACCGGGGCCGCCGGGGAACTGGGCCTGCGGCGGCTGGCCGTACTGCTGGCCGTAAGGCTGCTGGCCGAACTGCGACTGACCGTAGGGCTGCTGGCCGTACTGCTGCTGCCCGTACTGCGGCTGACCGTACTGCGGCTGACCGTACTGCGGCTGACCGTAAGGCTGCTGGCCGGATACCGGCTGCTCCGGGTAGCCGTAGCCGCCGGCGCCCGGCGGGGGCGTCTGCGGCGGGGCGGGCGGTGCCGCCGGAGGCGGAGGCGGGGTCTGCGGTGGCTGACCGGGTGCCTGCGGATAGCCGTAACCCTGCTGGCCCGGAGGCGGCGTGGGCGGCTGCTGCGGATAGCCGTAACCCGGATCCTGCGGTGCCCCGAAGCCGCCCTGCGGCGGCTGGTTGGGCGGCGGAGGCGGCTGTGACATGCGAAATCCTTCAGGTGCGGGACCCACCGACCGACCGGCCTCCCCCGCGATCCCGGTGGTCAAAGCCCTCCGGGAAGGAGCGAATCGGACGTGGAACCCCGCCATTGAGCGGAAGGCAGGCGGGAGTTCTTTGTATCACCCGTAAGGGGCGCAATAGGGACCAGTTTCCAGGTCATCGACCACCTGAGACCGGCCTGTGACGCGACCGTTGCCAGGGCGCACGCCAGGGGCGCACGACCTCTTCACACGATGCTTTCAGGCCACTCACATCGAAGGCGGCCCGCCCCTTGCTCCTCCACCGCTCAGGCGTCGTCGGCCAGCTCCAGCCACCGGGTCTCCAGGTCCTCCCGCTCCCCCGTCAGCTCGCGCAGTCGGGTGTCCAGCTCGGCGACCTTGGCGAAGTCCGTGGCGTGCTCGGCGATCCGCGTATGCAGATCGGACTCCTGCTCGCTGATCCGGTCCAGCCGCCGCTCGATCTTCTGGAGTTCCTTCTTCGCGGCGCGCTGCTCGGCCGCCGACCGCTGCCGGGCGACCTGTTCGTCGGCCTTCTGCTTGGCGGGCGCGGCGGCCGGGGCGGCCTCCGCCAGGGCGCGCTGCCGCCGCTCCAGGTACTCGTCCACGCCGCGCGGCAGCATCCGCAGGGCGGCGTCGCCCAGCAGCGCGAGCACCCGGTCGGTGGTGCGCTCGATGAAGTAGCGGTCGTGGCTGATGACCACGAGCGAACCGGGCCAACTGTCGAGCACGTCCTCGAGCTGGGTCAGGGTCTCGATGTCCAGGTCGTTGGTGGGCTCGTCCAGGAAGAGCACATTGGGCTCGTCCATCAGCAGCCGCAGGATCTGGAGCCGGCGCCGCTCACCGCCGGAGAGATCGCCGACCGGGGTCCACTGCTTCTCCTTGGTGAAACCGAACTTCTCGCATAGCTGGGATGCGGTCATCTCCCGGCCCTTGCCGAGGTCGACGCGCTGCCGCACCTGCTCCACGGCCTCCAGGACCCGCAGGTTCCGGTCGAGTTCGGCGACCTCCTGGGACAGATACGCGAGCCTTACGGTCTTGCCGACCGTGACCCGGCCCGCGGCGGGCTGCTGTTCGCCCTCGCTGCGGGCGGCCTCGGACAGGGCGCGCAGCAGCGAGGTCTTGCCCGCGCCGTTCACCCCCACCAGGCCGATCCGGTCACCGGGCCCGAGCTGCCAGGTCAGATGCTTGAGCAGCACCTTGGGCCCGGCGGTGACGGTCACGTCCTCCAGGTCGAAGACGGTCTTGCCGAGCCGGGAGTTCGCGAACCGCATCAACTCGGCGCTGTCGCGCGGCGCCGGAACATCGGCGATCAGCGCGTTGGCGGCCTCGATACGGAAGCGGGGCTTGCTGGTGCGGGCGGGGGCGCCGCGGCGCAGCCAGGCCAGCTCCTTGCGCATCAGGTTCTGCCGCTTGGCCTCCTCGCCGGCGGCGATGCGCTCGCGCTCGGCGCGGGCGAAGACATAGTCGCTGTAGCCGCCCTCGTACTCATGGACGGCGCCGCGCTGGACGTCCCACATCCGGGTGCAGACCTGGTCGAGGAACCAGCGGTCGTGGGTGACCACCACCAGGGCCGAGCGGCGGGCGCGCAGATGCCCGGCCAGCCAGGAGATGCCCTCGACGTCGAGGTGGTTGGTGGGCTCGTCGAGGACGATCAGATCCTGCTCGGCGATCAGCAGTTGGGCCAGCGCGATACGGCGGCGCTCACCGCCGGAGAGCGGACCGATGACGGTGTCGAGCCCCTGCGGGAAGCCGGGCAGGTCGAGCCCGCCGAACAGCCCGGTGAGCACATCCCGGATCTTGGCGTTGCCCGCCCACTCGTGGTCGGCGAGATCGCCGATCACCTCATGGCGGATGGTGGCCTCGGGGTCGAGGGAGTCGTGCTGGGTGAGCACGCCGAGCCGCAGATCCCCGGCATGGGTGACGCGGCCGTCGTCGGCGGGCTCCAGCTTGGCGAGGATCCGGATGAGCGTGGTCTTGCCGTCGCCGTTGCGGCCGACGACGCCGATGCGGTCGCCCTCGTTCACCCCTAGGGAGACGCCGTCCAGCAGCGCACGGGTGCCGTACACCTTGCCGACGGATTCAACGTTGACCAGGTTGGTCGCCATCACACTCCATTACGCGGATCGATCGGCTCCCCAGGGTAGTCGCCGTGCGGGGCGCCTCGCTCAGGCGTCCACGAGCTGTGCCCTCCGGGGAGCGGAGGAGGTGCCGGGCTGGAGGCGCCGGACCGGAGACGCCGGACCGGAGACGCCGGACCGGAGGCGCCGGGCCGGAGACGCCGGACCGGAGGTACCGGACCGGAGACGCCGAACCGGAGGTGATCCGGGCGTGCGGCAGGTGGCCGGGGCGCCTCGCTCAGGCGTCCACGAGCCGTGCGCCGGGGGCCGGGCCGGGGTGCGGGGCGTCCCGCTCAGGCGTCCACGAGCCGTGCTCCCGGGACCGGGCCAGAGGTGATCCGGACCGTGCGGCAGGTGCCCGAAGCGGCCAGCGCGGCCGCCACCGCCTGCGCGGCCTCGGGGTCCTTGGCCAGGAAGGCGCAGGTCGGGCCGGAGCCGGAGACGAGAGAGGCCAGCGCGCCCGCGTCCGCACCGGCGCGCAGGGTGGCGGCGAGCGCGGGGCGCAGCGAGAGCGCGGCGGGCTGTAGATCATTGGAGACGGCGGCGGCCAGCGCGGTGGCGTCGCCGGAGCGCAGTGCGTCCAGCAGCGCCTGGGAGGGCTCGGGGTCCGGGACGTCGGCGGCGCCCGCGCCCCCGCCGGACGCCTCGCGCAGCCGGTCGCATTCGCGGTAGACGGCGGGGGTGGACAGCCCGCCGTCGGCCACCGCGAACACCCAGTGGAAGGTGCCGCCGGTCTCCAGCGGGGTCAGCAGCTCGCCCCGGCCCCGGCCGAGGGCGGCGCCGCCGACGAGGCTGAAGGGGATGTCGCTGCCCAAGTCGGCGCAGATCTGGAGGAGTTCGTCGCGGCTCGCCTTGGTGTCCCACAGCGCGTCGCACGCCAGCAGCGCCCCGGCGGCATCGGCACTGCCGCCCGCCATGCCGCCCGCGACGGGGATGTCCTTGGCGATGTGGAGGTGGACACCGGGCTCGATGCCATGCCGTTCGGCGAGGGCGGCGGCGGCACGGGCGGCCAGGTTGGTGTGATCCAGCGGCACCTGGTCGGCGTCCGCGCCCTCGACGGTGATGCGGAGGGTATCGGCGGGGGTGGCGGTGACCTCGTCGTGGAGCCCGACGGCGAGGAAGACGTTGGCCAGGTCGTGAAACCCGTCGGGGCGCAGCCCGCCGACCGCGAGCTGGACGTTGACCTTGGCGGGCACACGGGCGGTCACGGGGCGGGTCACGGGGCTCCTTGGGGCGGGTCGGTGTTTCGGGTGCGGCCATTGTCCCGCCTAGGGGGTGGGTCTGCGGGGGTGGGCCGGGGCGGGTGGGCCTGCGGCGGGCTCGTTCCCCACCCCGCCCCTTCCCGTAACCGGGGCTCCGCCCCGGACCCCGCTCCTCAATCGCCGGAGGGGCTGGGTGGCCCCGCTCAGGGGGCTTTGCCCCCGAAACGGGGTCCAGGGCGGAGCCCGGCGAGGGCGCGGAGGTACGGGAGCAGCGCCCCGGCGAAACGGAGTCCGGGGCGAAGGCGCCCCACTACCCAACCGCCCCGGCGATTGAGGAACGGAGTCCGGGGCGAAGATGCCCCGCTATCCAGCCCCTCCGGCGATTGAGGAGCGGGGTCCGGGGCGGAGCCCCGGCGGGGTGTGGGGGCGCAGCCCCCGCTCGGGTAGGGGCGGGGTGGGGAAGGGGCCCGCCGCAGGCGCGTCGGGTGGAGTCAGGCCGCCGCAGGCCCGTGTTCGGCGATCGCCGCGAAGTCCTCCACCGTCAGCGATTCGCCGCGCGCCTGCGGCGAGACCCCGGCGGCCTTCAGTGCCTCCTCCGCCGCCCCCGCCGACCCGGCCCACCCCGCGAGCGCCGCCCGAAGGGTCTTACGGCGCTGGGCGAACGCCGCGTCGACGACCGCGAAGACCTGGTCCCGGGTGGCAGTGGTGCGCAGGGGCTCGTCCCGGCGTATCAGCGAGACCAGGCCGGAGTCGACATTCGGCGCGGGCCAGAAGACGTTGCGGCCGATCGCACCCGCGCGCTTGACGTGGGCGTACCAGGCGGCCTTCACGGAGGGGACGCCGTAGACCTTGGAGCCGGGTGGGGCGGCGAGCCGGTCGGCGACCTCGGCCTGGACCATGACCAGGGTCCGCTCGATGGTCGGGAAGCGCCCGAGCATATGGAGCAGCACGGGCACGGCGACGTTGTAGGGCAGGTTGGCGACCAGGGTGGTCGGGGCGGGGCCCGGCAGTTCGGTCACCCGCAGGGCGTCGCGGTGCACCAGCGCGAAGTGGTCGGCGCGGTGCGGCAGCCGGGCCTCGACGGTCGCGGGAAGGGCGGCGGCGAGAACGTCGTCGATCTCCACGGCGGTGACCCGGTCGGCGGCCTCCAGCAGCGCGAGGGTCAGCGAGCCGAGCCCGGGGCCGACCTCGACGACCACGTCCTCGGGGCGCACCCCGGCGGTCCGGACGATCCGGCGGACCGTATTGGCGTCGATGACGAAGTTCTGGCCGCGCTGCTTGGTCGGGCGTACGCCGAGCCGCGCCGCGAGGGAGCGGATGTCGGCGGGGCCGAGCAGGACATCGGGATCGGTGGAGCTCACCCGGGAAGTTTACGGCCGCTCTTCAGGGCCCCGGTTCACGGACGGACAGGGCGTCCCCGGGCTTGGGTGCCCGTCATCGGCCGGGGCACCTCCCACCGTCAGAAGGACCCTGGGCCGGGGCGAGCCCCCGCCCTAGTGGTGGAGCTTGCGCCCGCACGTCGGCCACGGCCCGGTACCGCGCTGCTGGTAGAGCTTCTTGGCGCGGTACGTCTGTTCGGCCGCGGGCGCGTCCTGGGGGCGGCCGTGGCCGCCGAGGTCGTGCCAGGTGCCCTGGTCGAGCTGGTAGAGGCCGCCGTAGCGGCCGGAGCCGTCGACCGCGTCCGCCCGGCCGCCCGATTCGCAGCGCGCCATCGCCCGCCAGTTGAGCCCGTCCGCCGGGCCGCCGACCCGGGCGGGCACGGTCATGGTGCCGACCCGCACGATCCGGGCCACCGGCGGCTTGACGATCTCGCTGCGGATCTTCCGGGGCCGCTGCCGTACGCCGTTGACGCTGCGCACCCGGTAGCTGGTGCGCAGCGTGCCCGGTTCGCCGGGCCGTTCCACGAGTTCGGTGCCCTTGGGGAGGGTGGGGTCGGCGCGGCGGACGGTGGTGAAGGGCACCGGCTCGTCGCGGACCTCCTTGCCGCCGGTGATCCGCATCACCGTCACCATCTGGCCGTCGCGCGGGAAGCTGTCCTGGGGGACGGAGGTGGTGTCCTGGCCGCGCAGGGTGAGCCCGGTGGCGGCGAGGGCCTCGCCGACGGTGGCCGCGTTCGTACGGATGGTGTGTTCGCGTCCGTCGGCGAGGAAGGTGACGGTGCGCTCGGTGCGCACGTGCAGCAGCAGGCCGCGGCTGGTGATGGCGGCGGAGCGGGAGGCGGAGAGGTACGCGCCCTCGGCACGTACGCCCAGTTGGCGCAGTGCGCCGTCAACCGTGTGGGCGGTGGTCCACACCCGGCGGCGCTCCCCGTCGAGGGTGAGGGTGACCGGTCGGCCGTAGCGGACGGCGATCTCGTCGCCGTTGGCGAGCCGCTCCCCGGGCGCGGGGGCGACGATGTCGTGCTCGCCGACGCGGACGTCCTGGTCCGCCAGCAGCTCGCCCACGTCGTCGGCGTAGGTGTGCAGGGTGCGCGCGTCGCCGTCCACGCTGAGCCGTACGGCCTTGTCCTGGGCGACGAAGGCGGAGGTGCCGCCCGCCAGCGCGGCGACCACCATCGCCTGTGGCAGCAGCCGGCGCATCGGGTCGGTCCGGCCGGTGGTGCCGCGGCGGGCGGCTCGGCGGGCGGCGGCTCGGCCGCCCGAGACGCGGTGGCTGCCCCTACGGCTCACAAGAACACTCCCGTAACACTCCACAAGTCCACTGGTCAGGGCGTTGAGTCCGGGACTGTAGCGGAGTGGGGGTGACTCTCCAAAGCGAATTCATCACGCAGTGTGATCAGTTGCGCCGGATCGCCACCGCCTCTCACTGGGCACCGCCGCGCCCTCAATAGCCGAAGACGCGCGCCGTATTGGCCGCCACGGCGGTCGCCAGAGTGTCCTCGGGGACGCCCTTGACCTCGGCCATGGCCCGCAGGGTGAGCGGAATCAGATACGGAGCGTTAGGCCGTCCGCGGTAGGGGACGGGGGTCAGGAACGGCGCGTCGGTCTCGACGAGGACGAGGTCGAGCGGGGCGACGGCGAGGGCGTCGCGCAGCGGCTGGGCGTTCTTGAAGGTGACGTTGCCCGCGAACGACATGTAGTAGCCGCGCTCGGCGCAGATCTTCGCCATGGCCGCGTCGCCGGAGTAGCAGTGGAAGACGACGGTGTCGGGCGCGCCCTCCTCGGCGAGCACCCGCAGCACATCGTCGTGGGCCTCGCGGTCGTGGATGACCAGCGCCTTGCCGTGTTCCTTGGCGATGGCGATGTGGCGGCGGAACGAGCGCTCCTGGGCGGCCATGCCCTCGGGGCCGGTGCGGAAGTAGTCGAGGCCGGTCTCGCCCACGCCCCGCACCTGGGGCAGGGCGGCGAGGGTCGCTATCTGGTCGAGGGCCACGTCCAGGGCGGCGTCGCCGCCGGGCTGCCGCGCCCAGCCGTCGCGGGCGGTCTGGGGGGCTTGCCCCCCAGAAGGGGGTGTGCCGAGGACGATGCGGGGCGCCTCATTGGGGTGCAGGGCCACGGTGGCCCAGACGCTCTCGTGGGCCGCCGCGGTCTCGGCCGCCCACCGGGACCCGGCCAGATCACATCCCACCTGGACGACGGTCGTCACGCCGACCGAGGCGGCCTTGGCCAGCGCCTCCTCGACGGTGCCCGACTGCATGTCCAGGTGGGTGTGGGAATCGGCGACCGGGACCCGCAGGGGCTCCGGCGGCGGCGGGGGCGCGTCCTTTTCCTTTTGCGCGCCACTCGCCTTGCCACTGCCGCCGGGGGTCGATGCTGTTTTCACCATGGTCGCGATTCTATGAATCCCGGTGAATGTACGGTGAATCGCGTCCGGCCGCTCAGTTGACCCGCGCCCGGCTCATGTGAACCGCTCATGTGAACGCGCTGATGTGAACCCGCTCATGTGAAACAGCTCATATGAACCGGAACCTACTCAGTCGCGGTGGTGCTGAAAGGGGTGCAGCAGATTCGCCAGATGCCAATGGTGCGCACGGCGTCGCGCGGGGCCCTCATTTTCCGGTGCGCCATCCGCCCCGGTGCCCGTCCCGGCGGCCGCCCCGTCCGCCCCGTCCGTCCCCTCCGTCGCGCCAGTGCCCGCCTCGGGGCCCCGGGCGGTGTGCGGCCTCCCGCGCCGCGCACTCTCCAGGACCGAGGAGACCTGCCCCGAGCGCATGATCCGTACCAGATGCGCACCACAGTTGACGCAGTCGGGGCTCGTCAGCGGGGACGGGACGCGCAGGCCGTCGGTGAAGTAGACGACGAAGGCCCGGCCCTCGCCGTCCACGTGGTGTTCGATGTCGTACGACCGCTCCCAGCCGTGCCCGCACTTCATGCAGGCGAAGGCGTACGCCTCGTGGGCCACCTCGCCGGGCCCGGCGGAGGGGGTGTGGGCGGCAATCGGATGAGCACCGCTCGAGGTTCCCGCTATATCGCTCATGGCAGCTCCTCTTGTCACACAGGACAAGTCTTCCGGGATGGGATCGCCCCAGGTCTTCCACACCCAGTGGACGCCTTTCCCGGCGCTGCCGCATCGGCTCTTCCCGCTCTTTGAGCGAGATTTGGCACCGGCCTTCCCAAAACCGGCACGCAGCTTCCCGGCTACTAACCTGAGCTTTGCTTTTCGCTACGGTGCTTTACCTTCTCGTGGCGCGCTTCCCGGCGCGTTCTTCGCCGCCACCACGGCATCGAACACCTGCCGTTTGGGCAGCCCGGCCTCCTGCGCCACCGCCGCGATGGCCTCCTTACGGCGCTCACCGGCCTCCTCGCGCACCGCGACCCGGCGGGCCAGCTCGGCGGGGCCCGCCTCCTCGGGGCCGGGCGCGGGGGCGCCCTCGACGACGATGGTGATCTCGCCGCGTACGCCCTCCGCCGCCCAGGCGGCCAGCTCCGCCAGCGGGCCGCGCCGCACCTCCTCGTACGTCTTGGTCAGCTCGCGGCACACCGCGGCGCGGCGGTCCGGGCCGAACACCTCGGCCATGGCCGCCAGGGTGTCGTCCAGCCGGTGCGGGGCCTCGAACCAGACCAGGGTGCGGCGCTCGTCGGCGACCTCGCGCAGCCGGCTCAGCCGCTCCCCCGCCTTGCGCGGCGGGAACCCCTCGAAGCAGAAGCGGTCCACCGGCAGCCCGGACACGGCCAGGGCGGTGAGCACCGCGGACGGGCCGGGCACGGCGGTGACGGTGATTCCGCGCTCCACGGCGGCGGCGACCAGGCGGTAGCCGGGGTCGGAGACCGACGGCATGCCCGCGTCGGTGACCAGCAGCACCCGGGCGCCCTCGGCCAGCGACTCGACCAGCTCGGGCGTGCGGGCCGACTCGTTGCCCTCGAAATAGGACACCACCCGGGCGGCCGGGCGCACATCCAGGGCCTGGGTGAGGCGGCGCAGCCGCCGGGTGTCCTCGGCGGCGATCACGTCGGCGGCCATGAGTTCGGCGGCCAGCCTCGGGGGCGCGTCCGCCGTGTCGCCGATGGGGGTCCCTGCCAGTACGAGCGTTCCAGTCACGCCCACCATCCTCGCAGCCGCCCGCGGCGGGCCCCGCGCGCCCGCCGCCCCGGGCAGCGATCCCCGGTTCGCCGCGCGAATCCCCGGTTCGGCGCCTTTGCCCACCACACTCACAGACCCCTTCCCTACGATGGCCCGGTGACCAGTGACACCGCGACCCACGCCCAGCCGGGCAAAGCCACCGGCCAGCAGCAGCCGGCCTGGCAGCGCCGGCTGCGCCGCTTCGGATACGCGGGCCAGGCCAGGCCCGGCGTACGGGAGCGGCTGGTCCCGCCGTACGCGGAGCCGGGCACCCGGCTCTGGGAGGTCTTCGGCGCGACCCCCTCGGCGGCGGCCAGAATCGCCCGCTGGAGCGGCTGGGGCGGGCCGCTGCTGGTCGCGCTGTGCGCCGGGCTGACCCGTTTCTGGCATCTGGGCAGCCCGGACAACGTCATATTCGACGAGACGTATTACGCCAAGGACGCCTGGTCGATCTGGGAGTACGGCTACGAGGGCACCTGGCCGAAAGCCGCCAACGACCGGATCCTGGAGACCCCGCAGCACATCCCGCTCAGCGACGCGGCCTCGTATGTGGTGCACCCGCCGGTGGGCAAGTGGGTGATCGGGCTCGGCGAGCAGCTCTTCGGGCTGCACCCGTTCGGCTGGCGCTTCATGGTCGCGCTGCTCGGCACGGTCTCGGTGCTGATGCTGTGCCGGATCGGGCGGCGGCTGTTCCGGTCGACGTTCCTCGGCTGTCTGGCGGGCGCGCTGATGGCCGTGGACGGGCTGCACTATGTGATGAGCCGCACGGCGCTGCTCGACCTGGTCCTGATGTTCTTCGTGCTGGCCGCCTTCGGCTGTCTGCTCGTCGACCGGGACCAGACCCGCGCCAGGCTGGCGGCGGCGCTGCCGGCCGGTGAGGACGGCACACCGCGGCCGGATCCGGCGGTCGCCCGGGGCCTGAAGCTGGGCGCGCGGCCGTGGCGGATCGCGGCCGGGGTGCTGCTGGGCCTGGCCATCGGCACCAAGTGGAACGGGCTGTATGTGCTGGCGGCCTTCGGCCTGATGGCCGTCCTGTGGGACGTGGGCGCCCGCCGTACGGCGGGCGCCCCGCGCCCCTACCTGGCGGTGCTGCGGCGCGATCTGGGCTGGGCGTTCCTCTCGCTGGTGCCTGTGGCGATCGTCACGTACATCGCCTCCTGGTCGGGCTGGTTCACCGCGAGCGGCACCTTCGACCGGAGGCGCGGCTGGCAGCACAGCGGCTACTTCCGCCACTGGGCCGAATCGGGGAAGCCGGACGGCGGCGGCTACGGCACCGGCGGCACCTTCGACTGGCTGCTCAACCCGCTGCGCAGCCTGTGGCACTACGAGACCGAGGTCTACCAGTTCCACGTCAACCTGGACTCGCCGCATATCTACCAGTCCAATCCGTGGAGCTGGATGGTGCAGTCCCGCCCGGTCTCGTACTTCTACGAGTCCCCGCGGGCCGGCCAGGAGGGCTGCCCCACCGACGCCGCCGAGAAGTGCGCCCGTGAGGTGCTGGCGCTCGGCACCCCGCTGCTGTGGTGGGCGGCCTGTTTCGCGCTGCTGTATCTGCTGTTCCGGTGGGCGCTGCGGCGCGACTGGCGGGCGGGCGCGATCCTGTGCGGGATCGCGGCGGGCTATCTGCCGTGGTTCCTCTACCAGGACCGGACGATCTTCTCCTTCTACGCCGTCGTCTTCGTGCCCTTCCTGTGTCTGGCGGTGGCGATGATGATCGGCGCGCTGCTGGGGCCACCGGGGGCGAGCGAGACCCGCCGGGTGATCGGCGCGGTCGGCTCGGGCGCGCTCGTCCTGCTGATCATCTGGAACTTCATCTACTTCTTCCCGCTCTACACCGGGCAGACGATGCCGATGGACTCCTGGCGTGCCCGCATGTGGCTGGATACCTGGATCTGATCCCGGCCCGCCGTCCCGGTCCGGCCCCCGCCCCCGCGCCCCCTACGGTGAGGGCGCGGGGGCTTCTCCTGGTGCCGGTAGAGTGCCGGGCACCGCGGCCTCCATCGACTGATGGAGGGAATCGAGAACACTGTGGGGGTTCTGTAATGCGGAGTGGCGCGAGAGCCGCGATCGTCGGTGCGGTGTTCGCCGCCATGGTCGGTGTTGCCGGTTGCGGCGGCGGCCAGGACGATTCCAGTGCGAAGGACGGTGCGAGCGCCGGCTCGGGTGACGACAAGCCGTCCCTGAAGAACGTGAAGACGGGCCCGCCCAGCGCGGCCGAGGTCAAGGCCACCGCCCGCGCGTTCCTGGCGGCCTGGTCGGCGGGCGAGACGGCGAAGGCCGCCGCCCTTACGGACGACACCGGGGCGGCCACCACGGCGCTGGGCGACTACCGCAGGAAGGCCCATGTGGCCAAGGTGGCGCTGGAGCCGGGGGCGGCGAGCGGTGCGAAGGTGCCGTTCTCGGTCAACGCCCAGATCTCCTCCGGCGGTCAGAGCGTCCCCTGGACGTATGAATCCTCGCTGACCGTCACCCGCGACACCAAGACCGGTAAGCCGGTCGTCGGCTGGAAGCCCTCCGTGGTGCAGCCCGACCTCGCCGAGGGCGACACCCTGAAGACCGGCGCGTCCGAGGCGCCGCCGATCAAGGCGGTGGACCGCGACGGCAAGGAGCTGACCGCCGCCGAGCACCCGACCCTCAAGACCGTCCTGGCCGCGCTGCGCGAGCGGTACGGCAAGAAGGCGGGCGGCAAGGCGGGCGTGGAGACCTGGATCCGGCGCGCCAAGGGCTCCAAGTCCCCCGACAAGACGCTGAAGGTGCTCTCCAAGGGCACCCCGGGCACGCTCCGCACGACGATCGACGCATCGCTCCAGAGGACCGCCGAGCAGCAGGTGAGCAAGCGCACCAAGGCGTCGGTGGTGGCGGTCAAGCCCAGCACCGGTGAGGTCCTGGCGGTGGCCAACTCCCCCGCGAGCGGCTTCAACACCGCCATGCAGGGCTCGTACGCACCCGGCTCGACGATGAAGATCATCACCTCGGCGACGCTGATCGACAAGGGTCTGGCGGCGTACGGCAAGGCCCATCCGTGCCCCAAGTACTTCAGTTACGGCGGCTGGAAGTTCCAGAACGACAAGAAGTTCGAGATCAAGAACGGCACCTTCGAGCAGAGCTTCGCCCGCTCCTGCAACACGGCCTTCATCAGCCAGGCGGGGAAGCTGAAGAACGACGACCTGACCAACGAGGCCCGGAACGTCTTCGGCATCGGGCTCAACTGGCAGACCGGCGTGCCCTCCTTCGACGGCGCGGTGCCGGTGCAGTCGGCGGCCTCCAAGGCCGCCTCGCTGATCGGCCAGGGCGGGGTGCGGATGAACCCGCTCAACATGGCGTCGGTCGCGGCCACGGCCTCCACCGGCACCTTCCGCCAGCCGTATCTGGTCTCGCCGTCGCTGGACCACCGGACGCTGGCCAAGGCGAGCAAGAGGATGAAGTCGAGCACCCATGACCAGTTGCGCAAGCTGATGCGGCTGACGGCCACCTCGGGCACCGCCGCCGAGGCGATGGCCGGGATGAGCGGCGACTTCGGCGCCAAGACCGGTTCGGCCGAGGTGGACAACCAGGAGAAGCCCAACGGCTGGTTCAGCGCGTACCGCGACGACATCGCGGCCGCCGGTGTGGTGCCCGAGGGCGGCCACGGCGGCGACACGGCGGGCCCGATGGTGGCGGCGCTGCTGCGCGCGGGCGGCTGAGCCGGAAGTTCCACCGGCGTGACGGCACGGGAGCCGGGCGGGCGCTTCGAGCGCCCGCCCGGCTTCTTCGCGTTCGGCCCGGCCGACCGGTGCCGGTGCGACCTCGGGGAAATGCCCTGGCGTGGGCGGCGGGCGCGTCGATAGCGTCGTTCCATGGTCGATCCCACCCCCACCCCTGACACCGCCGCCCACCCCCGCTTCGCCGACGCCCTGCGCGAACTCGGCCTGGACGTCGAGGTGCGCCGCTTCCCCGACGCCACCCGCACCGCCGCCGAGGCCGCCGCGGCCATCGGCTGTGAGCTGAGCCAGATCGTCAAGTCGCTGGTCTTCGAGGCGGACGGGCAGCCGGTGGTGGTGCTGATGGACGGGGCGTCACGGGTCGACGTCGAGCTCGTACGGCATGAGTTGGGCGCCGGGAGCGTCCGCCGGGCGAACGCGGCGCTGGTACGGGAGACCACCGGCTACGCCATCGGCGGGGTGCCGCCCTTCGGCCACCGCACCCGCACCCGCGTCCTCGCCGACCGCCGACTGCTGGAGCACCAGACCGTATGGGCCGCGGCGGGCACCCCCCACACCGTCTTCCCGCTCGACCCCAAGACCCTGATCGCACACGCCGACGGCACCCTGGTGGATGTGCGCGAGCGGTCCGCATGACCCCGCTCGTCGCGGCCGCCGTGCTCATCGCGGCCGTCACCCACGCGTCGTGGAACGCCATCGCGCACGGCATCCGCGATCAGCTCCTCGCCTTCACCCTGGTGGGCGGCGGCGGGGCGGTATGCGGGCTGGCGCTGCTGCCGTTCGCCCCGCTGCCCGCCGCGGACGCCTGGCCGTATCTGCTGGCCTCCGCGGCCATCCACGTGGTCTACCAACTGCTGCTCATGCGCTCGTTCCACCTGGGCGACTTCGGCCAGATGTATCCCATCGCACGTGGCACCGCGCCGCTGGTGGTGACCGTGGCCGCCGCGGTCTTCGTCGGCGAGCGGCCGGACCACTGGCAGGCGGCGGGCATCGCACTGGCCTCGGCGGGGCTGGTGGGCGTGGCGTTGTGGGGCGTCAAGGGCTCCCGCCACGGGGGCGCCAAGGGCTCCCACCACACCGACCACGGGGAAAGCGGGCCGGACGGCGGGCAGAACGGCGGGGGCGCACCGCAATGGCTCGCCCTTACGGCCGCCATCGCCACCGGTCTGTCCATCGCCGCGTACACCGTCGTGGACGGCCTGGGCGTACGCGCCTCCGGCAGCGCCCCCGGCTATATCGCCTGGCTGATGATCCTGGAGGGCTTCGCCATCCCCGCCTATGCCCTGGCGGTCCGCCGCGGCGCCCTCCTGCGCCAACTGCGCCCCGTCGCCGCACGCGGCCTGCTCGGCGGACTGCTGTCGGTCTCCGCCTACGGCCTGGTCCTCTGGGCCCAGACCCAGGCCGAACTCGCCCCGATCGCGGCGCTGCGCGAATCGTCGATCATCGTGGGCGCGGCGATCGGGACGCTGTTCTTCAAGGAGCGGTTCGGCGGACCGAGAATCGCGGCGGCGGGACTGATGGTGGCGGGCATCGGGCTGATGCTGCACGCCAGTTGATCCGCTTCGTGCCTCGGGCCGCCTCTGGTGGCGGCATCCGCGCGTGTGCGGCTACGCGTGGCCCAGCGATGCCCAGAAGCGGGTGAGCGCCCGCGCGCCGCGGACGGGGTCGTGTGTCATCCACCAGTGGCCCAGCCCATCGAGGACCTCCACCCGGGCACCGGCGCGGCGGGCGGCGCGGCAGCGCTGTTCGGTGGTTCCGGCCGCGTGGTCCTCGGTGGCGAGGAACACGAGTCCCGGCCGCCGCGCGGCGTTTTCCAGGTCCCGGCCGAGTTCGGCCATCACCGGTGGCATGGCGGAGGTGTAGAGGGCGATCACGGCCCGGCCCATCGCCTCGTTCTGCCCCTGGGCGACGCGCTCGGCCGCCGCCTCGCCCATCCCCCGCTCGATGAGCGTGGCGATCCGCTGCTCGACGGGGGCGCCGAAGCGTGCGGCCACATCGGCCTCTCCGATTCCCGGCGTCTGCCATCGCTGGGCGAGCTCATGCCAGACGTAGTCGGGTTCGAAGGCCGCGATCGTGTCGCTGGCCCAGCTCCGCACCAGGTCCGGGCGGTTCATCACCGCGTTGAGGACGTGTCCGCCGCCCCAGTCGTGGCCCACCAGGTCCACGGGCTCGGCGAAGTGTGTCAGTTCACCGATCAGCCAGTCGCGGTACTCCCCTACGGTCGCCCCGAACCCGGGCGGCAGCGGTGCGCCGAATCCGGGCGGGGACAGACAGATGAGGTCGGCCGGAGCGGCGCCGGCGGCCTTCAGTTCGGCGAGCAGGGGATCCCAGACGGCCGCCGTCTCGGGGTTGCCGTGCACGAAGACAGTGGGCATCAGACCACGCTCCCCTGGAGCGGCACGGTCGGCTGGAGCGGCACGGTCGGCTGGAGGACCGATTCCACCAGCGCCTCGGCGCGGAGATGGGACACCGCCCGGTAGTCGGGGTCACGGACCATATCGGCGAACGCCTGGCGGCTGGGGTAGCGCACCAGGAGCACCGTGTCCCATGCCTGCCCCTCCTCGGCGACCAGGGCATGACCGCCGTCCCCGAGGTACTCCACCCGCAATCCGTACCGCGCGTTGATCTCCGCGCCCAGCGCCTCGATGTAGCGCTGGTAGCTCTCGCGACCGCCGTCCGGGCGGAACCGCAGCAGGTTCAGCATCACCACGGGGCCGCCGGGGTCTTCGGCCAGGAAGACATCGAGGGCACGTTCATCCATGTCGATCATCGAAACCTCCAGTCAGGATGAGTGGCACCGTATAAACTTGTTGGACGACACGCAAGTTAGTTAGGAGTCTCGTATGCCCACCCCCCGCCGCACCCAGAAGGAGCGTCGCGACCAGGCCGAAGCCGCATTGCTGGCGGCCGCCGCCGAGCTGGTCATCGAGCAGGGAGTGCGCTCGCTGACGCTGGCGCGGGTGGGTGAGCGCGCCGGGTACAGCCGCGGAATCGTCACCCACCACTTCGGTTCGAAGCAGGCGCTCCTCGAACTCCTGGCCCGCAGCACCCAAGCCGGGTTCGTGCCGGGCCTTGCCGATCTACCCCCAGGGCTGGACCGCCTCCTGCGGCTGATCGACGGCTACATCGGCGAACTCGGCCAGGTGGGCGCCGCCCATCACGCGTTCCTGCTGCTGTGGGCCGAGGCGCCCACCATGCCCGAACTGGCACCGATCTTCCGCGGGCGGGACCAGTCGTTCAGGGCCGATCTGCGCGACGACGTGGCGGCCGGAATCGCCGAAGGCACCATCCGCCACGACCTCGCGCCCGAGGAGGTCGCGGTGGCGATCGTCGGACAGCTCCGAGGAATCGGGCTGCAACGACTTCTCGACCCGGGCGCCGTCGACACCGAACGCCTGCGGCGGTCGGTCACCGACCAGTGGCGCCGGGCGCTGGCCACACCACCGGCGCGCCAGCCATGAGCGGGCGGCACGCACCCGAACTCCGTTGACCTTGCTCTTCGTTGATCCTGCGCCGACGCCCCTGGGTAGGACAGAATTGGAGAGACCGTCGTCACAAGGGGGATTTGGTGCGGATCGACGTAGCGGTGGACGGTGGGGAGGCGGAGCTGCGATCGCTCCTCGACTGGCTGAGACGGGATCCGGCCGCGCGCCGCGGCGCCCATGTGGAGCTGGTCCAGGCCGAGCCGTCACCGGGGCAGATGGGCGCGCTCACCGATGTGCTGCAACTGGTCACCGAGAACGCCTGGAGCGCCGCCTCCTTCGCGCTGGCGCTGTCCACCTGGCGGCAGACGCGTCCGCACGCCCGGCGGATCACCGTGCGCCGTGGTGACCTTACGGTCGACATCGCCGGTGGCGACGGCGAGGAGCTGCGGCGCCTGATCGACGCGCTGGAGCGCCCGGCCGCCCCCGATCCGGACCCGGATCCGGACCGTCAGGCCGACGGAGGAGGGCGGTAGCCGTGGCCGTTCTGCCCGACCCGGCCGCCACCCGCGCGGTGCTCATCGGCACCAGCCGCTACGCCCACCTGGAGCCGATCCCGGCGGTGGCCAACAACCTGAGCGCGCTGGCCGCGGCCCTGTGCGCACCGGGTTCCTGGGGGCTGGCGCCCGAGCACTGCACGGTCGTCGAGAACCCCGCCACCGCGGTCGAGGTCCTCGAGGCCGTCCGGACCGCGGCCGAGGAGGCCACGGACACCCTGCTGGTGTACTTCGCCGGACACGGACTCGTGGAACCGCGCCGCGGCGAGCTGTTCCTGGGGCTCACCGGGTCCATACAGCACCGCTCCTACACCGGACTGCCGTACGGCACGCTGCGCGATGTCGTGCTCGACGGGCGGGCCGGGCGCCAGGTGATGCTGCTCGACTGCTGCTTCAGCGGACGCGTGCTCGGCTTCATGAGCGCGGCGAGCGCCGAGGCGGTGATCGACCAGGTGGAGATCGAGGGCACCTATCTGCTGGCCTCCGTCCCCGACACCAGCTTCGCGCTCGCCCCGCCCGGCGAGCACCATACGGCCTTCACCGGGGAGCTGCTGCGGCTGCTGCGGCAAGGGGTGCCGGGCGGGCCGGAGTTGCTGGACCTGGACACGGTCTACGCGCAGGTGTACGCGGCGCTGCGGGCCAAGGGGCGGCCGCTGCCGCAGAAGCGCGACCGCAATACGGCGGGCGGGCTCGCCCTGGCCCGCAACGCCGCCTGGGCACCGCCCGGCTTCGGCCCGCCGCC